>NZ_PSTN01000014.1:0-99591 GCF_002930955.1 Rathayibacter sp. AY1A4 | reverse complement strand
GCGCCGCTACCGCCGCGAGGTGGCGGACTCCTCCGCGGGCGATCCTCCGCCCGGAGCCCCGCGCATGAGGGTCACCGACACGAGCGACCTGTGGTGGCGCACCGCCGTCTTCTACAACCTCGACGTGAAGACGTTCATGGACTGGGACGACGACGGCGTCGGCGACCTCGAGGGCCTCGTCCACCGGATCGACTACCTGGCCGAGCTCGGCGTCAGCTGCCTCTGGCTCGCGCCGTTCTACCGGTCCCCCGGCCGCGACAACGGCTACGACATCAGCGACTTCTACGGAGTGGACGAGCGCTTCGGGCACCACGGCGACGTCGTCGAGGTGATCCGGACCGCCCACGACCGCGGGATGCGCGTGATCGTCGACCTCGTCGTCAACCACACCTCGGACCAGCACCCCTGGTTCCAGGCCGCCCGCTCCTCCCCCGACAGCCCGTACCGCGACTACTACGTCTGGCGCGACGAGCCGCCCGCCGATCAGCCCGCGAACGTGTTCCCGGACGCGGAGGACGGCGTCTGGTTCCGTGACGAGGAGGCGGGCCAGTACTACCTGCACCACTTCTACCGGCACCAGCCCGACCTCAACACCGAGAACCCGGCCGTGCGCGACGAGATCGCGAAGCTCATCGGATTCTGGCTGCAGCTGGGCGTCGACGGCTTCCGGGTCGACGCGGTGCCGTACCTGATCGAGCCCGGCGAACGCGACGAGCACGAGTGGCTGCGCCTGCTGCGCCGCTTCGTCTCGCGGCGCTCCGGCGAGGCGATGCTGCTGGGCGAGGTCAACGTGACCCGCGAGGAGCAGCTCGGCTTCTTCGGCGGCGAGGACGCGGACGAGCTGTCGATGCAGTTCGACTTCATCGGCAACCAGCGCCTCTACCTCGCGCTGGCCCGGGAGGAGGCGGCGCCGCTCGTCGAGGCGCTCGCGAGCCGCCCCGAGATCTCCGTCGGCAGTCAGTGGGCGAACTTCGCGCGCAACCACGACGAGCTCACCCTCGACCAGCTGAGCGACGACGAGCGCGACGAGGTCTTCGCGGCGTTCGCTCCGGAGCAGTCGCAGCGGATCCACGGGCGCGGCATCGTCCGCCGCCTCCCGCCGATGGTCGACGGCGACCCGCGCCGCGTCCGCCTGGTCCACAGCCTGGTCTTCTCGCTGCCCGGGACCCCGGTGCTCTACTACGGCGAGGAGATCGGGATGGGCGAGAACGCCGACATCCCGGGCCGCAGCGCCGTGCGGACCCCGATGCAGTGGAGCAGCGCCGCCAACGGCGGTTTCTCGCGTGCCGACGCCTCCGACCTGATCGCCGCCCCTCCCGGCGGCGGCTTCGGACCCGAGCACGTGAACGCGGCCGCGCAGCTCCAGGATCCGGACTCCCTCCTGGCCCACGTGAAGGGCCTCGCCTGGCTGTACCGGCGGTCGCCGGAGATCGGCTGGGGCGAGTACACGCACCTCCCCTGCGACGAGCCGAGCGTGCTCGCGCACCGGATGTCCGCGTCGACCGGCACGACCGTCGCGGTGCACAACCTGGCGTCGAACCCGCGCACGGCGCACCTGACGCTCCCCGACACCCCCGCCGGGGCGCGGCTGGTCGACTCCCTCGGCGGCGAGTCGCTCCCGCTCGGCGAGGACGGCGCCGTGTCGGTGCCCCTCGACGGCTACGGCGCGCGCTGGTTCCGCGTGGTCACGGAGGAGTGGCGCCGGCTGGTCTGAGCGGAGCGGAGGGGCGGGGCTCTTCTCGACAGTCCAGGAGTCGTCGCAGTCGCGCACGAGTGCGACGACTCCTGCGTTCTCGCGCGAGCGAGCCGAGCGCGCGGCTCGAGAGTCCAGTAGTCGTCGCAGTCGCGCACGAGTGCGACGACTATCGGCGTTTCGAGGGGGGCGGGGCAGGAACGGAGGACGAAAGCACCCACCGCACGAAACGTTACGCACCCCAGTCCAGGGCATCGTTGACGCCGCTACCCTCCCCCGCCTACCGTGAAGCGCAACGTTTCGCCCCCGCCGCCGCACCAGGAGGATCCGCATGGCCCCCACTCCGCCGAGCCACCGCGTCCTCGCGAGCGGCAGCCGCATCCCCGCGATCGGCGCCGGGACGTTCGGCTCCGACCGCTACGACGCCGAGACCGTCGGCCTCGCGGTCGAGCACTCCCTCCGCGCCGGCTTCCGCCTCCTCGACTGCGCCACCGTCTACGGCAACGAGCCGCGCGTCGGCCGGGCGATCGCCGACTCCGGAGCCGACCGCGACGAGCTCTTCGTCATGTCGAAGATCTGGAACGACGCGCACGAGCCCGCGGCGGCCGTCGCCTCCGTCGAGCGCTCGCTCGCCGACCTGGGCCTCGACGTGCTCGACGCCGTCTTCGTGCACTGGCCCTTCCCCAACCACCACCCGCCGCACGCCGAGACCGACGCACGCGATCCGCACGCCCGCCCGTACGTCCACGAGGCGTTCCTCGAGACCTGGCGCGCGCTCGAGAGCCTGGTCGACCGGGGCCTCGTCCGGCACCTCGGCACCTCCAACGTCACGATCCCCAAGCTCGAGCGGATCCTCGCCGACGTCCGCATCGCCCCGCAGCTGAACGAGATGGAGCTGCACCCCTGCTTCCAGCAGCCGGAGCTCTTCCGCTTCTGCCTCGACCACCGCATCCAGCCGATCGGCTACTCGCCGCTGGGCTCGCCGTCGCGGCCGGAGCGCGACCGGGTGGAGGGCGACATCGTCGACATCGAGCACCCCGCGGTGCGGGCGATCGCCGACGAGCGGGGCGTGCATCCGGCCGTCGTGTGCCTCGCCTGGGCGGTGAACCGCGGCCAGATCCCGATCCCGTTCGCGGTGAAGCCGGAGCAGATCGAGGCGAACCTGGCCGCCGCCTCCCTGGTGCTCACGGCCGAGGAGCAGGAGGCGCTGCGCGGCGCCGAGCGCAACAACCGGCTGATCAAGGGCCAGGTCTTCCTCTGGCCCGGCAGCACCGGCTGGCTCGATCTGTGGGACGCCGACGGCACGATCCCGGGCTGGAGCGGCTACGGCTCGCCCCGCGCCACCCTGTGACGTGGCCACCTACAAGGATCTGCAGCGGCTGACCGGCCTCTCGCTCTCGACCATCTCGAAGCACTACAACGGGCTTTCCGTGCGCCCTGAGAACCGGGCGGCGATCGAGGCGGCGGCCGCCGAGGTCGGCTTCCGGGTCAACGGCTTCGCTCGAGGCCTGCGCTCGCGGCGCTCCCGCACGGTCGGGGTGCTGCTGCCCGCCCTCGACAACGAGTTCCACCTCTCGATCATCGCGGGCCTCGAGCGGGCCCTGCGCGAGGAGGGCATCGGCGTGCTGGTCGGTGTGAGCCGCCCCGAGCCGGGAGCCGCGGTCGACCTGCTGCTCGAGAAGATGGTCGACGGGATCGTGGCGGTGCCGTCCGCGGGCGACGTCGACGCGCTGCGCCGCGCCTCCGAGCAGGGCACCCCCGTGGTGGCCGTCGACTGGATCGACGACGCACTGGTCACCGATCGCGTCGCGCTCGACAACGCCGGCGCCGGCGCCTCCGCCGCCCGCCACCTCCTCGACCACGGCCACCGCTCGATCGCGGTGCTCGGCGGGGAGGACGGAGTGTCCTCCACCCGGGAGCGGACCGCCGGCTTCCTCGCCGCCCTGGCCGAGCGCGGCGTCCACCCCGCCGCCGACGCCGTGGTGCGCGGCCCCCTGACGGTCGAGAGCGGGGTCGCCGCCGTCGAGCGGATCCTCGCCCTGAGCCCCCGGCCGACCGCCCTGTTCGCGAGCAACCGCGAGCTGACGGCCGGCGCCCTGATCGCCCTCGGCGACTCCGGGCTGCGCGTGCCGACGGACCTCTCCGTCGTCGGCTTCGACAACGTCGAGCTGGCCCGCGTGGTCCGCCCGCACCTGACCACGATCGCCCAGCCGACGGAGGCGATCGCCGCCGAGGCCGCCGCCCTCGTCCGCCTCCGCCTCGACTCCGGGGCGGAGCAGCCCGGCCCCCAGGAGCGGAGGCTCCCCGGCCGCCTGCTCGCCGGCTCGTCCGTCGCCCACCTCCACGACCTCTAGGAGCTCCTCTTGCTGACCACGACCCTCCTCCACCCCGAGATCCTGCACGCGCTCGCCCGCGCGGGCCACGGCTCCCGCGTCCTCATCGCCGACGGCAACTACCCCGTCGGCACCACGCTCGGACCGAACTCCGCGCTGGTGCACCTGAACCTCCGGCCCGACATGCTGACCGTCGACGAGATCGTCGACGCCCTGCTCTCGGCGATCGTCGTCGAGGAGGCGACGGTCATGACCCCCGCGCCCGGCATCGACGTCCCCGCGCAGGTCTCCTTCCGCCGGTCCCTCGACGGCATCCCCTTCACCTCGCTCGAGCGGCACGCCTTCTACGCCGAGGCGCGCACCCCCGACGTCGCGCTCACCATCGCCTCGGGCGACCGCCGCATCTACGCGAACCTCATCCTCACGATCGGCGTGCGCCCGGCCGACGCGTCCTGAGCGAGGGGGCGGGCGGGGCGTCGTCCCGCCCGACCCCGCTCCCTGAGAGTCCACGAGGCGTTCTCACGGCCGGCATCCCTACTCTGGTCGGCGTGGATCTCGACACCCTCCTCAACATCGGCCTCGTCGTGCTGTTCGTCCTCCTCGGAGGCGTCTTCGCGGGCACCGAGATGGCCATCGTCAGCCTCCGCGAGAGCCAGGTACGCGCGATCGAGGCCGGCAGCGAGCGCGGCCGGCGCATCGCCGAGCTCGTCCGCAACCCCAACACGTTCCTCTCCGCGGTCCAGATCGGCGTCACGCTCGCCGGCTTCTTCTCCTCGGCGTACGGCGCCTCGACCATCGCGCCCGACCTCGTGCCGCCGCTGCAGTCGCTCGGCCTCTCGGCCTCCGCCGCCTCCACCGTCGCCCTGATCCTGATGACCCTCGTCATCGCGTACCTCTCCCTGGTGCTGGGCGAGCTGGTCCCCAAGCGCCTGGCGATGCAGAAGTCCGTCGCGTTCACCAAGGCCCTCGCACCGCCGCTCAACGCCCTCGCGCGCCTGATGCGCCCCGTGATCTGGCTGCTGTCCGTCTCGACCGACGCCGTCGTCCGCCTCCTCGGCGCCGACCCGCGCGAGAAGGGCGAGAGCGTCTCGGCCGACGAGGTGCGCGACATGATCTCCAGCAACACCGAGATCCACGAGGACAGCCGCCGGCTGCTCACCGACATCTTCCGCGCGGACGACCGTCGCGTCGCCGAGGTGATGCGCCCGCGCCCGGACGTCGACTTCCTCCGCGGCGCGCTCAGCGTGGCCGAGGGCTACGCGGCGGTCCTCGACCAGCCGCACTCGCGCTACCCGGTGGTCGGCGACGACTTCGACGACGTGCTCGGCTTCGTCCACGTGCGCGACCTGATGTCCGCGTTCCCGGAGGCGGGCCGCGCCGGCACCGCGAGCAGCGTCGCCGACATCACCCGCCCGATCCTCGCGGTCCCCGGCACGACGAAGGTGCTCGCGGCCCTGCGCACCATGCGCCAGGACGGCCACCAGATCGCCGTCGTCATCGACGAGTACGGAGGGACCGACGGCATCATCACGCTGGAGGACCTGCTCGAGGAGCTCGTCGGCGAGATCTACGACGAGTACGACGGCGCCCGCCAGGCGGTCGACGCGAAGGCGGCCGAGCAGCTGCACGACGTCGACGGCGGGATGATCCTCGAGGACCTGGCGGAGCAGCTGGGAATCGAGCTGCCCGAGGGTCCGTACGAGACGGTCGGCGGATTCGTCCTCGACCGGATCGGCCGTGTGGCCGTCGTGGGCGACTCCGTGCTCGTCGGCGACCACCTGCTCCGCGTGGCCGAGACGGACCGCTACCGCATCTCGCGGCTGACCCTCGTGCCGCAGCCCGCGTCGGAGCCGAGCCCGCCGACGGCGCCCGCCGTCTGACGGGCGACCGGCCGCGCCTAGGGCAGAGGGCCCTCCACCCAGCGCGTGGCGGCGCGGCCGCGGGCTCCGGGCTGCGCGATCCACAGTCCGCCGGCGTGCGGATGACGCGCCCGCTCGTCCGCCGAGAGGTCGCGTGATGCGGAGGTGACGACCGCGATGTCCAGGTCCTCGCCCGCGAAGGCGATGCTGGAGGAGTGCGGGGCGTCGATCCTGATGCCCTCGCCCTCGACCGGGCTGCCGTCGGCCTCGAACACCCGAACGCCGCTCCCGCCCCAGACCGCGACCCACACGCGGCCGTCGGCGTCCACGGTCAGTCCGTCGGCGAACACGCCCTCCTCGAGCTCGACGAACGGCTCGCGCGGGCCGTGCTCGGCGTCCGCATAGGAGCGGCGGTGGATCACGCCCGACTCGGTGTCGGCCGAGTACAGCACAGAGCCGTCCGGCGAGAAGCCGAGTCCGTTCGAGAGCCGCAGGTCGTCGTCGAGCACGGTGACGGATCCGTCGTGCTCGATGCGCAGCAGGACGTCGTCGCCCGCCGACTCGCCGAGGGTCAGCGAGCCGACCAGGAGGCGCCCCTGCGGGTCGATCGTGCCGTCGTTGAAGCGGTGCCCCTCCGGCAGCAGCTCGGAGCCGCGCGTGAGGGAGCCGTCGACCTCCAGGATCGCGAGCCGCCGGGTCAGCGCGACGAGCGTCCGCCCGTCGCCCAGGGGCAGCGCGGCGCCGACCTGCTCGCCGACGTCGGTGCGCGAGATCGCTCCGATCCCCTCCGCGGTGACGGGGGCGGACAGGACCGCGCCGGCCTCGATGTCGACCCAGGTGAGGCGGGCGGTGTCCGGATCCCAGACGGGCCCCTCGCTGAGGACGTAGGTGGGGGTGCCCGCGGGCGTCGCGTCGATCATGCCTCCACGCTAGGCCGAGGAGGCGGGCGGTGTCAGGCCCCGCGGGACGGATCCGGGCTCGCGTCCACCGCGCCTCGCTCCGGATCCGGGCCGATGAGCTCCGCGCCTCGCTCCGCCTCCGGGTGGGCACAGATCCCCGGGATACACCCGCTCGGCCGTCCGTGACAAGGGGTGAATAGCCCGGCGATATGGAGCCGCCCGCGGGTCTAGTGTCGTCTCGCCGCGCTCGGGACAGCGTTCCTCCGCAACGACGCCGGGGCGACAGGAAGGCGCTCGCCATGTCGACATCCACCAGTCCGCGCGGCCCGGTCCGGAGCCTCGTGCCCGCCCGCATCGACAGGCTCCCCTGGACCCGCTTCCACTGGTCGATCGTCGTCGGCCTCGGCTTCTCGTGGGTGCTGGACGGCCTCGAGATCCAGATCGTCGCCTCCGCCGGCTTCGCGAAGGAGTTCGGGCTCTCGGCCTTCGAGGTCGGCCTGCTCGGCACGATCTACCTGTGCGGCCAGATCGCGGGCGCCCTGATCTTCGGGCGGCTGAGCGACAAGCTCGGGCGGCGCAAGCTGTTCATCCTGACGCTCGTCATCTACCTGGTCGCCAGCGGCCTGGCGGGACTCGCGCCGAACTACGTCTTCCTCGCCGTGTTCCGCTTCTTCGCGGGCATGGGGATCGGCGGCGAGTACGCGGCGATCAACTCCGCGATCGACGAGCTCATCCCCTCCAAGTACCGCGGCCGCGTCGACATCGCGATCAACGGCACCTACTGGGGCGGTGCGGCTCTGGGCTCCGCGGCCAACCTGTTCTTCCTGAACGACGCGCTCTTCGCCGAGAACGTCGGCTGGCGCCTCGGCTTCTTCCTCGGCCCGATCCTCGGACTGGCGATCATCTACCTCCGCCGCCACATCCCCGAGAGCCCGCGCTGGCTGATGACGCACGGCCGCGAGGAGGAGGCGGAGCGCACCGTCGACGAGATCGAGCGCCGAGTGGAGGCGGAGGGCGGCGTGCTCGAGCCTGTCGACGACGCGAAGGCGATCACCGTGAAGGCGACGGAGAGCATCCCGTTCCGCACCATCGCCCGGGTGCTGCTGCGGCAGTACCCGAAGCGGACGCTGGTGGGCGCGACGATGATGATCACCCAGTCGTTCCTCTACAACGCGATCTTCTTCACCTACGCGCTGGTGCTCGAGAACTTCTACGGAGTCGAGCAGAGCGCGATCTCGTACTTCTTCTTCCCGTTCGCGATCGGCAACCTCGTCGGGCCGCTGGTGCTCGGCCACCTGTTCGACGTGTGGGGCCGGCGGAAGATGATCTTCCTCACCTACGGCGTCTCGGGAGCGGTCCTGGCCGTCTCGGCGGTCCTCTTCAGCATGGACGTCCTGACCGCGACGACGCAGACGATCCTCTGGTGCGTGTCGTTCTTCTTCGCCTCCGCCGGAGCCTCGAGCGCCTACCTCACCGTGAGCGAGATCTTCCCGCTCGAGCTGCGCAGCCAGGCGATCTCGTACTTCTTCACCCTCGGCCAGATCGCCGGAGCGGTCGCCCCCGCCCTCTACGGCGCCCTGATCGGCGACGGCAGCGACCGCGGTCCTCTGACGATCGGCTACTTCGTCGGCGCCGCCGTGATGATCCTCGGCGGCGTGATCGCCCTGATCTTCGGCGTGGACGCCGAGCGCCGCAGCCTCGAGAGCATCACCGAGCCCCTGTCGACCGTGAAGTCCTGAGGGCGGATCGCCGCGAGGCCGGGAGCAGTCCCGCGACGTCTCGGAGCCGGCGTCTCGGAGCCGGAGTGGGTCCGCGTCAGTGAGCCGGGCGGTAGCCGGTCCGGTCGTCGGGGGTGATCGAGCGGAGGACGCGGGCGGGGACGCCGGCGGCGATGGTGAGCGGGGGGACGTCGCGGGTGACGACGCTGCCCGAGCCGATCACGGCCCCGTCGCCGATGGTGACGCCCTGGTTGATCGTGACGCCGCCGCCTATCCAGACGCCGTCGCCGACGACGACCGGCTTCGCGGTGCAGGCACCGGCGGCGCGCTCGGCCGGGTCGAGGGCGTGGTTCGACGTGTAGATCGAGACGCGCGGGCCGAACAGCACGTCGTCGCCGATCGTGATGGGGGCGCCGTCGAGCAGGATGCAGTCGAAGTTCGCGTAGAAGCGGTCGCCGATCGTGATGTTGAACCCGAACTCGCAGCGGAACGTCGGCTCGAGGTGCGTGTCCGCGCCCACCGAGGCGACGAGCTCGCGGAGCAGAGCCTCCCGCTCGACCGGTGGGCGTCCGAAGCTCGCGTTGTACGCGTTCGAGGCGAGGACCGCCCGCTCGCGCGCGGCGACCAGCTCGGGGGTCATGTCGTCGTACACGGCGCCGGTCAGGATGTGCGCGCGCTGGTCCTCGAGGGTCATCGTCGTCCGTTCGTCGGTGTCGACGCCCCGACGGGCGTCCGCGCCCACGCTACGGGGCCGCGCGCCGGGACACCGCTCCTCCGCCGACGCACCGCTCCTGCAGCGATGACTCGATGACGGAGCGGCGTCTCGGCGGAATCGCGCAGCAGGAGCGGCACCTCGGCGCCGCCACGCCCCGCCCCGCTGCAGGCGTCAGCCCACGTGCACGCCCGGTCGGCGGTCGCGGCGGGACTCCGCGCGGCGGAGGACCTCGCGGGTGACGGGGGCGACCTCGCCGGTGCCGGTGATGAGGAAGCGGAACATGTTCGAGATGGGGCCGCCCTCGGTCCACTCGAAGTAGACGTCCGGGATCACGCCGGTGAGGTCGCGGATCTCGAGCAGCACCGTGGCGATGGTGTTCGGGATGTTGCCGCTGGTCACCGTCAGCACGCGGAAGCCGTGGCAGACGCGGCCCTGCACGACCAGGTCCTCCTCGAAGTCGGAGGAGTCGGTGGTGTGCACCTCGAGGAAGAGCACCGGCCCGCGCATGGGCAGGTTGCTGTCGCGCTGCTCCTCCGCCAGCTTGTCCCGGTACTCGGCCTCGGAGCCGTCGTCGGGCTCGTTCGCGAGGATGCGGATCACGCCGTAGTCGTCGGCGTCCGTGGTGAGGAAGTCGATCGCGGCGGCGTCGAACACCACGGAGGTGGCGCGCAGCTGGAACGAGCGGTGCACCCGCGAGACGAGGGAGACCGCGAGGATGCCGACGATGAAGACCGCCGCGATCCGCACGCCGTCGGGCCTCTCGACCACGTTCACGACCGTCGTGTAGACGAAGACCAGCGCGATGACCGCGAAGCCCACGGCGCGCTTGCGCTGCTTCCTGCGCTTCGCCGAGAGGAACACGGCGACGGACGCGGAGGTGATCAGCACCAGCACGCCGGTCGCGTAGGCCCCGCCCTGCGCGTCGACGTCGGCGCGGAAGAGGATCGTGATGACGAAGGCGACGACGGTGAAGACCAGCACGAGCGGACGGACGGCGCCGGCCCACTGCGGAGCCATGCCGTAGCGGGGCAGGTAGCGCGGGACGATGTTGAGCAGGCCGGCCAGCGCGGAGGCGCCCGCGAACCAGAGGATGCAGATCGTCGCGATGTCGTAGACCGTGCCGAAGCCCTCGCCGAGGTACTCGTGTGCGAGGTAGGCCAGCGCGCGGCCGTTGGCCTCGCCGCCCGGCTGGAACTGCGCCTGCGGGATGAGCAGCGTGGTGACGAAGCTCGAGGTGATGAGGAACGCCGACATCGTGACGGCGGCGGTGATGAGCAGCCGCTTCGCCCCGCGGATGCGGCCGACCGGGGCGTCCTCGGTGTCGCCCGCGTCGCCGCGGATCTGCGGCATGACCGCGACCCCGGTCTCGAAGCCGGAGAGCCCGAGCGCGAGCTTGGGGAACACGATGAGGGCGATGCCGACCATGATCAGCGGATTCCCGTGCTGGGTCGTGAGCGCCGACCACCAGTCGCCGATGACGACGGGGTTCTCGGCCACGTGCCCGATCGCCACGGCGATCACGATCGCGTTGAGCAGGAGGAACACGGCCACGAGCACGACCGCGATCGAGATGGCTTCGCGGAACCCGCGGAGGAACACGATCCCCAGCAGGGCGATCAGCCCCAGCGTGAGCGGCACCTCCGCCCCGTGGAACCAGGCGGGGGCGAACGGGTTCTCGACCGCGTGCGCCGTCGCGTCGGCCGCCGAGAGGGTGATCGTGATCATGAAGTCGGTTGCCGCGAACCCCAGCAGCACGAGCACGAAGAGCTTGCCGCCCCACCAGGGCAGCAGGCGCTCGAGCATCGCGATCGACCCCTCGCCGCGGAAGCTCTCGCGGGCCACGCGGCGGTAGACGGGGAGCGCGCCGAGGAGGGTCAGCACCACCAGGACGATCGTCGCGAGCGGCGAGACCAGGCCGGCGGCGAGCGCCGCGATCGCCGGCTGGTAGCCGAGGGTGGAGAAGTAGTCGACGCCGGTGAGGCACATGACGCGCCACCAGGAGTGCGTCCTGCCGGTGGCCGCGTGGGGGCCGGGGTGGGCTCCGGAGTCGTCGCGGAGGCCCTCGAGGAGCCACGCCTTCACCCCGCCCGCGCGCGCGGAGGAGAGAGGGGAGGGTTCGAGGGCGTCGGGGTCGCCACGGACGACGGAAGAGGTCACTGGATGTTTCTACTCGCCGTGAGGAGCGCGCCCGCCCGGAATGAGCGGATCCTCACGCTTTCCTCACGGGTAATCGGCTGGGGAGGGACGTCGACGCGCGATCCCGCGTCGTGAGGGGGTCGTGAGCGTCGCGCGAGCGGACCGTGCGGATCGGCCCGGTACGCGTCCGCGTTCCGTCAGGACCTCCTCCCACCCGCCGTCGCGGGCCGACGATGGCGCTCGTGCACCTGCTCCTCCGCCTCCTCGACGCCGGTCCCCGCTGGGGCCGCCACACCGTCGGCGCGAGCCGGTACGGCGTCGTCCGGAGCGAGCTCGTGGTCTTCGCGCCCGGCACCTCCGTCGAGGAGCGGAGGCGCCTCCGCCTGCACGCGGCCGGTCCGCAGCTGGTCGTGGCCGTGACGGCCGCCGGCGCCGTCGGGACGCTCGCGCTCGACCGGCTGCCGCTCCTCCTGCTGGCCGCGCTCGCCCTGCCGACCGCGTCGCTCCTGCTCCTCTCAGCCCGCTCGACCCGCCGCCTCCGCCGGGCCTGCGCCCGCCGGCTCGTGATCGCGGACGTCGACTCCCCCGCCGTCGCCGAGCAGGCGGCGATCGCGGCCGCGCTGCGGCGGGCCGACCGGCTGCTCGACGCCGGCGTCCTCACTCCGCTCGAGCACGAGGAGGTGTGGGCCTGCGCCCACGACCGGGTCGCGGGCCGCGTGGCTGACCGCCGCTCCCAGCCCCGGGCGGGAGGATCGGGGACGTCCGCCACCGATGGGAGCCCCTCATGACCACACCGCGCCGCGCACTGATCCTCGTCGACGTGCAGCAGGAGTACTTCAGCGGTCCGCTCGAGATCCAGTACCCGCCGCACGCGCAGTCGCTGCCGAGGATCGCCGCCGCCCTCGACTCCGCCGCCGCCGCGGGCCTCCCGATCGCCGTCGTCCAGCACAGCGCGGGCGAGGGAGCGCCGATCTTCGACCCGTCGGGTCCGTCCTTCGCGCTGCACCCGGAGATCGAGAAGCGCCGCTCGGATTCGTGGAAGAACGTCACGAAGCGGTTCGGCACGGTCTTCGCGGGGACCGACCTGCTCGACTGGCTCCGCGAGCACGACGTCGACACGATCACCCTCGTCGGCTACATGACCAACAACTGCATCCTCGCCTCGGCCGCCGAGGCGGAGACGCACGGGCTCCGCGCCGAGGTCCTCTCGGACGCGACGGGCGCGATCGCGATCGCGAACGACGCCGGCTCCATCGACGCGCACTCCCTGCACACCACGCTGATGGCGCTGCTCAACTCGAACTTCGCCGCCGTCGCCCCGACCACCGTCTGGATCTCGGCGCTGAAGGGCGAGTACACGCTCCCGATGAGCAGCCTGCCCGAGTCGGCGACGGCGGGCGCCGCTCGCTGACGGGCACTCCTCCGGACGGATCGGCCGGCTCTACTCTCGGTGCATGGCCCTTCTGCACCGTGCGACGATCACCCCCGGGAAGCTCGAGATCGTGGAGGCATGGGCGCCGACGCAGCCCTGGTGCGAGGGCGGCGGATTCACGCAGCTCGGCGCCTACCGGTTCGACGACCCCGATGGCGAGGTGGGAGTGGAGACGCTGATCGTCCAGTCGACCGGGCAGCCGCCGCTCCAAGTGCCGCTGACCTACCGCGGCTCGCCTCTCGCCGGCGGTGACGCGCATCTCCTCGCGACCGTCGAGCACACCGTCCTCGGTCGTCGCTGGGTCTACGACGGTGCCGGCGACCCCGTCGCGATCGCCGCCTTCGCCACGGCGATCCGCACCGGCGCCCGGGAGGTCGAGCAGCATTTCGAGGAGGACGGGCAGCGCATCGTCCGCCCGCCGACCGCGACGGTGCAGGGCAGCGGATCAGGCGCCGGAGCGTCCGGGCCGCCGTCGACGGTGCTCGTCCGCAGCGACGCACGGACCACCACGACCTCGGCCGACGGTCTGACTCTCGTCCTCGCACGGGTCCTCGCGCCGCCGTTCCTCGAGGGCGAGGAGCGGCTGACCGGCAGGTGGAGCGAGGCGCTCCCCGTCACCCTCGCCGTCCTGGCCTGAACCGGCTCCGGTGGTCCGCCGCCCTCCGTCGCCCGGGTCGTGGGCGACGGACGGCGGCGCGCTCCGGGAGGACCTGCTCAGTGGCCGCGCAGTGCCGCGACGGTCCGAGTGGGACTAGTCGTTCAGGTGCGCGATGGCGTAGTCGGCCTCGTCGCTCGTGAACTGCTCCCCGTACTCGCTGGTCAGCTGGTCGCGGATGGCCTCCGGCGCCATCGCCATCTGGGCCTGGTAGTCCTTGGCCTTCGCCAGCGCGTTGGCGTTCCAGTCGGCGGAGACGGTGTCCACCGCGTACTGCGCGGCCTCGGGCGAGAACTGCTCCCCGTACTCGGAGGTGAGCTGGCCGTACAGGCCCGCCTTGCTCATGTGGAGCATCTCGGAGTAGCTCTGCGCCTTGATGAGTGCCGAGGCGAACTCGGGCGAGACCTGCGCAGCAGCCGCCGTCTCGACAGGCGCCGGGGCAGGGGCGACCGTCTCGACGGGTGCGGGCTCCGCCGTCTCGACGACCTCCGCCTCCTCCGTGGCCGGCACGACGGGAGCGGTCGTGGGCTCGGACGACTCGACGATCACGGCCGCCGGGCGGTCGCTCGAGGCGGAGTTCACGGCGGCTCCGAAGCCGATCGTCGTCAGGAGCGAGGCGAGGACGGCCAGACCGCCGAGGACGACGCCGGTGATCGACATCGCCTTCGACTGACCGCGGCGGAGGGCGAGGATGCCCAGGACGACGGCGGCGATCCCGACGAGTGCTCCGAAGACCGGCACGAGGCCGACGAGGAACGCGACGATGCCGACGACGAGTGCGGCGATGGCGAGGCCGGTCGGGCCGGTCGCGCGGGGGCGGGGAGGGAGGGTCGCCGTGCCGTAGGCGGGGCCTGCGGCGGGTTGGTCGGGGGACGAGGGCGGGGTGTTCTCCGGCGGGAGAGGTGTGCTCATCGCGCGAGTATCGCAGAGCGGCGACGGCCTGCCGCGACATCGAGACGTCCCGTCTCAACACGTCCCTCCCCCTCCCGCGGGATGCCGTTCGGGCACGCCGGACACGGCGTGCCGCGGACCGGAGCGGCACCTCGCGGAGGGAGGACGGTGCGCCTCAGCGCAGCGACTCGAGCACGGCCTCCAGCTCGTCGACGGCGAAGTCGATCTCGGCGGCGGTGACCACGAGCGGCGGCGCCAGGCGGATCGTCGAGCCGTGCGTGTCCTTGGCCAGCACTCCGCGGGCCATCAGGGCCTCGCAGACGGCGCGGCCCGAGGCGAGCCCCGGGTCGATGTCGATGCCGGCCCAGAGTCCCGCGCCGCGGACGGCGACCACTCCCCGGCCGATCAGCGCCTCGAGGCGCGCGTGCAACTGCGCGCCGCGCTCGCGGGCGAGGGCCTGGTACTCGCCGGTCGCGAGCATCTCGACGACCGCGAGGCCGACGGCGGCGGCGAGCGGGTTGCCGCCGAAGGTGGAGCCGTGCTGACCCGGCTGCAGGACGCCGAGCACGTCGGCGTCCGCGACCACGGCCGAGACGGGGACGATGCCGCCGCCGAGCGCCTTGCCGAGCAGGTAGACGTCGGGGACGACTCCGACCAGGTCGCAGGCGAAGGTGGCGCCGGTGCGGCCGAGGCCGGACTGGATCTCATCCGCGATGAAGAGGACGTTGCGGCGAGCGGTGATCTCGCGGACGGCCGGGAGGTAGTCGGCCGGCGGCACGACGATGCCCGCCTCGCCCTGGATCGGCTCGATCAGCACGGCGACGGTGTCGTCGTCGATCGCGGCCTCGAGGGCCTCCGCGTCCCCGAACGGGACCGTGCGGAATCCGGGCGTGAACGGGGCGAAGCCGTCGCGCGCCTCCGCGTCGTCGCTGAACGAGATGATCGTGGTCGTGCGACCGTGGAAGTTGCCCGCCGCGACGATGATGTTCGCCCGGCCCGGAGCGACGCCCTTGACCCGGTAGCCCCAGGCGCGGGCGACCTTGATGCCCGACTCGACCGCCTCCGCGCCCGTGTTCATCGGCAGGACCATGTCCTTGCCGGCGAGCGCGGCGAGCGCCGTGACGAACGGGCCGAGGCGGTCGTTGTGGAACGCGCGGCTGGTCAGGGTGACGCGGCCGAGCTGCTCGCGGGCCGCCTCCAGCAGCACCGGGTGCGAGTGGCCGAAGTTCACGGCGGAGTAGGCGGCGAGGCAGTCGAGGTAGCGGACGCCCTCGACGTCGGTGATCCAGGCGCCCTCGCCGGTGGCCGCGACGACGGGCAGCGGGTGGTAGTTGTGGGCGGCGTGCTCCTCCTCCGCGGCGATGAGGGCGGCGGAGCGGGCGGTGTCGGTGTCGGTGATGCTCATGTCGTTCCTCCTGAGGGGACGATCGACTCTCCAGGAGTCGTCGCACTCGGCGTCGAGTGCGACGGATCGTGGACAGTGGAGGGTGGGTCGGCGCTGCGGGTCGCCGACCACGGGGAGTGGGTCAGCGGCGCAGCTCGAGCGTGCAGCACTTCACGCCGCCGCCGCCGAGCAGCAGCTCGGACAGGTCGACGCCGATCGGGTTGTAGCCGCGCTCGCGCAGCTGGCGCTCGAAGCCCGTCGCGCGGGAGGCGATGACGACGTTGAGGCCGTCGGAGAAGGAGTTGAGCCCGAGCACGGACGCGTCCTCCTCCGAGACGAGGATCGCGTCGGGGTAGAGCTCGCGGAGGGTGCGGTTGCCCTCCTCGCTGAACGCGCTCGGAAGGTAGGCGATGTTCGTGTCGTCGAGCACGGCGATCGCGGTGTCGAGGTGGTAGAACGACGGGTTCACGAGCTCGAGCGTGACGACCTCGCGGCCGAAGACGCGGGCGACCTCGGCGTGCGAGTCGGAGGCGGAGCGGAAGCCTGTGCCGGCGAGGATCCGCTCGCCGACGAGGAGGAAGTCGCCCTCGCCCTCGTTGACCTCCTCGGGGACGCGGACGTCGAAGCCGGCCGAGCGGAACCAGTCCATGTACGCCGGGCCCTCGGGCTGGCGCTCGGGGTAGGTGAAGGAGGCGCCGTAGGCGATGCCGTCGATCACGAATCCGCCGTTGGCCGCGTAGACCATGTCCGGCAGTCCGGCCTCGGGCTCGATCAGCTCGATCGTGAAGCCGAGGTCGGCGTAGGTGTCGTAGAGGGTCTGCCACTGCCGGACGGCGAGGGAGGTGTCGGTGGGGACCTGCGGGTCCATCCACGGATTGATGCGGTAGACGACGGTGAAGTGCTCGGGACGGCACATCAGGATCGTCTTCGCGACGGCGGTTCGGGCGGGTGCCTCGGCGAGCACGGCGGTATCGGTCATTCGAGTCCTCCTGCGAAAGGATGCGGATGAGCGGACCGGGTCCAGTGGCTCCGTGCCCCGCGCATGACGCAACGGGATGGAGCACGCTCGCGCCCAGTCTTGCACGCGCCGATCGTGCGGTTCTCGCCGTGGGGCGCACGGAACGCGCGTGAACGGTGGGTGCGGCGCGGGAAACCGCCGCGGCTCTCGCGCGGGGCGCTGTATTGCGGCAGCGACTACTCTTCCTCGCCCTG
This sequence comes from Rathayibacter sp. AY1A4, assembly GCF_002930955.1. Taxonomy (NCBI): domain Bacteria; kingdom Bacillati; phylum Actinomycetota; class Actinomycetes; order Micrococcales; family Microbacteriaceae; genus Rathayibacter; species Rathayibacter sp. AY1A4. Next base: position 82,664 of record NZ_PSTN01000014.1, on the reverse strand, counting down.
AGGCAGGGGCTTTCGGAGGGACGACGTTGCGCCTCTCGGCGAGAAGGCCTTATCCCTCTCTCTTGTCATCGCGCTGATGACATCTGTGGAATCCACCGAATTCTGCCCTGAATGGGGGACTTAGTGCAGCGATAAGCGGCATGGGACGATCCCTCCGGTCCGACAGTCGTCGGCCTTCTCGCTCCGACGAATCCGGATGCTCTCCTCCATGCGAACGAAGACCCTCAGCGTCTCCCTTTTCCTCGCCCTGCTCCTCTCCCTCTTCGTCGCGACCCCGGCCCAGGCCGCGGGCTCGCCGGCTGCGCCGACGAACGTCGTCGCTTCCGACAACAGCTGCACGGACGCCGTCACCATCTCATGGACGGCACCCGCGCAGAAGGTCGCCGGCTATCGCGTGCACATCTACACGATCGAGGGCGACTGGTGGGACGGAGGCGGCTGGAAGGACACCGTCCGGCTCTACTCAACTTCCGGCAGCACGTCGATCACGGTGGATCTCGGGTCCGACCGGAACCCGTACTACTTCGAAGTGGCGAGCGTCACTGATTTCAGCGTTCCGTTCGAGGGCGGTTCCGACGGAGTCCTGCTCGTGCCTTCCGATACCCAGAGCACCAGCTCGATCGCGGAGATCGACCACTTCTGGACCGCACCGGCTCCGGCTCAGGTCTCCGGAGAGGTGTCGAGCACCGGAACGGTCACCTGGCGATGGACTTCGCCGACGAAGGATGGGATGTCGTGCTCCTTCGACCGATACAGCTGGCGTGCGGCGACTCAGGACTATTCGGATCAATACGAAGATATCGTCGATTTCCGAACGAGCGAAACGTCCTTCCAGATGAAGCCGGGGCAGCAGTACGAGTTCTGCGTCGCCGCCGAGACATACGAGTACACCGGAGATGAGACTGCCGAGTTCGCGAGAGGCGAAGAGATGTGCGCGACGGCGACGTGGAGCACCTCCGCTCCAGCCTCCGTCTCATCGCTCCAGGCAACGGCAGGATCGGATCGCCGAGTCGTCGTGAGCTGGCAGCCGCCGGCTGGGGACGGCAACTCGCCGATTCTCGGCTATCGCGTCGGCCGGTCCGGCACTGACGCGAGCGGTAGCGGACCCTGGTCGACCATCGTCAGTACCGTGCGGAGCGATCCCGCTCAGCCCTACAGCCAGACCTTCACGAATCTGAAGGCGAACACCGAGTACACCTTCTCGGTCACCGCCTTCAACAAGATCGGTCAAGGCGAATCCGCGACGACCACGATCGTCGTCGAGCCGCACCACGCCCCTTCGGAGCCGAACTCCGTCGTAGCGATCCCCGACAGCTCCACCCGAAGCGCGACCCTGAACTGGAAGGTGCCGACCGACACCGGAGGAACCTCGATCACCGGCTACCGCGTGTCGCGCGACGGCATCGACAACAGTGGAGCCGGTCCCTGGTCCACCGTGGTGTCGGCGTCGAAGCTCTCGCAGACCTTCTCCAATCTGACCGTCGGTTCCGCCTACACGCTGCGGGTGAGCGCTCTGAACTCCGCCGGAGAGAGCTACGCCGTGACGAGGAGCATCGTCATCGGCGGCACCGCCCTCACCGCCGCGACTCCGACCGTCACCGGCACCGCCGCGGTCGGCTCGACGCTCACGGCGAGCGCCGGCACCTGGGGCCCCTCCCCCGTGGCCCTCGCGTACCAGTGGCGTGCGAACGGCACCGCGATCAGCGGGGCGACCGGCACCACGTACCGTCCGGTCGCGGGCGACGCGGGCAGGGTGATCACCGTCGCCGTCACGGGCTCGAAGTCGGGCTACGTCTCAACCACGCGGGTCTCTTCCGGGACCGCTGCCGTGACCGGCGGCGCGATCACCGCTGCTACGCCGACCATCAGCGGCACCGCGAAGGTCGGCTCGACCCTCACCGCGAAGCCCGGCACCTGGGGCCCCTCCCCCGTCGCCCTCGCCTACCAGTGGAAGGCGAACGGCACCGCTCTGAGCGGGGCGACGTCCGCGACGTACACGCCGACCGGCGCCACTCTCGGGAAGACGATCACCGTGACGGTCACGGGGTCGAAGTCCGGATTCACCGCCGTGACGAAGACCTCCGCGAAGACGAGCGCCGTGGTGGCGGGAACCCTCTCCGCCGCGACCCCGACGATCACCGGCACCGCGAAGGTCGGCTCCACCCTGACCGCCAAGCCGGGCTCCTGGGGTCCCTCGCCGGTGGCCCTCACCTACCAGTGGAAGGCGAACGGCACCGCGATCTCCGGGGCGACCTCCGCCACCTACAAGCCGACCAGCGCCACGGTGGGGAAGAAGATCACGGTGACCGTCACCGGCAAGAAGGCCGACTACACGACGGCGACGCGCACCTCCGCCGCCACCACAGCGGTCGTCAAGTAGGGGATCCGACCCGGGTCGCCGGGGCGAGCCTGCTCGCGCGGACTCCTTCGGCGGCCCGGGAATCCACCACCATCGTCCCCCGGACGGGGGCCCATCCCGCCGACACCCGCCCTCGCCCGGAGGCGGGCGGCGGCTAGCATTCAGACACCGTGTCCGCCGCGGCCTCCCGCGGATCCTGCCGAAAGGCCCGCCGTGCCCGCACGCTCCCTCGCCGCGATCGGCGTCTCCGCTCTCCTGCTGGCCGGCCTCGCCGCCGGTCCGGCCGTCGCCGCCCCCGATCTCCCGGGCGCGAGCGCCGCGCAGGAGGCGGCCGCCGAGGTCGTCCTCTCCGGCACCATCGCGCTCCGCGACGCCGACGAGGAGCACCCCGCCCCCGAGAACCCGTCCTTCTACGTCCAGGTCCAGAACGCCGAGGGGGACGTGGTCGCCGAGGTGAACACGGGCGCCGACTTCTCCCTCCCCGTTCCCGGCGGCGAGCCCCTCACCGTCCGCGCGAACCTGATCGGCAGCGACGACTGGTACCCGACCTGGTTCGGTGACACCCCGGTCGCCGAGGCCGCGAGGACGACCCGGGGGACCGACGAGTCCGTCGCCATCTCCCTCCTGCGCACCGCCGAGCTGTCCGGATCGATCACCGCCGACGCGGTCCCGGGCGTCTCCTCCCCCTCCTTCGACGTGCAGGCCTGGTGGGTCGACGGAGGGACGTACTCGCTCCTCGACACCGTCCCCGTCACCGGAGCCCCCGGCGCCGCCCGCGCGTGGGACACGAGCGACCTCGCCCTGCCCGCCGGCGACTACCTCCTGCGCCTCGTGGAGCCGGGGTACCCCGCCTACGACGACCAGTACTTCTCGCGCCTGGCCCGCCTCGACGAGCGCGCGGTCGTCTCCGTGCCGCCGGGCGGCCGCAGCGGCATCGACTTCTTCCCGTCGGCCTACTCCTCCGACGTCGCCCGCCTCGCCGGGACCGACCGGTACGCGACCGCCGTCGCGGTGACCGCCTCCGGATTCGCCGACGGCGCCCCCGTCGTCTACCTCGCCAGCGGAGCGAACTGGCCGGACGCGCTGAGCGCCGGCCCCGCCGCCGCGAAGCAGCGCGGCGCCCTCCTGCTCACCGACCCGAGCGTCCTGCCCGCCGTGGTGGCGGCCGAGCTGCGCCGCCTCGCCCCGCAGCGGATCGTCGTGGTCGGCAGCGCCCTCTCCGTGAGCGACTCGGTGCTCCAGCAGGTGAGGGCCCTCGGGATCCCGACCGAGCGCATCGAGGGCGTCGACCGCTACGACACCTCGCGCCGGATCGTCGAGGACGCCTTCCCGGACGGCAGCTACGAGAACGTCTTCGTCGCGACCGGCACCAACTTCCCGGACGCCCTCTCGGTCGCGCCGATCGCCGGCCGCCGCGCCGAGCCCGTCCTCCTCGTCGACGGCGCCCGCTCGCGCCTCGACCAGCCGACCCGTGACACCCTCGCCGGACTCGACCCCTCCTCCGTGCAGCTGCTCGGCGGTGCGCCGTCGATCTCGACCGCCGTGGAGGCCGACCTCCGCGCCGCGAAGATCGCCGACACCGTGTCGCGCATCGCCGGGACGGACCGCCACGACACCAGCCGACGCCTCAACGACGTCTTCCCGCCGTCCGAGCTGGGCGACACCGTCTACCTCGCGACCGCCACCGGCTTCGCCGACGCGCTGGCCGTGGGCCCGGTCGCCGCGAAGCAGGGCGCCCCGCTCTACCTCAGCGAGCCGACCTGCCTGCCGCGCAGCACCCGTGTGAAGATGCAGGGCCACGACCTCGATCAGGTGCTGCTCCTCGGCAGCCCCCTGACCCTGTCGGCGCAGGTGCGCTCGCTGTCCGCCTGCTGAGACCCGAGACGCACCGCACGAGCCCTGGAGATCCATGAGCGCCACCGCCGACCGTCCCCTCCTCGTCGGCATCGAGACCGGGGGCACGAAGGTCGTCGCGGCGGTCGCCGACGCCGCTGATCCCGAGCGGATCCTCGCGACGACGACCCTGCCGACCCGCGGGCCCGCCGAGACGCTCGCCGATCTGGCCGGCTTCGTCAGCGGCCACGGAGTCGACGGCACCGTCGCCGCGGTCGGCGTCGCCTCCTTCGGCCCGCTCGACATCGACCCCGGCTCGCCGACCTACGGACACCTCACCTCCACGCCGAAGCTCGGCTGGGAGGGGACCGACGTGCTCGGCCCGATCGGCGCGGCCGCACCGGGCGCCCGGCTCGCGCTGGTCACCGACGTGAACGGAGCCGCCCTGGGCGAGTCCCGCTGGGGCGCCGGAGCCGGAGTCGACGACTTCGTCTACCTGACGGTCGGCACCGGAGTCGGGGGCGGCGTGATCGCGGGCGGACGGCTCCTCGCCGGCAGCGGCTGGCCCGAGGTCGCGCACCTGCTGCCCCGCCGCCACCCCGAGGACGGCTTCGCCGGCACCTGCCCGTTCCACGGCGACTGCCTCGAGGGCCTGGTCGCCGGTCCCGCGATCTCGGCGCGCTGGGGCGTCGACGGCTCCCGCCTCGGCCCCGAGGAGGCGGCCGCCAACCTCCGCTTCAGCTCCTACTACCTCGCGCAGCTCGTCACGACGCTCGCCTACGTCGCGGGCGTGCGGCTCGCGGTCGTCGGCGGAGGCGTGTCGAAGACGCCGGGACTCGTCCCCGCCGTCGAGGCCGAGGTCGAGCGGCTGATGGGCGCGCCCGGAGCGACGGGGACGGGCGGCGGACGGATCCGCATCGTGCGCCCGGCGCTCGGCGACGAGTCCGGGGTGCGCGGGGCGATCTCGCTGGCGGAGTCCCTGCTCGGCTGAGCCCTACCCTCGTTCCATGAGCGAGCGACCCGTCGACCCCTCCGCCCCCGACTCCGGTCGCGACGAGACGGTGGAGGAGCGATCCGACCGCAACTGGAACGAGATCCTGCAGGAGCTGCGGGTCGTGCAGACCGGCACGCAGATCCTGGGCGGCTTCCTGCTGACGCTGTGCTTCCAGCAGCGCTTCGCCGACCTCGCGCCGCCGGACGTGGCGCTCTACCTCGTGCTCGTCCTGCTCGCCGCGTGCGTCACGATCCTGGCGCTGGCGCCGGTCATCGCCCACCGGCTGCTGTTCCAGCGGCGGAGGAAGGCCGAGCTGGTGCGGTTCGGCAACCGGGTGGTCACGGTGTGCCTCGCGGCGGGATCGCTGCTGTTCGTCGGAGTCGTGGGCTTCGTGTTCGACGTCGTGCTGGGCGGGCCGGCGGGCCTCTGGGCGGGCGGAGGCGTGCTGCTGCTGCTCGCCGTGGTCTGGGCGACCGCGCCGGTCCTCCTGCGGAGGCGCTGAGGGCGGCGGAGTCTGCCCGCCCCTCCCCCGCGAGTCAACGGGGTACCCGGGCCCGCCGCGCTCTTCCTACCGTGGCCGCGAGGCGCGCACCGCGCCGACGCGAGAGGAGCACCATGACCGACCGGACCGAGCAGCCGCAGGAGAACCCGCAGAACCACGACCACGTCGACGACGCGGGCGTCGACAAGCCCTCGCAGGCCGAGGGCGACGACACCGAGGGATCGGCCGGCTGATCGCCGCCTCGATCCCCGTCCTCCCCGCGATCGACAGCAGCGCGGCCGTCCTCGCCGACGGCTACCTCTTCGGGACGCGGCGCTTCGACGACGTGGGCGCGGACGCGTTCCGCACCCGGATCCTCGGACGGCCCGTGATCATGGCGCGCGGCATCGAGGCGGCGCGCTTCTTCTACGAGGGCGGGCGCTTCGACCGCGAGGGCGCGCTGCCCGGCTCCGTGCTGCACCTCCTGCAGGACGAGGGCAGCGTGCAGACCCTCGAGGACGAGCCGCACCGGAGGCGGAAGCGGATGTTCCTGGATCTGGTGGAGACGCCCGAGCAGCGGTCGAGGCTGGTCTCGGCCTTCGCGCGGGAGTGGCAGGCGTCCGCCGCCCGGCTGACCGGCGAGCGGGTCCGCCTCCAGGACGTCGCCGCCGAGGTCCTGGGCCGCGCGGTCCTGTCGTGGGCCGGCATCGAGGCCGACGAGGAGGAGGTGCTGCGGCGCACGGACGAGCTCCGGGCGATGATCGACAACGCCGGGCGCTTCGGCCCGCCCAACTGGGCCGCGCGACTCCGCCGCCGCTCGACCGAGCGGTGGGCGCGCGGCCTGATCGAGGCGAGCCGGACGGCCGGACCCTCCCCGACTCCCCTGCACCGGATCGCGCACGAGAAGGAGGACGGCGGCCTCCTGCCCGTCGAGGTCGCCGCGGTGGAGCTGATCAACGTGCTGCGGCCCACGGTCGCGGTGGGGCGCTTCGTGGTGCTGGCGGCGCTCGCGCTGCACCGGCATCCGGAGTGGCGGGAGCGGCTCGCCGACCAGGAGGAGCGCGTCGCGTTCGCGAACGAGGTGCGGCGCTTCTACCCGTTCTTCCCGATGGTCGGAGGAAGGGCCCGCCGGGAGCTGGACTTCCTCGGCGAGACGCTTCCCGCAGGGCAGTGGATGCTGCTCGACCTCTACGCGACGGACCACGGCTCGCACTGGGAGGCGCCGGGCCGCTTCGATCCGGAGCGGTTCCGGTCGCCGGTCGACCGCAACGGCTTCATCGCCCAGGGCGGCGGGCACTACGGAGGCGACCACCGGTGCCCGGGCGAGCCGGCGACCGTCGACCTGCTGTCCGCGGCGCTGGAGCTCCTGGCCGCGGGGCACCCGTACGACGTCGAGGACGGGCAGGATCTGCGCGTGAGCCTGCAGAGCTTCCCGACCGGGCCGGAGGACGGCTTCGTGGTGAGGTTCCGCTAGGGGCGGGCGGGCTCGGCTGGCGGCCTCGGCGGGCGGCCTCGGTCGGCGGCCTCAGCGGGAGCGGTCCTCCTCCACAGGCCGCGGTTCCGCGCGCTCTCCCCGGATCCGCTCGGGCACTCCCCGCCCGCCTCGCCCGGCGAGCACGCTCGGGGGATGCAGAAGCCGAGTCAGTCCTCCGGAGCGTCGAGCTCCTCGAGCGCCCGCAGCGCCTCGCGGGCGCGCTCGAGCCGATCGGCCTCGGGCTCGTCCCACCATGCCGGTCCGCGCTCGCCCAGCCCGTGCTTGGCGAGCCCGACCCTCCTGCGCGCCAGCGCCTCCGCCTCCGCGTCCTCGTGCAGCCTGGCGGAGCGCACTCCCGAGCGCCCGCGCCCGAGGTGCGAGGTGAGGCCGGCGACCACGTCCTCCGGCAGCGAGGGGTCGGTGCGCCGCCATCGGCGGCCCTTCACCACGAGCCAGCGCTCGTCGTCCTCGTCGCTCACCCCGTCACCGCCGCCTGGGATTGAGCTCGTCACCGGTGCTCGTGAGGTCCACCTGATCCGGCAGGAGGAGCGCCTCGATCCGCCCCGCGGCGGAGAGCCGCAGCAGGTCGTCGACGAGGGCGCGCGAGCCGCCGATCAGCGTCGAGTCGAAGTCGACCTCGCTCGCGAGGTACCAGGCCCGGTCCTCCGGCCAGAGCGCGAGCGGAGTCTGCACGACGAGCCCGGAGGCGTCGGCGAAGCCCGCCGCGCGCGCCCACGCGGTGTCCTCGAGCACCCTGACGTCGAGCGAGAGCAGAGGCCCCTCCCGCCCCGGCAGCTCGACCGTCGCCGCGGCGGCGGTCTCGGGGTGCTCCCAGCCGGTCGGCCGAGTGTCGCTCATCCACTCGGGCAGCTCGTCCGAGGCGTCCGAGCGGGAGATCAGGATCCGCGACCCGCCGCTCAGCACGCCGAACCCCTCCCAGAACACGGCGAGGCAGTCGTCGGGGGTGCTCGTGTGCTCCGCGAGCACGGCGGCGACGGCCGCGAGCTCGTCGAGCGGGAGCACTCCGAGGCGGGGCTCCGGGTACTCGTCGGGATGCTCGCCGGTGAGCGAGTACCACTGCGCGAGCGGATGCAGGAGCGTCCCCTCCCGCTCGGCGACCTCGCGCCAGCGCCGGGGCGGGTCGTCGGAGGGGTGCAGGATCCGCACGGCCGCCTCGAACAGCGGAGGGACGATCCCCTCGAAGCGCCCGAACGGTCCGAGAGCACTCAGCATCGGGTCCGCCCGCGCGGCGTCCCGCTCGGCGCGCAGGGGCGCGTCCCGGGGTGTCGGCTCGACCATAGGCCCAGGCTAGCGCTGGACGGTCGCTCCGCTCAGGGCGGAGAGGGCCCGCTGCGGTCCCGTCTCGCGGGCGAGGGCCTCGGCGAGCGCCGTCAGCCGTTCCCGGGCGGGAGCGTCGAGTGCGAGCATCCGCCGCGCAGCCTCCGCGAGCTCTCCCGCGGATGCGGCGTTGGGGTCGAGCACGGCGGCGAACCCGGCGTCCTCGAGAGCAGCCGCCCCCGCGAACTGGTCCGTCGAGAACGGCAGGACGACGAGCGGCACGCCCGCGGTCATCGCCTCCGTGACGCTGTTGTTGCCGCCGTGGCTGACCGCGAGCACGGCCCGGCGCAGGAGCGCGACCTGCGGCAGGAAGCCGCGGACCAGCCAGCCCTCGGGGATCTCGCCCAGAGCCGAGCGCTCGGTCGCGCCGGAGGCGAGAGCCACCCGGACGGGCCTGCCCCCGGCCTCGACGCCGGCCAGGGCCTCGACGACCCGGGCGAGCACGTCGTCGCGCACCGAGAGGAAGCTGCCGAAGCTCACGTAGACGACCGGATCCTCGGACGCGGCGAGCCACTCCTCGACCTCCGCGTCGTCGGGCTCCTCGCGGACGGCGGAGCCGAGGAACGCGTGCGGCGGCAGCTGAGCGGTGCGGGCCGAGTCGTGGAGCTCGCCCGGGTAGTTGAGCAGCAGGACGTCGCCGCTCTCGGCGAAGGCGTCGGCGCTGGGCGCCGCCCCGGGGTCGAGGGTGGTGAGGGCGGCGTTCCACTCCTCGGTGAAGGAGTCGCGCACACGCTCGCAGAGGGCGCGGAGCGCATCGAGGTCGTCGGGCTCCGGAGCGAAGGCGTCCGGCCAGACCGGAGGGAAGCCGTAGACCTCGCCGGGCACCGTGAGCGCGCTGGGGTGGCCGAGCACGACGTCGCCGTAGGGCACGCGGAGTGCCTTCAGCGCCACGCGCGCGGTGAAGGCGAGGTGGTCGACCACGATCGCGTCTGGCTGCACCTCGTCGAGGATCACGCGCAGGCGCGCGGCGACGCCGGCCGGATCCCAGAGCAGGTCGGTGAGCCGCTCCCGCGCCTGGTAGGCGAGGGTCGGGACCATCCCGCGCCGGGTGGCGTCGAAGAAGCCGCGGAGGGACGCGCCCTCGTCGGGCGCCTGCTCCTCCGCGCGGATCGTGCCCGGGTTGGAGCCGCGCCCCAGCCGGAGCGCGATGTGCTCGAATCCGAAGCCGTCGACGATGGAGCGCGTCGCGTCGCCGGTGGCCACGACGACGCGCTCGCCCGCCTCCTGCCACGCCGTGCCGAGGGTCGCCAGCGGCAGCAGGTGCGACGCGTAGTCGGGGCTGATGATCAGCAGGGTCACGAGGCCCCCAGCACGAGCGGCGAGCGGAGGGGACGCTCCTGGTCCGCGGTCGCGTGCGCGTAGACGCCCGAGAGGGCATGAGCCATGGCCTGCACCGTGTAGCGCTCGGCGACCATCGCGCGCCCGCGGGCCGCGGCGTGCTCGCCGAGAGGCCCTCCTGCGAGATCCAGTGCGGTGGCGGCGCCGGCGGCGAGCGCCGCGGGGTCGGCGGTGTCGACCAGGAAGCCGGTCTCCCCCTCCTCGACGTAGGTCACGGGCCCGCCTGTCGCCGGAGCGACGACGACCAGTCCTGCGGAGAGCGCCTCGAGGAGGGCGATGCCGAACTCCTCCTTGACGCTCGCGCAGACGTAGGCGCCTCCCGGAGCAGAGAGCCCCGGTCGGCCGTGCCGGATCGCGCCGAGCCAGCGGGCCACGGACCCGTTCGGGCGGTGGCCGGCCAGGAGCAGCCCGTCGGACGCGACGGCGCGGATGCGGTCGAGCTGCTCGCGCTCGTCGGGACTCGGGTCGGCGAGGTCGCCGCCGACCAGGAGCAGGTTGGCGCGCTCCCGGAGCGAGGGGTCGGACGCCCAGGCCTCGGCGAGCGCCGCCATCCCCTTCACCCGGTGCAGGCGGCCCACGCTGAGCAGCAGCGGGAGGCCGCGGCGGTGCTCGGGCAGCTCCTCCAGCAGGAGGTCGAGCGAGGCCAGGTCGCCGCCCTCGTCCAGCGCGACCGGCTCACCGGCGGCGGAGGCCCGTGCGGCCGACTCGCCGCGCTCGACCAGGCCGACGTCGATCCCCTCCGGGACGATCGTGTGCCGCTCCGGGTGCGCGGTGATGTCGACGCCGATCAGCTCGCGGATGGTCGCCGCCAGCTCCTCCCGCGGGAACAGGACGGTGTGCGCGGCGTCGGCGGCCAGGCGCTGCACCAGGCGCACGCGGAACCAGAAGTGCTCGGCGGCGTCGTGCTCGCCGAAGTCCGCGCGGGTGAGGGCGCCGGACGCGTCCAGGCCCGCGATCAGGGCGTGCGGGTCCGGAGCGAGGGTGAACACGACGGGGATCTCGAGCTCCCGGGCGACCGCGGCCGCCGCGAGGGATCCGACGTCCGCCATCCGCAGGTGCAGCACGTCGACCCGGCCGGCCGCGCGCAGGATCCGGCGGATGCCGCGCTCGGCGGCGATGCGGCGGCTCCACGCCTGGGGCATGGCCACGGGCGGACCCACGAACGGGACCGGAGCGAAGCCGTGGCCGGAGTCGGGCAGCTCGCCGAGCGCGCGCTCGGCCTCGGCCGGAGTCCCGCGCGAGAGCGTGAGCACCCGGTCGATGCCCTCCTGCTCGACGAGCGAGTCGCCCAGGCGCACCAGCAGGGTCGCGATGCCGCCGTTGTCGCCGGCGCCCACCCGCGTCAGGGTGCCGTCGATGTCGGCGTGGACGAAGAGCTGCGCGACCGTCGGCCCGGCCTCCACGGCCGGTGCGGGGGCGAGGTCGCCGAGGGCGAGCCGGGCGAGGGGCCCGATCGGCGCCGCCTCCTCGGCCAGGCCGGTGAGCAGGAGCTCGGCGTCGTCGGAGCCGCGCTCGCCGAGCGCGTCCGTCGCGGCGGCCCGCGCCTCCAGCCCCTCCGCGCGATCGGCGGCCACGTGCAGGAGGGTGCGCTCGGCGATCGTGCCGGGCACGAGGCCCAGGGTCTCGACGAGCCGTGCCCGGGCCGCCGCTTCGCGCTCGCCGAGCAGCGCGCCCTCGAGCGCGACGGCGACGAGGTCGGGGGTCGAGGAGGCCCAGAGCAGGACGGTGCGCTGCGCGAGCATGCCGGAGAAGCCGCCGTCGCGGACCAGGCGCAGCAGCGGTCCGAGCGCGGCGGGGCGGGGCAGGCGCCCGCCGAAGGCCCAGGCGGCGTGCTCGCGGAGGTACGGGCGCTCGTCCTCGAGCAGCATCAGCAGCGCGAGGTCGGCCTCCTCGTCGAAGACCTGCGCGAGCGAGTGCACGGCCGCGATCGCGGTGAGCTGGTCCGAGGGGTCCAGGGCTGCGCGGGTGAGCAGGCGCACCGCGCGGCCGCCGCCGTCGCTCACCGCGGCGACCGTCAGCTCATCCGCCATCCGGACGGCCTCGAGCAGAGTGGGAGCGGCGCGCACGGCGTCGAGAGCGGTCTGCGTGGCCATGGTTCACCTGGTCTGTCGGAGCGGAGAGTGCGACGGAGCGCGACTCCCGACCGCTGGAGCGGCCCAGGAGGAGCGGACCGGTACCGAGCATGCCGCGTGGGCGGCTGGGATTTCGCCACTTGCGTCGGATCTCCTCCCGCGGTACGGCCTCCTGTCAAGGGGGTGATGGCCGCAGTTCGTTTGCGCAACGCGCGAGGATCCTCAACCGCGGGTCCACTCCAGGAGCCGCTCGACCGGCCAGGTGGTCACGATCCGCTCCTCCGGGACGCCGAGCCGCTCCGCCCGCTCGGCCCCGTAGTCGAGCAGGCCCAGCTGGCCCGGAGCGTGCGCGTCGCTGTCGATCGAGAACAGGCAGCCCTCCTCGAGCGCGAGCGCGATCAGCTCGTCCGGCGGGTCCTCGCGCTCGGGGCGGGCGTTGATCTCGACCGCGGTGGAGTGGTCGGCGCACGCGCGGAACACGGCCCGGGCGTCGAAGGTCGACGGCGGACGGGTGCCGCGCTCGCCCGACACCAGCCGCCCCGAGACATGGCCGAGGACGTCGGTCCGCGGATCCGAGGCCGCCGCGACCAGCCGGGCCGTCATCTCGCGGGAGGGCAGCCGCAGCTTCGAGTGGGCGCTCGCGACGACCACGTCGAGGCGGTCCAGCAGCTCGTCCGTCTGGTCGAGCGCGCCGTCCTCGAGGACGTCCACCTCGATCCCGCTGAGCAGCCGCAGGGGCCCGGTGTCGAGGCCCGCGAGATGGGCGAGCTGCTCCTCCAGCCGCTCCGCGCTGAGACCGTGGGCGACCCGGAGCCGCGGCGAGTGGTCGGTGAGCGCCAGGTACTCGTGGCCGAGCGCGCGGGCCGCGTCCGCCATCGCGAGGACGGGCGTCGCCCCGTCGGACCACTCGCTGTGGCTGTGGAGATCGCCGCGCAGCCGTCCCCGCAAGGCGCTCGCGGGCGGAGGAGTCGAGCCGCGCAGCTCCGCGAGGTAGTCGGGCACCCGGCCCGACCGCGCCTGCTCGATCACCGTGAAGGTCGTGTCGCCGATCCCGGAGGCCCGCCGCACGAGGGCGAGGTCGTCCCGCTCGGCGGACGCCATCCCCTCCAGCACCGCGGCCGCGCGGCGGAACGCCTTCGCCCGGTAGCGGGAGGCCCGCTCCCGCTCGAGCAGTGCTGCGATCTCCTCGAGTGCCGCGATCGGGTCCATGCGCCCGGTCTACCACGGCGCCCGCCGCGGCCTCACCCCCTCGACGGCGGCCTCGGCTCCGGCCCCCGGCCTCATCCCGCCTCGGCCCCGCCCCGGTCCCGGCCGCTCGACGCTGGGAACCGGCCGAGCCCCGTTGCCGGCCGCAGCGATCGAGATATATCGTGACTCTCGTCCACTCGCGATGTATCGCGTTTCAGAAAGGCACCCCGGTGCAGGAGGAGGAGCTCATGTCCCTCGAGAAATGGCTCGTACAGGCCGGCGAGACGAAGGTCATCGACCTCGACGTCGTCCGCTCGGTCAAGGTCGCCCTCGTCGGCGGCCAGATCGACGTCATCGCCCACGACGAGCCGACCGCTCGCGTGGAGGTCCACAGCGTCGACGGCCGCCCGCTCAAGGTCTCGATGGACGGCGACCGCCTCGAGATCGACCACGTCCAGCTCCGCTGGGACACCATCGTCGACGTCGTGAAGGGCCTCTGCCGCCGCGGCGACCGCGCCGACATCAGCCTCCTCGTCCCCCGCGGCGTCGACCTCAAGTTCGACACCGTCTCGGCCGACGGCCTGGTCTCGGGCCTCCACAGCGACGCCCGCGTCTCGACGGTCGGCGGCGACATCGTCGTCGACGGCCTGCACGGCGACATCGAGGTGAACACCGTCCACGGCGAGCTCTCGGTCCGCAGCCACACCGGCCGCGTCACCGCGCGCACCGTCTCCGGCGACGTCACCGCGACCGGCGAGCTCACCCGCTTCACCGTCGACGGCGTCTCGGGCAGCGTGTTCGTCGACGCCGAGGGCACCCCCGACCGGATCCAGGCCAACACCGTCAGCGGCGACCTCACGATCCGCGTCGACGAGGGCCTCGGCGCCCGCTACCGCATCAACACCGTCTCGGGCACGCTCCAGCTCGACGGCTCCGTCGTCAAGGGCACCTTCGGCCGGGGCTTCACCTCGACCACGGGCTCGCTCGACTCGAAGTGGGTCGACGTCGCCGCCAACTCCGTCTCGGGAGACGTGGTCGTCGTCCGCCGGTCCGTCGCCGCGTCCTCCGCCTCGGTGGGCGAGGGCTGGGGCTCCCCCGGCACCGGCCCCGCCGACGACCGCCGCCCGATGGACGGGAGCTCGCTGTGAGCCCCGTCTTCGCGCACGGCCGCCTGCGCCTCTACCTGCTCAACCTCCTCGCCGAGTCGCCGCGCCACGGCTACGAGCTGATCCAGGCGCTCAGCGAGCGCTTCGGCGGCACCTACGCGCCCAGCGCCGGCACGGTCTACCCACGCCTCGCGAAGCTCGAGGAGGAGGGACTCGTCACGAAGGAGGCCGACGGCCGCAAGACCGTCTACTCCATCACCGACGCCGGCCGCGCCGAGCTCGCGAACCGCGCGACCGACCTGGGCGACATCGAGGAGGAGCTCACCGACTCCGTCCGCCGGCTCGCCGACGAGGTCCGCCTCGGCGTCGCGGAGGCGATGAAGAGCCTCCGCGCCGACTTGGCCAGCGCTGCGCGCGACTCGCGGGAGCCCGGACGCCGACCGGAGCACTCCGCCGAGGAGCCGCGCCCGCAGGACACGTCCGGCACCCCCTCCGAGCAGCCCGCGCCGGAGCAGGCCGCACCGGCCTCGGCCGACGCGCGCACCGCCTCGCGGATCGCTCTGCGCGACGCCGAGGTGCTGCTCACCGAGTTCCGCGACGAGCTGCGCGCGGAGCTGCGCACCGCCGCCTCCTCGGGATCCGTGACGACCGCGAGCGTCGACGCCCTGCGCGCCGCGCTCGACGAGGCCCGCGCCTCGGTCCGCTCCACCCTGGGCTGAGCCCGGACACCGCACCGCCGGGAGGGCGGGGATCCCGCCCGGGGTCCCCGCGCTCTCGGCGCTACTGCCGCCCGACCGCCAGCGCCTCCTCCTCCACGTCGAGGAACGCCAGAGCGCTCACCACCGCCGGCTCCTGGTACCGCCCCTCGGAGCGCGCGCGGAGCACCGCCTCCCGCTCGGCCGCGATCATCACGCGCCGGAGCCGGTTGTAGGCCTGCGGGAGCGGCTCCACGCCCTCGCCCTCCGGCGGGTTCTCCAGGGCGTCGGCGAGGAACGTCGCGTTCCGCCGCAGCCGGTCGAGCACGCGGTCCTCCACTCCGTCCTGCGGCTCCGCGTCAAGCCGGGCGAGCCCGGCGGCCTGCGCCTCGGCGAGCAGCATCTGCTTCTCGACGTGCTCCTGCATCTCGTTCGGGGCCGGCAGCTTCAGGGCGCGGACGAGCCGCGGGAGCGCGAGCCCCTCGACGAGCGTCCCCGCCACCACGATGAAGGCGAGGAACTGCAGGAACGCGCGCTGCGGCGTCTCCGCGGGCAGGAGGAACGCGGCGGCGAGGGTGACCACGCCGCGGATGCCCGCGAACGACACCCCGATCGCGGTCGGCCAGGTCCACCCGCGCTGCTGCAGCCGGCGCGGACCGTGCCGGAACAGCAGCGTCGTCATGCACATCCAGGCCACGCGGCTCCCGACCAGCGCCGCGAGCACGGCCGCGCCGATGCCGACCGTCTGCCAGACCCCGATGCCCGAGTCGGCCGTCGCCTCCACCACCGACGAGAGGCTCAGCCCGATGAAGAGGAACACCGCGTTCTCGAGCAGGAACTGGATCGTCCGCCAGTTGAGCGACTCCGCGATCCGCGCCTGCGCGGACTGGATGACCGGCGCCCGGTAGCCCAGGTAGAGCCCCGCGACCACGACCGCCAGCACCCCGGAGCCGTGCAGCAGCTGCGCCGGGATGAACGCGACGTAGGGCGTCACCAGCGAGAGGCTCGTGTCCAGGACGGACGACTGCACCTGCTTGCGCACGAACCCGAGCAGCACGGCGATGCCGATCCCGACCCCGCCGCCCACCGCCACGGCCAGCACGAAGTCGAGCGCGATGCGCCCGGGAGTGACCGTGCTGACGATCGCCAGGAGGGAGGCGTTCAGCGCCACCAGCGCGGTCGCGTCGTTGAGGAGGCTCTCGCCCTCGAGCACCGTGAGCATCCGCCGCGGCAGGCGGAGCCGCCCCGCGATCGCCGTGACCGCCACCGCGTCCGTGGGCGCCACGATCGCGCCGAACGCGAGGGCCGCGGCGACCGTGATCGCCGGGACGACCATCCACGCCACCGCGCCGACCACCGCGACCGTGAAGACGACGAGCCCGACCGACAGCAGGAGGATGCTGTCGCCACGAGCGCGGACGTCGAGGACGGAGGTGCGGATCGCCGCCGCGTAGAGCAGCGGCGGCAGGATCCCGAACAGCACCACGTCCGGCTCGACCACCACCTCCGGGATCCCGGGGACGAAGGAGGCGAGGGCCCCGACGGCGACGAGCGCCACGGGAGCGGACCAGTTCACCCGCCCCGACAGCCCGGTGACCAGGACGGTCACCACCACGAACGAGACGATCCAGACGATCGCGACGACGGGCTCCTCCATCGCGTCACTCCTCCCGGGCGTCCGCGCGCCACGGCCCCATTGTGGCCGCCCGGAGAGCAGCCCGGACAGCCGCCGGGAGGGTGCGGCTAGCGGCCGGCCTCGTGGATGTCGCGCGCCTTGGTGACCTTCGCCGGGTCCACCGGGTTCATGCCGAGCACGATCTTGCCGCGCGAGTGCCGCTTCTCGAGGTCGTCGAAGGCGTCCTGCACCTGGTCGAAGGGGTAGAAGCCCGAGACGAGCACCCGCAGCTTTTGCTCGCCGACGAGGCCGACCAGCTCGCCGAGGATCTCGGTGTCGCGCTGGGCGGTCTCGGCGTCGGGCCAGACGGCGCGCAGCTCGATCTCCTTGCGGTCGTCGCTGGAGTGGAAGCGGCCCGCCGCGATGCCGAGCTCGTCGGCGAGGGCGTCGTTCTCCCCGCCGAAGTTGTCGAGGAACACCGTGACCCCGCCGGGCGCCGCGGCCCGGATGCGGTCGGCGATCCCGTCGCCGTAGACCACCGGCTTCACGCCGATCTGGCGGAGGTAGTCGAAGTTGCGCTCGCCGCAGGTGCCGATCACCGTCGCGCCGCGGAGCTTCGCCAGCTGGATCTCGAGACTGCCGACTCCTCCGGCCGCCGCGGAGACGAGGACGGTGTCGTCGGGTCCCACATGCGTGGCCTCCAGCGCGCGCCACGCGGTCACTCCGGCGAGGAACAGCGCGCCGCCGACCTCCCAGCTCACGGAGGCGGGCTTGGCGACGAGGTTGCGGCGCGGCACCACGACGTGGGTCGCGTGGGAGCCGACGAGCGCGTGGCCGACCACGTCACTGCGGAGCCTGATGTCGGTGACGCCCTCGCCGAGGGCGACGACGACGCCCGAGAAGTCGGTGCCCTGGCGCATCGGGAAGGCCGCGGAGTGGTCGGAGTCGAACTGGCCCTGCCGGATGAACGCCTCCATGTGGTTCACCCCGGCGGAGAGCACCTCGACCAGCACCTCGCCCGCCCCGGGCTTCGGCCGCTCGACCTCGACGATCTCGAGGACGTCCGCGTCGCCGAAACGGCTGTACTGGACGACGCGGGCGGCGGTGGGGCTCAGACGGGACATGCGCTCATCATCCGCCCCCGCCGCCCCAAGCCCCTGACCCCCGAACGGGGGCGTGCGACTCAGGAGGGGTCGCTCGGGCAGTACAGCTGGGTGCGCGGACCGGAGCGGTCGATGACGTGCTCGGACATCGGCCGGCCGCAGAGCGGGCACGCCTGCCCCGCCGGCGCCTCCTGCTCGGGCTGATCGTACGGGCCGAGCGGCGGCGGGCCGATCCAGGGGAACAGCCGCGCGTTGAAGCGCTGGTAGAGGGAGCCGGTCTTCTTCCGCGTCATATCCTTAGTGTACTAACCATCAGGGCACGATGAGAGGATGACGCCGTGGAAACCGACCCGCTGGCCCTCCAGAACCAGGTCTGCTTCTCCCTCGCCGTCGCGGCGCGCACCGTCATCGGGCTGTACCGCCCCGTGCTCGAACCGCTCGGACTCACGCACCCGCAGTACCTCGTGATGCTCGCGCTCTGGGAGCGCAGCCCCCGCTCGCTCGCCGACCTCGGCTCCGCCCTCCGCCTCGAGCCGGCCACGCTCAGCCCGCTCGTGAAGCGCCTGGAGGCGAGCGGCCACGTCACGCGGGCCCGGAGCAGCGACGACGAGCGCCGCCTCGACGTCGCGCTGACCCCCTCCGGAGCGGCCCTCCGCGAGCAGGCCCTGCAGGTTCCTCCGCAGATCGCGGAGCGGCTCGACGTCCCCCTCGAGGAGCTCACCGCGCTCCGCGACAGCCTCACCGGCCTGATCGGAGCCGCGACCCGCGACGGCCGCTGACCCCCCGCTCGGGGCGCCGGCCGCGAGCACGCCGACCGCCGCTCCCCGCCGCACCGGGAAACTCCCGGTCACAGCGCGAGATCAGCCTCCGCTCGGCCCGCTCCCGGCCGTCTTGACTGCCCCCTCGTACGGAGTAGTGTCATCGCTCGTGACACACGAGGGCCCCCCGTCCGCCGCGGACGGATCGTCGGCCGACGCGACCGAGCTGCGCACCGCCAAGCACTTCTTCATCGGCGAGCCGCTCCCCAGCGACAAGCTCGAGGGACAGCTGCTGCAGAAGCGGCTCGCGCTCCCCATCTTCGCCAGCGACCCGCTCTCCTCCGTGGCCTACGCGCCGCAGGAGCTGCTGATGATCCTGCTGCTCGGCGGGCTCTCCTTCCTCACCTTCGCCCCCTGGGTGGCCGCATGCGTGGTCGTCCTCCTCGTCGTGGTGGTGCTGAGCTACCGCCAGCTGATCCGGGCCTACCCGTCCGGCGGCGGCGACTACGAGGTCGCTCGCACCAATCTGGGCGAGACGGCGGGCCTCACGGTCGCCGCCGCCCTCCTCGTGGACTACGTGCTCACCGTGGCCGTCTCCGTCGCCTCCGGAGTCGACAACATCATCTCCGCGGTGCCCGAGCTGGCGCCGCTGCGGGTTGAGCTGGCCATCCTCTTCGTGGTGCTGCTGGCGGCCGTGAACCTCCGCGGCGTCTCGGAGTCGAGCCGCGCCTTCGCCGTCCCGACGTACCTCTTCGTCGCGAGCGTCTTCGTCATGGTCGTCGTCGGCCTGGTCCGCACCGCCTTCGGCGACACCCCGGTCGCGGAGTCGGCGGGCTTCACCGTGCAGGGCGAGCAGCTCACGCAGGCGGCCGTCGTCCTCCTGCTGCTGCGCTCCTTCGCCAGCGGCTGCGCGGCGCTCACGGGCGTCGAGGCGATCTCGAACGGCGTGCCCGCGTTCCGCGCCCCGAAGGTCAAGAACGCCCAGCGCACCCTCGTCGCGATGGGCACGATCGCGATCGTGCTCTTCGTCGGCCTGACCGCCCTCGCCCTGCTCTCGAACGTGCACTACGCCGAGAACGCCTGCCACCTGGTGGGCTTCGCCGACTGCGCCACGACCCCGCAGCGCTCCGTGATCGCGCAGGTCGCCGCCGCCACGTTCGGCAACAACACGATCCTGTTCTTCATCATCCAGGCCGCGACCGCCGCCGTCCTGCTCCTCGCGGCGAACACCGCGTTCAACGGCTTCCCGCTGCTGGGCTCCGTGCTGGCCCGCGACGGCTACGCGCCCAAGTCGCTGAACACCCGCGGCGACCGCCTCATCTACTCCAACGGAGTGATCATCCTGGCGCTCGTCGCCGCGATCATCCTGCTCGTCTACCAGGCCTCGCTCACGAGCCTCGTGCAGCTGTACATCATCGGCGTCTTCGTCTCGTTCACGCTCGGGCAGTCGGGCATGGTCAAGCACTGGGTGCGGATGATCCGCAACGGCGAGGGCTCGCGCACCGTCTACACGAGCCTGGCCATCAACCTGTTCGGCGCGACGCTGACGTTCGCGGTGCTCGTCGTCGTCACGATCACGAAGTTCACCCACGGCGCCTGGCTCGTCTACCTGGTGATGCCGATCCTCGGCGTCCTGATGGCCGGCGTCTACCGCTACTACCGCGACGTCGAGAAGGAGATCGAGGTCGACCCGACCACGACCTTCGGCGCCAACGGCGACCACGCGATCGTGCTGGTGGGCCGGATGAACAAGCCCACGCTGAAGGCTCTCGACTACGCCATCGCGGCGCGGCACGAGACGCTGGAGGCGGTGCACTCCTCCATCGACGACGCGCAGACCGCGCAGCTCAAGGCCGACTGGGCGCAGATGGACATCGAGGTGCCGCTGCGCTGCGTGGCCTCTCCCTACCGCGACATCTCGTACCCGCTGATCAAGTACATCAAGGCCCACCGCCTCGAGCACGGCTCCGAGATCACCACCGTCTACATGCCGCAGTACATCGTCGGGCACTGGTGGGAGGCGTTCCTCCACAACCACAAGTCGCGGCGGATCCGCCAGAAGCTCCTGCTGGTGCACGGAGTGACGGTGGCGCTGGTGCCGTGGCTGCTGGACTCGTCCGAGCTGATCTACGGACGCCGCTCCCGTCCGATCCCCGGCCAGACGCGCCGCGGCGAGCCGGTGCGCCCGGTGACCCGCCGCCCGATCCCGCCCGCGTCCTCGCTCCCCCAGGGAGCCGCCGGCGAGGGCGCTCCGCGCATCCCGCAGCGCCCGGCCGCGCAGAACCGGCCGCGCTCGAAGCGGCGCTGAGGCGGCGGCGGCCCCGAGCCGGCGCGGGCCCGGAAACGGGTAGAGGGCCCGCGGCGTGTGCCGCGAGCCCCCGATTTCCCCTTAGTGCCTTCCCCCGAAGGCGGCCCGCCCCAACGGGCCGTGTCCGACGCTATCGGTGGGCTATGCACCGGCGCATCCTCCTCGCGACGGATGCCCGTGCTCCCTTGAGACGACAGGCTCGTCCTCCGTCGTCTCAGACGACGGCCCCGCGCACCCCTCGGCCGGTGAGCCACCAGACCGCCGCGACGGCGACCGCGGCCGCAGCGCCGCCGCCCACGAGCAGGATCGCCGCCCGCACCACGTGCGCCCGGTAGGCGGCGTCGAGCGGATCGATGCCCGCCCCCGCCAGCACGATCCCGGCGGGAACCACCGCGGCCGCGAGCACCACGGCCGCGGCCGCGATGCGCACCGGCTGCCGGCCGTCGGAGCGGAGCTTCCGGGGACGGCGGCCGACGTACCAGACCACCGCGCCGATCCCGAGCCCGAGCAGCCCGAGCACGCCGCTCGCGTACTGCGCCCATCGGAAGCCGGGGAAGGGCCCGAGCTCCTGCTGCAGCAGGGGGATCGCCGAGACGAAGAGGCCGCCCCGGTGGGTGAAGCCGTCCCACATCACGTGGCTGGCGGCTCCGATGGCGATGCCGGCGGCCGCGAAGACGAGCACGCGGATCCACTCGGCGGCCCCGCGGGGCGGCGAGCGCCGGGGACGCAGGCGCGAGCGGACCAGCGCGGGCGCGAGGTCGCGCCAGGCCGGAGCGACGACCGCGCTCCACAGCGCGAGGCCGAGCATCCCGAGCAGCAGGTCGACGGTGACGACGCCGAGGAGGGAGTGGGTGGACTCGCGGGCGACGGCGATCGGGAGGTACATGCCGATGTCCGGGACCATCGCGCCGATGGCCACGGCCGCGGCGGGGATCCGGCCGTTCGAGAACGCGAGCGCGACGACGGCGTGGCTCGGCGTGAAGGGCATGACACGCACGCTATCCCGGCGACGCGTCCGGCGAGTGTCCGCGTCGCGAAGCGCGCGTCACCGATCGCGGTCCGGCTCCTGCGCTCCGCTCCGGCTCGTCGGCCTCCCGGGGCCGGCGGTCAGCCCGAGGAACGTGATCCCCAGGACGAGGAACACCGGCCAGACCGGATTCCCGAGGACCGCGAAGACCGCTCCCGCCGCGAGGAACAGCGGACCCGTGACCGCGTTCCAGCGCCGGGACGCCTCCTCCGACGACATCCGACCCGAACCCTTCCCGTCCTGTGCGCGCACCATCGCTCCACGCTAGATCGCCTCCGCGAGGCCCGCCTCCCCCGTCCGGCGGAGCTGCGCGCTCGGGGAGCTCCGAGCGCGGCGACCGTAGAATCGTCCGGAAGTCCGGCCCTCCGGGCCCAGCGGCGACGGATCGGAGCGGGTGTGCGGAAGGCGTTCGCGATCCTCCGCCTGGCCCTCGCCGGGCTGGGCGCGGTCGGACTCGTCGGCGACTTCTTCTACACACTGGGCTTCCGCGCGTTCCAGATCGACAACTTCTTCGCCTACTTCACGACGCAGTCGAACATGGCCGGGGTCGTGGTGCTGGGCCTGTCCGGCCTGGTCGCCCTCGCGCGCGAGCGGGAGCCGCGCTGGCTCAGCACGGTGCGGGCGCTCGTGCTCACCTACATGGTCGTGTCGGGGATCGTCTTCGGGCTGATCGCGGTCGAGGCCAACAACCGCGGCGTGCGGGTCGACGTGCCCTGGTCGAGCGCGCTCCTGCACTTCGTGATCCCGACGCTCGCGATCCTCGACTGGATCCTCGGACCCGGCCGCCGCCCGGTCGCCTGGCGCGGGGCGCTGACCGTGCTCGGCTTCCCGATCGTCTGGGGCGTCATCACCCTGGTCCGCGGGGCCCTCATCGGCTGGTACCCGTACTTCTTCCTCGACCCCGGCCAGGTCGACGGACCCGTGATGTTCGTGCTCTACGACGTGATCGTGCTGAGCCTGATCTCCGGCATCGCCGCGTTCGTCCTCGCGCTCAGCCGGGTGCGGCCGCTCGGGGCGGCGCACGCGTCGGAGTGGCGGGGGCCGCTGGCGCGGCTCCGCGAGCTCGTCAGCCGGGGACGACGGCGAACGGCTCGAGCGCCGTCTGCGCGAGGGTGACCAGCTCGTCGTCGCTGAGATCCTGCAGCGAGAGGGCCTGATCCGCTCCGACCAGCCCGACGAGCACCGCCTCGCCGGTCGACGGCTGAAGATTGAGCCACTCGGTGATGCCCGCCTCGGAGCCGACGAGCGACCAGCGCGCGGGGGCGTCGGCCTCCCAGAACGCCTCGTCGAAGCGCAGCCACAGCGTCTCGACGACGCCGGAGCCGAGGGCCGCGACGGCCGCGCGCTGCGCGAACGGGAGCGGCGGGTCGAAGGCGATCGCGTCCGTCTGGAGCACCCCGATCGGCACGGTGACCAGCACCCGGTCGGCTGTGAACGACTCGCCGGTGCCCAGGCGGATGCTGACGCCGGTCTCCGTGTAGCCGATGCCGCTCACCACGGCGCGCAGCGAGACCTCGACGTCGGCGAGCAAGGTGTCGACCAGCGGCGCGAGCCCGTCGGTCAGCAGCGCGTCGCCGGAGTCGTCGCTCAGCTCCTCCGCGGTCGTGGCGGCGGAGGCGTCGCCCAGTCCGTACCAGGAGGAGAGCTCCTCGGGAGCGGCGCCGGTGCGCAGCGCGGTCGTCCCGGCGAGGTGCGCCGCCACGCGGGCGGCGTCGCCGTCGCCGGAGCCCGGCTCGGCCTCGGCGGGATCGGGCGCTCCGGAGCCGGCGAACGACTCGGCGAGCGCCAGATCCTCCGGCTGCTCCGCTCCCCACTCGAGAGCACGGGTCAGGGCGTCGGCACCCGTGGTGCCGGTGTCGAGAGCCGCGCCGTCGGCGTCGCTCGAGCGGACGTCGGCGAGGTCGACCGCGGTCGTGACCACGCCCGCGTCCGCGATGCTCTCGCGCAGGGCGGCTCCCGGGCCGGTGAGCGCCCAGGCTCCGGTCTCGACGGCGATCGGCCAGCCGTCCGGAGTCGCGGTGGCGATGCGGCCGCCGGTGCGCTCGCGCGCCTCGACCACGGTGACGTCGAAGCCCGCGTCGGACAGGCGCCGCGCGGCGACCGCTCCGGCGAGACCGGCCCCGACGATCGCGATCCGCTCGCCCTCGTCGGCGACGGCGCTGATCTCGGCGGCCGCGCGGACCCCGGAGCTCCAGGCGCCCTGGAGCGTGCCGGGCGCCTCCGTGTCGGTGGCCTCGCCCGCGAGGAAGACGCGGTCGAGGACCGCCGTGCCCAGGTCGGTGCGGTGCTGCGGCGTCGCGCCGACGGGCAGGTACGAGACGGAGCCGAGCGCGTACGGATCCTCGGCCCAGGCGGAGCGCACGAAGGCGGCCGGCGCGGGGACGGCGGTGGTGCTCGGCGTGGGCACGGGGGCCTTCGTGACGGAGCGGGTCGGCGTCGGACGCGACGGCGTGCAGCCCGCGAGAGCCAGGAGCCCGACTCCCGTGGCGGCTCCCGAGAGGAAGAGGCGGCGTCCGATCGTCATCCCGGACATCCTACGTTCTCGGCGTTCGGCCGGGGCGGCGCGGGCGGCGTGGTGCTGACGCCACCCTGGCACGCGGCCCGCTTCGAGGTGCGGGGTGACGGCGGGACAGCGAGCGGATAGCGTCGGGGCAGCGCGGACCGGACCGCGGCGACGGGGGACGCGGCATGGACACGACTCGGACGCGGACCGCGACGACGACGGCCGGGGCCCCTCCCCGCAGTCACCTCCACGCGGTGCTGCTCGGCGCACTGGGGATGATCGTGGCCCCGCTGCTCATCGTCCTCGCGACCACGGCCTGGTCCTCCCCCGGACCGGAGGAGTACGTCCGCATGGCGCTCGGCTCGGTGGTCGCGGCGTGCGTCTCGGTGGTCGGCGCCTGGTGGCTCGCCTTCGAGCGGCGCAGCGCCGGGGCACCCGGTCGCACCTGGTTCTGGGGCGTCGCGTGCCTCTTCACGGTCAGCGCGGTCTCGACCGTCGGAGCCGCCGCCGACCGCCTCACCGGCCTGATCACGGGCTGAGCAGGTGGACGTCCAGGCGCGGTCACCGCGCTCGCCTCACCCCTCAGCGACCGCGCCGGTGGTCGCGAGTCCCCCCTCGAGCGAGCGGCGGCAGCATCGGCGCCGGTGATCGCCCCGACGAGACGACCGAGCGGCTCCGGCTGTTCCGTCCCGCCGAGAGCGATCTGGACGAGCTGTGGCGACTGTACTCCGACGAGCGGATCGCGGCGGGCGACCCCCTCCTCCGGCACGGCTCCGTCGAGCAGACCCGGGCGGTGCTCGCCCGCCGGACGGCGCAGTGGGCACGGGACGACCTCAGCAGCTGGGTCGTCCGGCTGCGGAGTCCCGAGGGCGGCGCGGACGGTGCGATCGGGATCGGCGGATGCACCCTCCTCACCGACACGGCCTGGAACGTCGCGTTCACCGTCCATCCGGACCACTGGGGCAGGGGGTACGCCCAGGAGATCGCCTCCGCAGGCATCGCGCGGGCGCGGCGGCTCAGGCCGGAGCTCCCCGTGACCGCGGTCGTCGCGGAACGGAACGAGCGATCGCACCGGACGGTCGCTCGACTCGGTCTCGACCGGAGGTGGGCGGGCCCCGATGCGCACAGCCCCGACCCCGCGGCTCGCATCGTGCTCTACTCCGACCGCCTCCTCTCCGAGGACGAGATCGGCCGCCTCACGAGCTGAGGGCGCCGCGTGGCGCGGGTCGCCGCAGGCAGCAGCGGAGCCGAGACGCCTGTGCGAGACCGGGACGTCACGTTCCGGTGCGCCTCCCGGCCCCATCTTTCTTCCCGGCGGGCGGCGCTGCGCACGAGTGGGTGGGTGGGCGGCGCGGCACTCGCGCCGACCCCTCTCGCGATCGCGCTCAGCGGCCGCCCGCGAGTCGGGGCAGGAAGGGCGCGGAGGTACTCGCCGGACGGAGCATTCGAAGCCCGTCACCGCGAGGGGCGTTAGCGTCGTCGGATGGCGAGCATCACGTACCCCGCGCCCCTCCGCGTCGGAGGCCGGGTGGAGGTGCCCGCGCCCTCGATGGGAGTCCCCGAGCACCTGCACGACCGGCTGCAGGACGCCGCGCGCCGACTCGGCTCGGCGGGATACGACGTCCGGGTCCGGCCGCACGCCCTCCTCGGCGGACTCGCTCCGGCGTCCGCCGCGGATCGGGCGGCCGACCTGCACGACGCCTTCCGGAGCGGGGACGCGGTCCTTCCTCCATGGGGCGGCGAGCTCGCCGTCGAGCTGCTGGAGAGGCTCGACTGGCACGCCCTCGCGGAGGCCCGGCCCTGGTTCGTCGGCTGGTCGGACGTCTCGACGCTGCTCCTGCCCCTGACGACGACGACCGGGCTCGCGACGATCCACGGCGCCAATCTGATGGACGAGCCGTGGGAGCTGCCGGTCGGGTTCCACCGCTGGACGGAGGTCGCCGGTCTCGAGCCCGGAGCCGCGTTCACGCAGCACGCCGCGCCGCGACGCCGGAGCCGTCCGTGGGGTGCGTGGGCGGACGAGCCGCTCGACCGCGATCGGGCCTACGAGGAGCCGACCCGCTGGCGCTCGCTCGACGGGGCAGCGGACGCGGCGATGTCCGGCCGCTTGATCGGCGGATGCCTCGAGACGGTGTCCCTGCTCGCGGGCACGCCCTACGGCGACGTGCCGGGTTTCGCTCGCCGGCACGCGGCGGAGGGCACCGTCGTCTACCTGGAGGCGGCCGGGTCCGACTCCGTCTCGGTGCTCCGGATGCTCACCTCCCTCCGGCTCGCGGGGTGGTTCGAGCAGGCGACCGGCGTCCTGATCGGCCGGACCGAGGGCGCGTCCCTGCCCGAGCTGAGCCAGGAGGACGCGGTGCGGCGGGCTCTCGGCGATCTCGGCGTGCCGGTGATCCTCGACGTCGACACCGGGCACCAGCCGCCGCAGATGCCCCTGGTCAACGGCGCGCTCGCCGAGATCGCGCTGAGCGGGCCGACGGCCTCGATCACGCAGCGGCTCGTGCCCTGACGGGTCGTCGAAGTACCGCGCCGCCACCCAGATACACAACGCTTCTTGCACAATCTTTCTTGTGCTTTAGGCTGAGCGCATGGTCGACCGATCGAATCTGCACGACGCAGCTCACATGCGCGTCCTTGCTCACCCCACCCGCCTACGCCTGCTTGGGCTGCTCCGAGAGCTCAGCCCACGAACCGCCGCGCAGCTCTCGGAGCACATCGACGAGGCGCCGGGGACGCTGAGCTACCACCTGACGAAGCTGGCGGGAGCCGGGCTGATCGAGGAGGCGCCGGAGTCGGGCCGGGATCGGCGGGAACGCTGGTGGAGGGCGAAGCACCTCGAGACCGTGTGGGACGAGAGCGAGGTCGCACGCGACCCGGAGAAGCTCGGAGCCCTCCGTGAGATGGCGGCGGCGATCTCCCGCGTCTACGCGCAGCAGTACGACGAGTACCTCGCGTCGACGCCGACGCTGCCGGAGGAGTGGGTGAGCGCCGGCACGAGCAGCGACCGCCGCTGGCGCCTGAGCGCGGATCAGCTGTGGGAGCTGCGCGACGAGCTCGCGCAGCTCGACCGGAAGTGGGCGCGGATCAGCGACGACCACCGGACCGACGACGGGTCGGAAGAGGTGTTCTTCCTCGTCCAGGCCTACCGCCGGCCGCGATGAGCGCGGCGGAGCGCTCCTCGCGGCCCCTCGCCGCACTCCTCGTCGGGCACGTCCTCTCCAGAACCGGCAACGTCGTCACCCTGTTCGCCGTGCCGTTCCTGGTGCTGAGCGCGGGCGGAGGACCGGTGGAGGTAGGGACAGCGGCCGCCGCGGCGACCGCACCCGTCCTCCTCGGCGGGCCGCTCGGCGGCGCACTCGTCGATCGTGTCGGCCTCGTGCGGTCGTCCGTGCTCTCCGACGCGGTGAGCGGCACGAGTCTCGCGCTCATCCCGCTCCTGACCGCGCTCGACGCGCTGCCGTTCCCGGTCCTCCTGACGATCGTCTTCGTCAGCGGCCTCCTCGACGTCCCCGGGGAGACCGCCCGACGCGTCCTCCTCCCCCGCCTCTCCCAGACGGCGGGCATCCCGCTGGAGCGCTCGGTCGGCTTCCTCGACGCCACCACCCGCCTCTCCACCATGCTCGGCGCGCCGCTCGCGGGGGTGATGGTCAGCACTCTCGGCGCCGATGCGGCCCTCCTCGCGACCGCAGTGTCCTTCGCCGCGTCCGCGATCCTCACGGCGGCACTCGTCCGGGCACCGTCGACCACCCCCGAGGGGCCGGAGGAGAGCTCGACGGGCTACTGGTCGGACCTCCGGGAGGGTCTGCGCTTCATCCGCCGGGATCCCCTCCTGCGCTGCATCATCGCCCTCGTCCTCGTCACCAACACCCTCGACGCCGCCCGGTCGAGCACGCTCCTCCCCCTCTACGCCGAGCGGCACCTCGAGGGCGCGTCGTCCCTCGGCCTCGTCTCCGGCGTGTTCGGCGCGGCCGCCCTGACCGGAACGCTCGCCTTCGGCCTCGTCGCGCACCGCCTGCCGCGCCGGATCCCCTTCGCCGCCTGCTTCCTCGTCGCCGCCACCTACGGAGCCGCGCCGGCTCTCGGTCTCGGTGTCGTGGGGCTGGCCGCCTCGGCCGCCGTCTGCGGGCTCGCCGCCGGAGCCCTGAACCCGATCCTCGGCGCGGTCTTCCTCGATCGCATCCCGACCGCCCTCCAGGCGCGCGTGCTCGGACTCGTGTCCGCCGGGACCTGGGCAGGGATGCCGCTCGGCGGAGTCCTCGGAGGGCTCGCCGCCGACACGCTCGGCCTCCGCCTCACCTTCGCCGTCACCGCCGTGGTCTACGTGGTCGCCGCCGGCACTCCGCTGCTCGGCGGAGCCTGGCGCCGGATGGAACGGTCGGCCTCCTGACCCCGGCCGCGGAGCCGAGAACGACCGGCGTGAGGAATGCGGCGCCCCGGCCCTCCTCCGCCCGCCGAGCGCAAGGCCGAGCGGCGGGAAGGCGCCGAGTGGTAGACCTGGGGGCATGAGCAACGACATCCGCGCACTCGCCGAGGGCGAGAGCTACCTCGCCTTCTTCCAGGGCGGGCCGTTCGACGGCCAGACCGAGAACCGCGTCAGCACCGAGGGGGGCTACGAGAAGGAGGTCGACGTCTACGCCGCCGTCGACGGCCAGGAGACGCACCTCGTCTACAACGCCGTCTCCGCGAAGGAGGTCGGCGAGGCGGTCCACGTGACCTACTCGATCGACACTCCCGACTCCGACCCGATCGAGGACCCGGAGGACCGCGGCGGCGGATTCCAGTAGTCCGCACCACCCTTCGGATGCCGCTCCGGCGTCGCGCTCAGCGCGGCCGGGGCGGCATCGGCATGTGAGGACGCGCCACTCCGGAGACCACGCCTCCCGCCGCTCCTAGGATGATGGTTCCTCACTGTCTCGGCCGATTCAGGTCCGCGTTCCTCGGGAGCCGCCGTGTCCGATCCGCTGATCCGCCCGATGCCCCTCCGCGGCGACTCCGCCCGGCACTGGCTGCGGGCCCGCCACGCCGAGGCCGGGCCCGACCCCGCGTTCGCCGTCACCGGGCAGGAGGCGGCTGCCGAGGGCGTGCTCCTCCGGCGGATCTGGCACACGGCCGGCACGATCGACTTCCGCCCGAGCCCCCGCGCCGACCCGGGGTCGGTGGTGCTCCTGCTCCCGCTCGAGGGCGCGTTCACCGTCGCCAGTCGGGAGGAGCGCGAGTTCGTCGGCCGCGGCACCCTCGCGGTGCTGCCCGCCCGATCGGGAGCGACGATCAGCACGAGCGCTCCCAGCTCCCGGCTCGTCCTGGTCGTGCGGCCCTCGGGCGACGCGGATCCGCCCGCCGGCCTCACCGTGGTCTCCTCCCCTGCGGCACCGGTGCTGGTCGCCGCCGCGAACGCGGTGCTCGACGCCGGGCTGCCCATGAGCCCCGGGCTGCACACCGCGCTGCGGGGCCTCGCCGCGGCCGTCGTCGCGGAGTGACGGGAGCTGTCAACCCTCCCCGCCCCGGCCATCCGCTCGCAGGGACGTCCTCGAACATCAAGTGACGCCGATCGTCGGCGCCGGAAGGAGCACTCGCCATGGCCGAGATCACCGCCCACCACGGACTCTTCAAGGACACGGACCTGCACGTCGACGACACCGGCGGATCGGGCCGCCCCGTGGTCCTCATCCACGGCTGGCCCCTCTCGGGCGAGTCGTGGAAGGAGCAGGTCCCCGCGTTCGCCGAGGCCGGCTACCGCGTCGTCACCTACGACCGCCGCGGCTTCGGGCGCAGCGACAAGCCGCTCACCGGCTACAGCTACGACACGCTCACCGAGGACCTGCACACCCTCCTCACCGAGCTCGACCTGCAGGACGTCACCCTGGTCGGCTTCTCGATGGGCGGCGGCGAGGTCGCCCGCTACTTCACGAAGTACGGCGCCGATCGCCTGCACAGCGTCGTCTTCGCCTCGGCCGTCCCGCCGTACCTGATGAAGACGGACGACAACCCGGACGGCCCGCTCGAGAAGGCGCAGGCCGCGCAGATGACCGCGGGCCTCACGAAGAGCGAGGACGACTTCTACGACCAGTTCACCACCGACTTCTTCTCGGTCGACGGCGTGCTGAAGGTGACGGAGGAGCAGCGCCAGGAGGCGATCGCTCTGGCGAAGCAGTCGGCCAAGCACGCGGCCCTCGCCTGCATGACGGCGTTCGCGACCACCGACTTCCGCGAGGACCTGCCCAACGTGTCGGTGCCCGCGCTCGTCATCCACGGCGACGGCGACGGCACGGTTCCGTTCGAGGGCTCCGGCGCCCGCACCCACGCGGCGATCCCCGGCTCCGAGCTGCACGTCGTCCACGGCGCCCCGCACGGAGTGACCGTGAGCCACCCGGAGGAGTGGAACCGCGTCGTCCTGGAGTTCCTCGCGAAGTAGCGGCGGCACTCCCGCATGCTGGTCGAGCAGCCCCGCAGGCGCGTATCGAGGCCCGTCGCACGGACACGGATCTCGATACGCGCCCTGTGCGCTGCTCGATCAGCAGGAACCGGTCACCCACGCGCGATGCTCGCTCAGCAGGAGCCGGAGCCCCCGCGTCAGCCCTTCTCCGCGCCCTCGGTCGTGTTCATGATCCGCCGCTGGAAGACGAAGAACAGCACGGCCACCGGGATCGACATCAGCACCGCGGCCGCGAGCTGCAGCGGGTACTGGTTGCCGGTGCCCAGCTGCCCCGACACGAGCGACGCGACTCCGGTCGTCAGCGTGTTGAGCTCCGGCGACTGCCGAGACACCACGAAGTGCGAGAACTCGTTCCACGAGCCCTGGAACGACAGGATGAACAGCGTCACGATCGCCGGACGCGCCATCGGCACCACGATCGAGCGGAAGGTCCGGAACACTCCGGCTCCGTCGATCCGCGCGGCCTCCTCGATGGAGAGCGGGATCGAGTCGAAGAACTGCTTCATGATGAAGATCCCCGCCGCGTCCACGATCAGCGGGACGATCATCCCCGCGTAGCTGTCGTAGAGGCCGAGCTGCTTGAGGATCAGGAACCGCGGGATCAGCAGCACCACCGCGGGCACGCTCATCACTCCGATGAACAGCGCGAACAGCAGGCCCCGTCCGCGGAAGCGCAGCCGCGACAGCGCGTAGCCGGCCAGCGAGTCGAAGAAGACCCGGCCGACCGTGACGAACACGGTGACGATCACCGAGTTGAGCGTCCACAGCGGCAGCGGGACGTCGGTGAACAGCCGCTCGTAGGAGGCGAACGACCAGGTCGCGGGCAGCAGCGACAGCGGGTTCGCGGTGGCGTCGGCGTCCGACTTGAACGACGAGGCGACCGAGATCAGGAACGGGTAGATGTATACCAGCGCCAGCGCGATCAGCAGCAGGTAGCCGCCGATCAGCGACGCGCGGCCGCGCGCGCCGAGGCGGATGCGGCGGTGCGGGACCGGCGCGGCGGGCTCGGGGCTCTCGGGGGCGCGGGTGCCGGGCTCGGTCAGCGTGCTCATCGGATGCCTCCCGTGGTGAGGGTCGTCGCGGCGTCGGCGCGGGCGGCGCGGCGGGGGCGCCGGCGCGGCTCCCCCTTCTCTCGGAGGAGCGCCCGCTGCAGGAGCGTCAGCACGACGATGATGAAGAAGAGGATGAAGGCGATCGCGGCGCCCTGACCCCAGCGGAGATCCGTGAACGAGGACTCGTAGGCGAGGTACGCCGGGGTGAGCAGCGTCTTGCCCGGCGCCCCTCCTCCGGTGAGGTAGATCTGGTCGAACACCTGCCAGGTGCCGATCAGTCCGAGGGTCAGCACGGTGAAGAGCGTGGGCTTGAGCATCGGCAGAGTGACCGAGAAGAACTTCCGGAGCGGGCCGGCGCCGTCCATGAGCGCCGCCTCGTCGATCTCGGCGCCGATGTTCTGCAGCGCCGCGAGGAACAGCAGCATGAACGTGCCCGAGGTGGTGAAGATCGCCATCGTGATCAGAACGCACATCGCGACGGACGGGCCGGACAGCCAGTCCCACCAGGTGAGGCCGAGCGGGGCGCCCGCGGCCAGCGGCCCGGAGCCGTCGACGCCGACGGCGCCCAGGAGCGAGTGCAGAACGCCGGTCGGGTCGGCCATCCAGGTCGGCCCGTCGGCGCCGAACCAGCCGAGCACCGCGTTGACGACGCCGGAGGCGGAGAAGAGGAACAGGAAGATCACGGTGATCGCGATCGAGGAGGTGACGGAGGGGAAGTAGAAGGCGGTGCGGAAGAAGCCCCGGCCCCGCAGGATCCGCCGGTTCACCTGCACGGCGAGGAAGAGCGCGAGCGCGGTCTGCAGCGGCACCACGAGCAGCACGTAGTAGACGTTGTTGCGGATCGCGGTGCCGAAGTCCTTCTGCGCCAGGCCGGAGTCGGTGAGCACCGCGCGGTAGTTGTCGGCTCCGACGAACTGCGCGGTCGGCCCGAGGGGCGAGCCGAGCCCGTTCCAGTTGCTGACGCTGACCCAGAGGGCGAGGCCGATCGGGACGACGAGGAACACGCCGATCACGACGATCGCCGGGAGGGTGAAGAGCCAGCCGTAGCGGGCCTCGTGCCCGCGGATGCCGGAGCGGCGGCTCCGGGGGGCGGCGGTGGTGCTCATCGATGCGTCTCCTTCGACTCACGTGCGCGGGGTGGGGCGTGCCGGTCGGGCACGGGGAGGCGGCGGTCGGGTCCGCCGCCTCCCGGCCGGGCTACTTCGCGTTCGCGGTGTCGAGCGCGTCCTGCAGGTTGGTCTGCAGATCGCCGAGGATCGACTCCGGGTCGCCGGTCGCGAGGCCCTCGAGCGCCGAGTTGAAGTCGGTGATGACGGTCGCCGCGCCGGCGAAAGCCACCGGGCTCACCGCGTAGTCGTTGCCGGAGACGAAGGCGGAGTTCTCGGGGTACTTCGTCGCGTACTCGGCGGCTCCGGTCTCGGTGGAGGGGATGACTCCGAAGGCGTCCGAGAAGGCGAGCTGCTGCTCGTCCGAGGTCAGGGCCGACACGAGCGACTCCGTCTTCTCGGCCGTGGCGCTGCCGACGGGGATGCCCCAGCAGTTGCTGAAGGTGAAGGTCGACTTCCCGCCGGGGCCGGCGGGGAGCTCGGCGACGCGGTAGTTCACGTCGGGGTAGTCGGCCGCGAGCGCTCCGTTGATCCACGGGCCCTCGATGACCATCGCCGCCGCGCCCTTGCCGAACGCCTCGCCGGACCAGCCGGAGTCGAGCGCGGCCGGGAACTTCAGCACGCCGTCGGTGAGCAGCGTCTTCACCTCGGTCAGGCCCGCGACGTTCTCGGGGGTGTCCGCGGTGACGGTGGTGCCGTCCTCCGAGAGGAGCGATCCGCCGGCCTGGTTCATGAAGGTGCCGATGCGCGCGTACTCGGCGCCGAAGGAGAGCCCGGTCACTCCGTTCGCGGTCAGCTTCGTCGCCGCCGCCTCGAGCGAGGCCCAGTCGGTGGGGACGTCCGCGTCGGTGAGGCCGGCCGCCGCCCAGAGGTCCGTGTTGATCACGAGGCCGAGCGTGGAGAAGTCCTTGGGCTCGCAGTAGAACCGGTCGTCGTAGCTGAACGCGTCGCGCAGCGCCGGGTAGAAGGTGTCGGCGTTCCCGGCGTCCTGGGCGTACGGCTCCAGGTAGCGGTTGCTCGCGTAGGTCTGGAACTGGTCCCAGCTCATGTAGAAGAGATCGGGCGGGTTGCCGCCGGAGAAGCCCTGGCCGAGCTGCTGCGTCAGGTCGCTGGCGGCGACCACGTCGACCGTCGTGCTGTTCTGCTCGCCCCAGGCGTTCACGGCGTCGGTGACGGCGGTCGTCTCGGCGTCGCCGGACGAGCCGATCATCACGGTGAGGGCGGAGTCGCCGCCCGCGTCACCGGAGTCGGAGCCGCTCGAGCAGGCGGCGAGCGGGAGCAGCAGGCCTCCGGCGAGGATCGCGGCACCCCAGCGTGCCGCGCGGTGGGTGGGTGTCATGGTCTGGCCTTTCGT
Organism: Rathayibacter sp. AY1A4; assembly: GCF_002930955.1. Classification (NCBI taxonomy): domain Bacteria; kingdom Bacillati; phylum Actinomycetota; class Actinomycetes; order Micrococcales; family Microbacteriaceae; genus Rathayibacter; species Rathayibacter sp. AY1A4. The sequence continues at coordinate 48,527 of NZ_PSTN01000014.1, read as the reverse complement.
GGGGAGGGGCGCCGGTCGGAGTGACGGCGCCTCAGTCGGCGGGGTGGTGGAGGGGTGTGCGGAGCACGAGGTGGGGCTCGATCAGGCGGTGGGCCTCGCCCGGCGCGAGCGAGCGGTGGACGACGTCGTCGCCGCGCTCGCCCAGCAGGAGCTCGAGCGCGCCCGCGGCCACCGCGTCGAGGTCCTGCTCGATGCTCGGCAGACCGACGGCCGCGGCGACGGGGGTGTTGTCGAAGCCGACGATCGGGAGGGAGGACCGGCCGACGGCCACGGCGGCCATCGAGGCGCCGAGCGCGAGCGAGTCGGAGACGCAGACCAGCCCGTCGAGCTCCGGGGTCGAGCGGAGGAACTCGATGGCCGCGATCCGGGCCTGCTGGACGTCGTCCTCGGAGGAGGCGGCGAGCAGGGGCGCGTCGGGGAACCGCTCGCGGTGCACCCGCTCCCAGCCGCCGCGGCGGTCGTCGCCGGTCGCGGATCCGCTCGGCCAGCCGAGGAAGCCGATGCGGGAGCAGCCGCTGTCGGCGAGGTGCGCCGTGGCCTGGGCGAGCCCGGCGGCGCCGTCGACGTCGACCCAGAGGTGCTGCGGGTCGTTGCGGTCGTCGACGCCCCACGGCCGGCCGAAGGTGACGAAGGGCACGGCCTGCTCGATCAGCCAGGCGGTCCGGGGGTCGCCGTAGAAGGTGGAGGTGAGCACGAAGGCGTCGACGTCGGCTCCGTCGCGGAGGCGCCCGATCCGCTCGATCTCCTCCTCCGGGCTCTTCGCCGTGTAGAGGAGGATGCGCATGCCCCGCGCATCGGCCTGCTCGGTGACGGCGTGGAGGAAGCGGTCGAGCAGGCTGCCGGAGATGCCGTCGAGCACGCGGTCCATCCGGACGCCGATGGTGCCGGACTTGCGGGTGCGGAGGCGGCGGGCCGAGGCGTGCGGCCGGTAGTTGAGGTCGCCGATCGCCTTCTCCACGCGCTCGCGGGTGCTGTCACGGACGATGTGCGGGCTGTTGAGCACGTTCGACACGGTCTGGCGCGAGACGCCGGCGGCACGGGCGACGTCCTCGACGGTCGGCAGTGCCATGGGTCCTCCTCGACGTGCTCTTGATCGTTCCAACCTGGCGGAATATACCGGTTTGATCGATCAAATCCTTCGGTAAGGTTACCTCCGACGACGCCGCTGTCAACCGTCCGCCACGCTCCGGCACTCCCGGGGCCGGCGGAGGACGATCGGCGGCACGCCCCCAGCACCGACGATCCAGTGAGGAGTCGACCGTGACGACCGAGCGCGACGACCGACAGACCCCGCCCCGCCAGCCCCTCCTCCACGACTCCCTCGTCCTGCTCCGCGCACCCGTGCAGCTGTGGTCGGACGAGGCGGGCGAGGTCGGCTCCCGCCCCGTGCACGGGCTCTACCTCGGCGACGTGCGCGTGCTCGCGGGCGCCTCGCTCCGCGTGGGCGGCGCGGCGCTCGAGGCGATCGCGACCGGCCGCGACGGCGCCTCCTCCGCCCGCTTCACCGCGCTCGCCCGCCATCTCGACGACGCCGCCGCGGACCCGCGGATCCGCGTGGTCCGCTCGCGGGAGGTCTCCGCCGGCGGCGTCCGCGAGAGCATCCGCCTCGAGTCGGCGCTCCCCGACGAGGTCGCGACGACCGTCGAGCTGACCCTCGACCCCGACTTCTCGCTCGTGCACGTGGTGAAGGCGGGGCTCCGCGACGAGCCCTCCTTCGCGACCGCTCCGGTGGACGGGGGCCTCGACTGGACCCACGGCCCGGTCCGCGCCGAGCTGCGCGCACCCGGCGCCTCGATCTCGGGCACGGTGCTCACCTGGAGCGTCGTGGTCCCGGCCCGCGGGAGCGTCGAGGTCGTGTGGAGCGTCGCCGCGGAGGACGCCTCCGCCGTGGTCGCCGCCGCGTCCGGACCGGCCGAATGGGCGGGGACCGCGCTCGAGACCGGCGACTCCCGCCTCGCCTCCTGGTGCCGCGCCGCGCTCGACGACCTCGACGCCCTGCGCATGGTCACCGTGGAGCGGCCCGGCGAGCCGTTCCTCGCGGCGGGAGCGCCGTGGTTCTTCACCCTCTTCGGCCGCGACTCGATCTGGGCGGCGCGGATGCTCCTCCCCCTCGGGACCGGGATCGCCGCCTCCACCCTCCGCGTCCTGGCCGGCCTCCAGGGCACCCGCCACGTCGCGGACACCGCCGAGCAGCCGGGCAGGATCATGCACGAGCTGCGCGCCACGACCCTCGAGATCCCCGGCGAGGGCGTCTCGCTGCCCCCGCTCTACTTCGGCACGGTCGACGCCACCGCGCTCTGGGTCTGCCTCCTCCACGACGCCTGGCGCTGGGGGCTCCCGGACGACGAGGTCGAGGAGCTGCTGCCCGCTCTGGAGGCGGCGCTGCGCTGGCTCCGCGACGACGGCGACTCGGACGGCGACGGGTTCCTCGAGTACGTCGACACCACGGGGCACGGCCTCGCCAACCAGGGCTGGAAGGACTCGGGCGACTCGATCCAGTGGCGCGACGGCACGCTCGCCGAGGGTCCGATCGCGCTCTGCGAGGTGCAGGCCTACGCCCACGAGGCCATGGTCGGCGGAGCGGCGCTGCTCGAGCACCTCGGCCGTGAGGGCTCGGAGTGGCGCGAGGCGGCGTCGACGCTGAAGGCGCGCTTCGCGGAGGCGTTCTGGATCGACGACGCCGACGGCGGCTACCCGGCGATCGCGCTCGACGCGGCCGGGCGCCCGGTCGACACGATCACCAGCAACCTCGGCCACCTCCTCGGCACCGGCATCCTCTCCCCCGAGCACGCCGCCCGGGTCGCCGAGCTGCTGGTCTCCCCCGGGCTCGACTCGGGCTTCGGCCTGCGCACCCTGGACACCGGCTCGGGCGGCTACTGGCCGCTGTCGTACCACGGCGGCTCCGTCTGGGCCCACGACACCGCGATCGCCGTCACCGGGCTCGCCCGGGAGGGCTTCGGGGCGGAGGCGACGACCCTCTCGCGCGGACTGATCGCCGCGGCCGAGGGCTTCGGCTACCGGATGCCCGAGCTGCACTCGGGCGACCCCGCCGCCGAGGTGCACGCGCCGGTGCCGTACCCGGCGGCCTGCCGACCGCAGGCCTGGTCGGCGGCCGCCTCCGTCGCCGTGCTGTCGGCGGCGCTGGGGCTCGCTCCCGGAGGCGACACCCTGGTCGTCGCGCCGCTCTCGCCCGCGCTCGCCGGGCCGATCCGCGTGGACGGGATCCGCTACCGCGGCTCCGTCGTGCCGGTGGACTGGGACGGCAGGATCTGAGGCGCCGCGCCGCTCAGGGCGGACCGGCTCAGATCAGGCCGGCTCAGGGCAGGCGCGCTCAGGGCAGACGCGCCACGACCGCGCGCGCGATGCGCCGGCCCGAGCGGTTCGCCCCGATGGTCGAGGCCGTCGGGCCGTAGCCGGCGAAGAAGACGCGCGGATCCGTCAGCGAGGCTCCGTCGGCGACCGCGATGCCGCCCTCGCGCTCGCGCAGCCCGAGCGGAGCGAGGTGGCGCAGCTCCGGCCGGAAGCCCGTCGCCCAGATGATCGCGTCGGCGCGCGTGAAGGAGCCGTCCGGCCAGCGCACGCCCTCCTCCTCGATCGACGAGAACATGCCCCGCTCGTGCAGGAGCCCGCGCTCGATCCCGGCGACCACCCGGCGGGTGCGCTGCACGCCCGTGCCGCCGACGATGCTCGGGAGGGGCAGCCCGGCGCGGGCGGCGCGGTCCTGCTCGGCCACCGCCTCCACCGCCGACTCCATCGCCAGCTGCTCGCCGTCGTGGTAGACCACCGGTCGCCGCGTCGCCCACGTCAGCGAGCGCGCCACCCGCTCGAGCTCCAGCAGGAAGCCGATCGCCGAGGTGCCGCCGCCGACCACGAGCACCTGCTTCCCGGCGAAGTCCTCGGCGCGGGCGTACTCGGTCGGGTCGATCTGCACGCCGCGGAAGCGGTCGCGCCCGGGGTAGTGCGGGACGAAGGGCGATCCCCAGGTGCCGGTCGCGTTGACGAGCAGACTCGCGCGCTCGACCGCGCGGTCGGACTCGACGACGAGCGGCGACCTCGTGTCGTGCGGCGTCGCACTCGTGACGCGCCGCACCGACTCCGGACGGCGGATCTCGAGACCGAGCTCCTCCTCGTAGCGCCCGTAGTACTCGCGGACCACGTCCCGTGCCGGTCGCCGGTGATCGGCCGTGCGGAACGAGAGCCCCATCCGCTCCATGCCCGGGAGATCGTGCACGCGGTGCACGGAGCCGAGCCGCAGGGCCTCCCAGCGGAACTGCCAGGCCCCGCCGGGCTCCGGACCGCGGTCGAGGACGATCAGGTCGCGCCCGGGGACGAGGCCGAGACGGCGCAGGTAGTAGGCCACGGACAGACCCGCCTGGCCCGCGCCGATCACCACGACGGGACGCGGTGGGGCGACGCTGTCCACGGTGCTCCTGACGCGGTCGAGGATGGGCGGCCGTCCGGCAGATCGAGGCCCGGGGTGGCGTGTCCCCCGTCTGCTAAACTACCGCGTAGATTTCAACTTTCCCTGTCTGCTCTTTTCCCCAGCCGGCTCACTGCCCGTCTGGCCTGTCATCGTGAGGGGGTCACCCATGGGGCGCGGCCGTCAGAAGGCGAAGAACACCAAGATCGCCCGTGAGCTGAAGTCGTTCAGCCCGGCGGTCGATTACAGCGCGCTCGAGCGCGAGCTCAGCCACCCGGACGAGCCGGACTACTCGAAGTGGATCGACGCCGAGGACGACGGCGACGACACGGACCTCGTCGAGGAGCCGCACCAGAAGCGTGCGTGACTCCTCCCGTGAATCGGGGCCGCTCCCTCGGGGCGGCCCCGTTTCGCGTGCGGACGGCGATCCGGCGGGTGAGGGACCCGACCTGGAGCGCGGGTCGCTCGGCCGAGCACGTTCTCCCGCTTTCCGCCACTGAGTGCAGAATGTCGGTGCCCCCTGGGACACTGACCCGATGAGCACTTCCCCGCCCGCACGGCTGCCCGTGTGGCAGTCGGAGCGTCGCGGGAGCGACCTCGACGAGGCGCGCGACTTCTACGCCGGCTCGTACAACGGCTCCGGCTTCCGGGCCGAGCGCTCGGTCGTGCCGTTCGCGTTCCGCTACACGACGACCGGGCCCGGGCCCGTGAGCCTCCACTCCGCCTCCTTCCTGGGCCGGGTGCGCGGCACGGTAGCCCCGAGCGACGTCTACGTCGCCCTCTGGCTGACCGCGGGGCGCGCCTCCCTCGATCTGGGGCGCGACGAGCACCGCCTCGTCGTCGGGCGCCCGGCCATGTTCCCGAGCGGCCGGCCCTTCGGCTTCGAGGCCTTCGAGTACCGCGACGCGCTCGTGCACTTCGAGGCCGCCCACCTCGAGGCGATCGCCGCCGAGCTGCACGGCACCGAGCCCGGCCCGCTGCGGTTCGCCCCCGTGGCGCGCGACACGACCGCCTGGTGGGCGGCGATCCGGCTCCTGCGCGACACCCTCGCCTCCGCGCACGCGCCCACCGTGCTGCAGCGCGACGGCGTCGCCCGCATCGCCGCGCTCGCCGCCCTGCAGACCTTCGCCCACCGCATCGCCCCGCTGCCGGCCGTGCCGCCCTCGGTCAGCGCGCGGCGCCTCCGCCGGGCCGTGGAGTTCGTGCAGGCCAACGCCGACCTGCCCCTCGGAGTGGCCGACATCGCCGACGCGGCCGGGCTCACGGTCCGCGGCGTGCAGCTCGCGTTCCAGCGCGCCTTCGGCGAGACCCCGCGGCACTACCTGCGCGACGTCCGCCTCGAGCGCGCGCACGAGGAGCTCTCGGCCGGATCGATCGGCTCGCTGGTGGTCGGCGACGTCGCCGCACGCTGGGGGTTCATCAGCGGCGGCCGCTTCGCCCAGCACTACGCGACGCGGTTCGGCGAGCTCCCGAGCGAGACCCTCCGGCGCTAGCCCCGCCGATCCCCGACGACGGTTCCGCCGAGGGGCGTTCGGGCGTACTGTCCGAGGACCGCCCGCTGCCCCGCGGGCCGCGTCGATGGAGCCGCGAATGTTCGAACCCGGAGGATCCGCGCGGCCTGTCGCGCGGGTCGGCTACGTCACCGCCGCCCTGCTGGTCGGCGCGATCCTGGTGGGCGGCGCGGTCGGCGCCGCCGTCGCCCTGGTCCTCTACCTGCCCGGCGTCCTCGCCGCCGACGGACCGCCCGGACTGGTGAGCTTCGGCCTGCTCATGGGAGCGGCCTCCGGCGCGGGCATCGGAGTCGTCGGAGGCGCGGGAGCGGTCGCCGGCATGGTCGCGGTGCGCGTCGCGAGCCGCCGCGACGGCCCGTTCGTGCTCGGCACCAGCGCGGGCGCCGGCCTCGGCGTGCTGGTCGCCTGTGCGAACCTGCTCGTCAGCCGCGACGCCCCGACCTGGGCGACCGCCCTGCTCGCCACCGCGGCCGCCTGCGCCCTCTGCGCGGCGGGCTCGTGGCTGCTGACCCGGCACGAGCACTCCTGGGAGCGCGCGCACGCCGCACCGCGCTGATCCGCGACGCCTCCGGGGATCAGCCCGCGTAGGACCCGACCAGGCGGACCGCTCCGCCGTCGACGCCCTTCGCGCCCTGCTCGAAGCCCTCGAACCCGCGCGCGGCGGTCGAGACGCGGCCCGCGACCCACGACGGGACGCCCGAGCGCTCGAGGCGCGCGATCACGCCGTCGGCCGCCTCCGCCGCGACCACGGCGAACATGCCGATGCCGAGGTTCCAGGTGCCCTCGGTGCTCTCGAGCGTCGCGCCGGACATCCCGGCGAGCGCGCGGAACACGTCGGACGGGCTCCAGCTCGCCCGCTCGACCTCGACCCAGGAGCCGCGCGGCAGCACCCGTGCGAGGTTCGCCGCGATCCCGCCGCCGGTGACGTGGCTGATGGAGTGGACGGCCGGGCCGAGCTCGGCGTCGTCGAGCAGGTCGAGGAGGGGCCGGGTGTAGAGGCGGGTCGGCTCCAGCAGCACCTCGCCGACCACGCCGCCCAGCTCCTCGGAGCGGTCGGTGAAGCCGATGCCGCGCTCGGCGAGGATGTGGCGCACGAGCGAGTAGCCGTTCGAGTGCAGTCCGGAGGAGGCCATCGCCACCACGACGTCGCCGTCGCGCACGCGGTCGGCGCCGCGCACCTGGTCGGCCTCGATCGCGCCGACCGCCGCGCCCGCCACGTCGTAGTCGTCGGGTCCGAGCAGGCCCGGGTGCTCGGCCGTCTCGCCGCCGACGAGCGCGGTGCCCGTCTCGGAACAGGCGCGCGCGATGCCGGCGACGATGTCGGCGATGCGGGCCGGGACGACCTTGCCGCACGCGATGTAGTCGGTCATGAAGAAGGGGCGGGCGCCGACCACGACGATGTCGTCGACGACCATGCCGACGAGGTCCTGCCCGATGGTGTCGTGCTTGTCGATCGCCTGGGCGAGCGCGACCTTGGTGCCGACGCCGTCGGTCGAGGTCGCGAGGAGGGGGGCTCGGAAGTCGCGGAGGAAGGAGACGTCGTAGAGGCCCGCGAAGCCGCCGACCCCGCCGAGGACCCGGCTGTCGTGCGTCGCCGACACCGCCGACTTCATCAGCTCGACGGCGAGGTCCCCCGCCGCCGTGTCGACTCCTGCGCGGGCGTAGCTGCTCGTCTCATCACTCACGCGACGACCCTACCGACTGCCCTCTCCCGCCGCGGCGCGGATCCGGGTCCGCCGCACAGGCGGCTCCCGCTCCGCGCCCGCGGTCACGCGTCCCAGGCGACGTAGTGCAGCTCGGCGCGGTCGCGGCTGCGGTGGAGGTCGAGGTAGGACCGGGCGATGACCTCGGCCGCCGCGTCCGGGTGGCCGCCGTCGATGAGCGCGGTGATCGCCACGTGGGCGGCGTAGACGCCCCGGGGCTCGAGCGCGGAGTGGAGGTTGAGGACCCAGTTCCGCAGGCCCGCGGCGGCGATGTTGATGTTCGCCAGCGCCGCGTGCGGGGAGACGGAGCCGCCGCCGGTGGTGACGAGGATCGTCCCGCTGCCGGCGGCGATCATGTCCGGAACCACCTCGCCGACGGCGCGGAGCGCGCCGCCGAGGTAGAAGTCGATCTGCGGCTGCAGGTTCTCGGGCGTGACGTCCAGGACGCCGACCGGGGTGAGAGCGGAGTCGGCGGGGGAGAACTCGAGGACGTCGATCGGACCGAGGTCGGCACGGATCGCCCGCAGCGCGGCGGTGAGGGTCTCGGGCTGCGCGATGTCGGCGGCGAACCCCGTCGCCTCGATGCCCTCCTCGGCGAGGCGGGCGGCCAGGCCGTCCAGCTTCTCCTGGTTCCGCGAGACGAGGGCGACGGTGAAGCCGGCCCGGCCGAAGACGCGGGCGATCTCGAGGCCGAGGCCGGGGCCCGCGCCGATGACGGTGAGAAGGGGCATGAGAGGTCCTGTCGTCGTGCGCCCCGGGGCGCGATGAGCGGGGCTGCTAAGTTGAGGTCAGCCTCAACACTCATTGGACCATAACTTGAGTGGCACCTCAAGATCATCGGAAGGATCGCATGGACGAGCAGAAGGTCCTGCGCCGGGACGCGCAGCGGAACGTCGAGAAGCTGCACGCCGCCGCCCTCGAGGTCTTCGGCTCCCGCGGCCTCGCCGCCCCCCTCGAGGACATCGCCCGTCACGCCGGCGTGAGCATCGGCACCCTCTACAACCGCGTCGGCTCCCGTGAGGAGCTCATCGACGCCGTCATCCCGGCCGTCGCGGGCGAGAAGCTGAAGGGCCTGACCGAGCGCGCTCTCGCCGAGCGGTCCTCCCGCGGACGCCTGGAGCGCTTCGTCTCCGGGATGATCGACCTCCAGCTGGAGGACCCCGCCCTCAACGACGCGATGCTGCGCCGCTTCCCCGACGCGGTCGCCCTCATCGAGGCCTGCGACCGCTCGATCGAGCTCGGCCGGGATCTCGTCGAGGCCGCCCACCGCGACGGATCCCTCTCCCCCGACTTCACCCACGACGACCTGATGGCCCTGCTCTGGATGGCGGGCACGACCAGCCGCGAGTCCGCGGCTCCGCAGGGCTGGCGCCGCGTCCTGGACCGCAGCCTCGCCGGAGCCTGGACGGCTCCGAGCAGCTGAGCGGCCGCGCGGCTCCCCGACCGACCGCCCGGCCGATCCGCCGGTCGGCGCCGCCCCGAGCACCCCCGCGACCACGGATCCGCCCACGGCGAACCATTAGGGGATGAGTCCCCCGCGTGCCAGGATGGACCGTCAAACCCCCCTGCTATCCCCTTGGGAGCCCCTCCGGCATGTGCGGAATCGTTGGGATCGTGTCCTCCGGACCGGTCAACCAGTCCATCTACGACAGCCTCTCCCTCCTGCAGCACCGCGGCCAGGACTCGACCGGCATCGCGACCGCCGACGGCAGCACTCTGCACATCAAGAAGGCCGCGGGACAGGTCCGCGAGGCGTTCCGCACCCGCGACATGCGCTCGCTGCTCGGATCCATGGGCCTCGGCCACGTGCGCTACGCGACGAAGGGCAACGCCGAGCGCGAGGAGGAGGCCCAGCCGTTCTACGTGAACGCGCCGTACGGCATCATCCTCGTCCACAACGGCAACCTCACGAACACGCGCGAGCTCACCGAGGAGCTCTTCCGCATCGACCGCCGCCACCTCAACACCACCTCCGACACGGAGCTGCTGGTCAACGTGCTGGCGAACGAGCTGCAGGCCTCGATGTCGGGCCGCGACCTCGACGCCGACGAGGTGTTCGACGCCGTCGCCCGCGTGCACGAGCGCGTCGAGGGCTCCTACGCCACCATCGCGCTGATCGCCGGCGTCGGGCTGCTGGCGTTCCGCGACCCCTTCGGGATCCGCCCGCTCATCGTCGGCCGCCGCAGCAACACCGGGGCGCCGGACGACTGGGTCGTCGCCTCCGAGTCGCTCGTGCTCGAGGCGCAGGGCTTCGAGATCGTCCGCGACGTCGCTCCCGGCGAGGCGGTCTTCATCACCCCCGACGGCCGGATGGCCAGCCGCCAGTGCGCGAAGGACCCGCGACTCATCCCGTGCTCGTTCGAGTACGTCTACCTCGCCCGCCCCGACTCCGTGATGTCGGGCATCTCGGTCTACGAGGCGCGCCTGCGCCTGGGCGACCGCCTCGCCGACACCATCGCGCAGTACACCCCGGGCGGAGCGATCGACGTCGTCATGCCGATCCCCGACTCCTCCCGCCCCGCCGCGATGCAGGTCGCGCAGAAGCTCGGGATCGAGTACCGCGAGGGCTTCTACAAGAACCGCTACGTCGGCCGGACGTTCATCATGCCCGGGCAGGCGGTCCGCAAGAAGTCGGTGCGGCAGAAGCTCAACGCGATGTCGAGCGAGTTCAAGGGCAAGAACGTCCTGATCGTCGACGACTCGATCGTCCGCGGCACCACCTCCAAGGAGATCGTCGACATGGCCCGCGCGGCCGGCGCGAACACGGTCACCTTCGCATCCGCCGCGCCTCCCGTGCGCTACCCGCACGTGTACGGGATCAACATGCCCTCGCGCCAGGAGCTCGTGGCCCACAACCGCCGCATCCCCGAGATCTCGGAGGCGATCGGCGCCGACCAGCTGATCTACCAGGAGGTCGCCGACATGAAGGCGGCGATCCTCGAGGGCTCGGACGTCACCGACCTCGAGACCAGCTGCTTCACCGGCGAGTACGTCACGGGCACCGTCACCCCGGAGTACCTCGACTGGGTGGAGCGCACGCAGCTGAGCTGAGCTCTGCACAGCGCCGGGCGCGGCGCAACGGGTGCCGCGGATCCGTGCGCCGCTCCATGATCGGAGGGTGCGCGGCCCCGCGCGCATGCACCCGAGGAGTCCCCCGTGATCTACCGAATCCTTCCGTTCCTGCTCACCTTCGTGGCCAAGAAGATCTCGAAGTCGCAGAAGGCCAAGCGCGCCGCCGCCAAGCGCCCGACGTCCAGCGCGAGCAGCAGCCGCCGCTCCTCGTCGCGCCGGGGACGCTGACGCCGCGGTCCCGTCCGCGAGCGCGAGCCGCGGGCGGGACCCTCAGCGCAGGGCGGAGTGCAGCGGCCGCAGGGCGGCCTGCCTCCGCCGGCTAGACCCGGTCGGACCCCGTCTGCGGGTCGTCCTCGTCGGACGTCGTCCGCGCGTCGGGCAGGGCCTCCTCGGCCACGGGCTCCTCGGCCGCGTCCTCGCGCTCGACGATCCGCTCGGCGGTGGTCCGGACGACCTTCCGGCCGACGACCCGGTCGAGCAGCACCACGACGAGCCCCGCGAGAGCGCCGAACAGCGTCACGAAGAGCAGCAGGCTGAAGCCGAAGACCTGCCCGCGGGAGAAGCCCTGCGTCTCGGGCAGCGCGAAGGTCAGCACGAAGGCCGCGATCGCTCCGAGCCCGACGCCGAGGGTCAGGATGCGCCAGACGCGCGGGGAGCGGCGGACGTCGACCTCTTCGCGGGTGACCTCGGGGCGGGCGGGATCGCTCATGTCTCCATTCTCCCCCGCGCGGGCGAGGGCGAGGCACCGTGATCGCTCAGAGCGCGTGCACGAGCCGGCCCGCCTGCGCGCGCAGCTCGCGGACGACGGTGCGGACCGAGAGCCGCTCCGCCCGGTCCGGCCGCATCAGCGCGACGATGTGCCGCACGGAGTTCACTCCGCGGAGCGGCTTCACCACCACTCCCGCGCCGCCCGCCGTGTAGCGCGGGAGCACCGCGATGCCCAGGCCCGCCGCGACGAACGCCTCCGTCACTCGGGTCGACGCGAAGCGCTGCTCCACCCGCACCGCCTCGCCGGACGCGGTCTCGATGTCCTGCATCACGCGCTCGAACGGGAACCCGTCCGGGACGCCGATCCAGGTCTCGCCGACCAGGTCCGCCGCCGAGACCGTCGCCCGGTCCGCGAGGCGGTGCCCGGCCGGCAGGCCGATGTCGAGGGGCTCGACCATCAGCTCCGCCATCGCGAGTCCGCGGCCGGCCCAGGCGCTTCTGCCGGTGGGCGAGTGGGCGAGCACGATATCGAAGTCGGCGGTCAGGTCGGCGAACTCGTCGGTGCCGGGGTCCGCGTCCTCGCACTGCACGACGAGTCCCTCGACGCTGCGGAGCGCGACCAGCGCGTTCGGGAGGAGCATCTGGCCCGCGGTGGGGAAGGTCGCGATGGTGACCTCGCCGATCGGGTTGTTCTTGAACGTCTGCCAGACGGCGTCGGCCCGCTCGAGCGCGATCGCGATCTCGGTGGCGCTCCGGGCGAGCTCGCGTCCCGCCGCCGTGAGCACCACGCCGCGGCCGGAGCGCTCGATCAGCGGCACGCCGGCCTCGCGCTCGAGCACCTTGAGCTGCTGCGAGACCGCGGAGGGCGTGCGGTGCGTCGCCTCCGCCACGGCCGTGATCGAGCGGCGCATCGAGAGCTCGCGGAGCAGTTCCAGCCGTCGCACATCCATGTAGAGAAACTACACGTCAGGGCAAGAACAGTTCGATTGTCCTACGGAACACCGGGCCGGACACTGGACGTTGTACACAGCATCCCGGCGGATCGATCAGAAGCCGCCGCAACGAAAGGCAGAACACTCATGAGCATCGCAATCCTCGTCGTCCTCAGTGGCCTCGCCGCATGGGGCACGGTGTCGACGGTGCTCGTCGCCAGCCGCGACGGCTACCGTCAGGTCCCCGCGCAGCACTGAGCCCCGCCGCTCCGCGACAGCACCTCATCGCGTTCCGACGCCGTCTCCCGATCGGGAGGCGGCGTTCTCGCGTCTCCGGGGGGCTACCGCCGCTCCTCGGGGAGCGCCTCCCCGCCGCGGCTCCCGGCGGTCGACCATCGGCTCGCCCCGCACACGACGACGGGCCCCCGACCGGAGTCGAGGGCCCGTCGTGCGCGCGGTGCGGCTACTTCGCGGCGGTGCGGCGGCGCAGGCGCGCGACCGTCATGCCCAGACCGAGCAGCAGAGCGGCGATCCCGGCGGCGAACGCGGGGGTCGCGTCCACTCCGGTCTCGGCGAGGTGGTGCGAGCCGGCGACCGGAGCAGTGGTCGGCGTCGGCGCGGGGCCCGTGGTGGGCGGCGTGGTCGGCGCGGGCGTCGGCTCCGTGGTCGGTCCGGGAGTCGGGGTGCCCGCTCCGGCGCCGGCCGCGACGGCGAAGCCGACGCTGATCTCGGTGCCGGTGGTGTCGAGCACGAACGTCGCGGTGTGCGCGCCGCCCGCCAGACTCTCGTCGATCGGGACCGAGAACGAGGCGCGACCGGTCGAGTCGTCGGTGACGGCCCGGGTCGGGTCGATCGTCGCGGTGCCGACGACGGTGCCGTCGACGCTCGCGGTCACGGTGGTGTCGGCCGCGGCTCCGGTGCTGAACAGGAGCGAGGAGAGGTCGACGGTCATCGTGTCGCCGACCGCGTACTCGCCCGAGTCCGGGACGTTGTCGGTCAGGCCGATCGTGCGCTGCACGGGGTCGGGGCTGACGGTGCCGAGGTCCTGGATGTAGCCGACGAAGGCGTCCAGGTCGATGCGGCCGGAGTCGGCCGTGCCGGTGCCCTCGGTGAAGGTGCTGAAGCCGTCGCCGCCGCTCGCGAGGAAGCTGCTGGTCACGACGGTGAAGGTCGCGGCCGGGTCGATCGGCTCGTTCTGGAAGAACACCTGCGAGATGCGCGAGCCCTCGGGCGCCGTGGCGTCGAAGACGTAGGTGAGGTCCTTCGAGGTGGAGAGGTTCAGCTGCGGGTGGCTGGAGCTGCCCACCCACTGCTCCTCGAGCAGGTCGGAGATCTGCTCGCCGGTCAGCTGCAGGGTCACCAGGGTGTTCGCGAAGGGCTGGGCGTCGGAGGCCTCGGCGTAGGTGACCACGCCGTCCGCGTCGCCGGGCTGGTCCGGAGTCGCGGTGTAGGAGAGGTCGTCGCGCAGGCCGCCCGCGTTCGAGAAGGCGATCTGCGTGCCGAGCTCACGGGTGGCCCAGAGCTGAGCGTCCGAGACGAGGTTGCCGAGGGTCGACTCCGAGCCGCGGTTGGTCGTGGTGCCGTCCGGGCGGTAGGCGCGCGAGATGTCCTCGGTGATGGTGCCGACCTTCACGCTGCCCTCGCGGACGGCGACGGCCTGGGCGTCGGCGACGATGGTCTCGACCTCGGGGTCGGGCTCGAAGGCGCCGACGACGATCGTCTTGGCCGGGTCATCCGAGGCCGGGTCGTCGACGACCTTCGTCAGCGGCACGACCTCGCTGGTGAGCGAGGTGAGCTGCTTGGTCGCCGGGTCGACGGTCAGGGACATGCGGCCGATGTTCTCGGCGTAGCTGCCGGTCTGCGACACGACGGTCGGGAAGGCCCGGCCGGCGTCGATGCCCGCGTTGTACTCCTGGTGGCTGTGGCCCGAGACGATCGCGTCGACGTTCGGGGCGACCGCGTTGACGATCGCGCCGAACTTGGGGTCCGCCTCCGGAGTGTTCAGCTCGGCCGCGTCGGCGTCGGCTCCCTCGTGCAGGAGCAGGACGACCACGTCGGCCTCGTCGTTGGCGGCGTCGCCGTCCTGGAGCTGCGCGGCGACCTCGTTGACGTTCTCGGCGATGGGCTCGATGGAGAGCGTCGAGATCGTGGCGGGGCTGACGAGCTTGCCGAGGTCCTCGGTGATCGCGCCGATGAAGGCGACGGAGACGCCGTCCTGCTCGGTGATCACGTACGGGGAGTAGGCGCGCTCGCCGGTCGCGGTGTCGTAGAGGTTCGCGTTCACGTAGGGGAACGCCGAGGCGTCCACGACGCGGCCGTCGACATCGGCGCGGCCCTGGTCGAACTCGTGGTTGCCCAGCGTGCTGACGTCGAGGCCCATCGCGTTGAGCGAGTCGAGCGTGGGGATGTCGCCCTGCACCTTCGACACGAAGGTCGAGGCGCCGATGTTGTCGCCGGCCGAGACGAACAGCGTGTTCGGGTTGGCGGCGCGGTAGGAGTCGACGGCGCCGGCGAGCACGGCGGCTCCGGCGACGGCGCGGTCGGCGGCGAGCCGCCCGTGGAAGTCGTTGATCGAGAGGATGTCGATGGCGACATCGCCCTCGGCCGCCACGGCGGGCGTGGCGCCGAGGAGGGCCGCTCCGGCGACGGCGCCGACGGCGGTCGCGGAGAGGAGTCGGGTGAGGCCGCGTCGGCCCGGGGAAGTACTGCGCATCGTGAAGGGGACTCCAAGCATCGAGCGGTGGATCCGGAGAGGATTCGTGCCGCGTGAGGGGGTTATTCCCAGACAACCCGACGGCGGACCCCAGGTCAAACAATCTGACGACGGCTCGCCGCCGCGTTTACGAGAAGTTAACTCGCCGACGCTCAGCCGACGCGCAGGATGGGGAGGAACGGCGTGAGGTCCGCGCGCACTCCGGAGGCGTGGATCCGCCCGCTCGCGAGGCCCTCGCTCCACGGCAGGGAGCCGGTCGCGAGCGGCAGCCAGGTCGCCGCGTCCATCTCGATCACGTTCGGCGGAGTCCCGCGGGTGTGGCCCGGTCCCTCGACGCACTGGGCCGCGCCGAACGGCGGAACGCGCACCTCGACGCTGCGTCCGGGGACGTTCGTCTCGATGATCTGCAGGAGGAACCGCACCGCCGTCGCCGTCGTGTTCCGGTCCGCTCCTCCGGCGAGCGCCGCCCGCACCGCGGACTGCCCGCTCGCCTCGTCGATCCTGCCCTTGGCCATGCACCCATCCTGCCGCCGCCGCTCGCTCCCGGAGGCCTCCGCAGGGCTCCGCCCGGCGTGTCGGCGTCCGCAGCGCCGCCCTGCGGAGGAGGACGTCACAGGGACCAGCCCCGGCGCGGGGCGCCCTATCCTGTCAGGGTGAAGATCCTCGTCCTCGGTTCGGGTGCCCGTGAGCACGCCATCATCACGGCTCTCCTCGCGGAGGAGGAGCACCACGAGATCATCGCGGCGCCCGGCAACGCCGGCATCGCGCGCGACGTCGAGGTCATCCACTTCGACACGAACAGCCCCCGGCTGGTCAGCGACTTCGCGGTGGAGCAGGGCATCGAGCTCGTCGTCATCGGCCCCGAGGCGCCCCTGGTCGCCGGAGTCGCCGACGCGCTCCGCAAGCGCCGCATCCCCACCTTCGGCCCCGACCGGGCCGCCGCCGCACTCGAGGGCTCGAAGACCTTCGCGAAGCGCGTGATGGACATGGCCCGCGTGCCCACCGGCCGCGCGACCCGCGTCTCCACCCTGGTCGACGCCACCCGCGCCATCGACGAGTACGGACTCCCCTCGGTCGTCAAGGCCGACGGCCTCGCCGCGGGCAAGGGCGTCCTGGTGACGGAGTCGCGCAGCGCCGCGATCGCGCACGCCGAGTTCTGGCTGCAGTCCGGCGACGTCCTCATCGAGGAGTTCCTCGCCGGCCAGGAGGTCTCCCTCTTCCTCCTCTCCGACGGCCACGACGTCGTCCCCCTCTCCCCCGCGCAGGACTTCAAGCGCCTGAGCGACGGCGACGAGGGGCCGAACACCGGCGGCATGGGCGCCTACTCCCCGCTCCCCTGGCTCGCCGACCGCTGGGAGAGCGAGCGCGCCTTCGTCGACGAGGTGATCGACACGGTCGCCATCCCGACCATCCGCCAGCTCGAGCGCGAGCGCACCCCCTTCGTCGGACTCCTCTACTGCGGCCTCATCGTGACCGACGCGGGCCTGCGCGTGATCGAGTTCAACGCCCGCTTCGGAGACCCCGAGACCCAGGTCGTCCTCCCCCGCCTCGCCTCCCCGCTGTCCGCGCTGCTGCACGCGGCGGCCACCGGCGCGCTCGCCTCCGTCCCGTGGCCCGCGTTCACGGACGAGGTCGCCGTCACCGTCGTCCTCGCGAGCGAGGGCTACCCCGAGAACGCCGTCACCGGACGGACCATCACCGGACTCGACGCGGCGGCGGACGTCCCAGGCGTCACCATCGCCCACGCGGCGACCCAGCTGGTCGACGGGAGCTTCGTCGCCACCGGCGGCCGCGTGCTCAACGTCGTCGCACGCGGCGCCGACTTCGCCGAGGCGCGGGAGCGGGCGTACCGCGCGCTCGACCTGATCCACCTCGACGGCGGGCTGTATCGGAGCGACATCGCGGCGAAGGTCGCGAAGTAGAGCGACCTCAGCGTGATGTCGGCCACGCCGCTCCCCGCGCGGCGTGGCGCGGTCGGCTGGGAGAGTGGCCGGGTCTCGGGGAGCGATCGGCGCGTCCGACACGCTCGGCACGCGTTCCGGTCGACGCCTCGAGGGTGGCCGGGGGTGGAGTGGACCCGCGCTCGGACTCGGACCTCCGCGACACGGGCTCGCGGCGGAGGTCGGTCGCCTCGCGGGGGGGGCGGGTCAGGCCAGGGTGCGGAGGGCCTCGGAGAGGTGGGGGTGCGCGAAGGTGAAGCCGGCGTCCTCGAGGCGGGCGGGCACGACCCAGCGGGACTTGAGCAGGAGCTCGGACTCGGTGCGGAGCAGGAGCGCCGCGGGTTCGAGGACGAAGCGCGGAGCCGGCACGCCGATCCGGCGGCCCACGGCGGCGCGGAGCAGCCGGGAGAGCTCGGTGTTGTCGCTCGGATTCGGCGACGCGAGGTTCACCGGCCCGTCGAGGGTCGACTCCTCGAGGAAGCGGATCGACCGGTGGACGTCCTCCACGTGGATCCAGCTGAAGTGCTGACGGCCGCTGGTGCGCCGGTGCTCGTGGTGCACGCCGGCCTCGCGGCGCGCGCGCGTCGAGGGCCACGGCCCGTCGAACTGCGGACCGCCGAGGCCGAGCCGCGCCAGCCGCAGCAGGATCGCCGTCGCCGGACCGTCTCCGAGCACGATGGACATCCGCAGCGCCACGCGCCGCACGCCGGGCGTCTCCCCGGCGAAGAACTCCGACTCCCACGCCCGCGCCACGTCGACCGAGAAGCCCTCGCCGAGCACGCCCTCGTCCTCGGTGTTCGCCCGCTCCTCCTCGTGCCGGTAGATCGTGGCCGTGCTCGCGTTCATCCAGACCGGCGGAGGAGTCGCGGCCGCCTCGACCGCGCGGTGCAGCTCCGCGGTGGTCGCCACGCGCGAGCGGAGGATCTCGGCGCGGTTCGCCGCGGTGTACCGGCAGTCGACGCTCTTGCCGGCCAGGTTCACCAGGAGGCGCGCACCGTCGAGGACCCGGGTGATGCCGGCGGTGTCGCCCCAGCGCGCGTCCGGCCCGGAGCGGCCGATCCTCCGCACCGTCCAGCCGTCGGCCGTGAAGCGGCGGGTGAGGTCCGTCCCGAGGAATCCGCTCGCACCGGCGAGGACGACGACGGGGTCAGCGGTGCTGCTCATCGCCCCATCGTGCCGCACGGCGCCGGAGTCACGGGGAGGACTCGTCGCAGGCGCGCTGCCGGGACGCGGAGTGGGTGGAGGCGGGCCTCGGTCAGCCGCCGAGCGACCCCGCACCGCGGAGCAGACGCGCCGCGGCGAGCGCCCCGGCCAGCCGCTCGGCGAACCCCGGCGGCACCTCGGCGGGCAGCGCGTCGACCGGCCACCAGGCCACGTCGTCGCTCTCGTCGCTGACGCTCACCGGAGCGTCCGGATCGGCGATCGCACCGTAGCCCACGTCCCAGTGGCGGGAGCAGCGGCCGAAGCCGTCGCCGAGGGCGTGCCGGTCGAGGTCGAGGGGCAGGACGCCGAGCGGCTGCAGCCCTGCCGCTCCGCTCTCCTCCCGCGCCTCGCGGAGGGCCGCGTCGGCCGTGGAGCCGTCGCCGGGCTCGACGTGACCGCCGAGCTGCACCCAGAACCGGCCCTTGCGGTGGAAGCAGAGCAGCACCTGCGCGAGATCCGGCGAGAGCACGAAGCAGCTCGCCGTCAGGTGCTCGGGTCCGCCGTCGCGCTCGAGCGCCGACTCGCCGCGCTGCTCGAGGAACGCCAGGTACTCGTCCCGCAGGTCCGCGAGCGCGCCCGCGTCCCACTCCCGCAGCTCGCCCGCCAGCCGCGCCCCTCGCTCCCCCGTCACGCGATGGACCCTACCTCCCCTCCGCGAGCTGCCACTCCGGTGCGCGGCACGGCGTGCGTGGCGTACCGGAGCGGCAGCTTCCGGGGAGGGAGGAGGGACGGGAGCGTCAGACGGAGAGGCCGGAGAGGCCCTCGCGGTCGACGCGGCGGTGGAAGCGCATGCCGGCGAGACCGCCGAGCACGGCGCCGACCAGCGCGACGATCAGGGCGGCGAGCGCCGTCACGACCGCCGCGGCCGTGGCGTCGCCGGCGTCCAGGGGGATCGTCGGGAAGCCGCTGACCGCGGAGAGCGCCTGGCTGCCGCCGGTGATCGCCGAGACGATGCCCACGACGATCGCGACGACGACCGCCCAGGCCCACACTCCGACGCCCTGCTTCGCTCCGCTGAAGCGGGCCATGCGGCCGGCAACGTACCCGCCGCAGTAGTAGGCGACGAGGAGGATGACCAGCAGTGCGATCGCGCCCGCCCAGCCGAACGCGGCGGGGTCGGCCGCGAGGTCGCCGGTGACGTCCTGGGTGCCGATGACGGCGGCCCCGATCGCGGTGACGAGGGCGGTCAGGAGGACGGCGAGTCCGGTGGCGGCGAGCCAGCCGAAGAAGGCGCAGCCGATCTTGAAGCCGCCGAAGCGGTCGCGCTCGCGCTGGTGGATGTCCTTGCGCGCGGCCGCACGGGCCTGCTTCGCCTCGGCGGAGTCGGGGTCGACGGGCGCGCGGTGCTCGGGGGCCGAGTGCGCCGAGTCGGAGCGGTCCGTCGAGGCGGAGCGGTCAGGAGTCGCGGAGCGGTCCGTCGCCGCAGCCGCTCCCGTGTCCCCCGCCGAGTCGATGCGCGCCGTGCCGCCCGCCGCCGAGCCCTCTGCCCGTCGTGGCAGTCCGCCGTCAGCCGGATCCCTGTCTGTCGTGCTCATGTCGAACCTCCTGGCCGAGCGCCCCGAAGAAGGGCGACACGCTCAGTCAAGACCCAGGGAGCCCTCGGTGTCGCGGGCTTGACGACAGGACGGAGCGGTCCGGTCGTCAACCCCCTGCGCCCCCTCCCTCCCACCCGCTTGCATGGAGGCACCGACCGACGACACGAGAGGGAGAGTCATGACTCCGGAATCCCCCGAGCAGACACCGCCCGGCACCGAGGCCGAGCTGACGCCGAAGGCCGACCACGGCGAGACCAGCTACCGCGGCTCCGGCCGCCTCAGCGGCAAGGTCGCCCTCATCACGGGCGGCGACAGCGGCATCGGCAAGGCCGTCGCGATCGCGTTCGCGCGCGAGGGCGCCGACGTGGCGATCTCGTACCTCGACGAGCACGACGACGCCGAGGACACCGCGACGTGGGTCCGGGAGGCCGGCCGCGAGGCGCTGCTCCTCCCCGGCGACCTGCAGGACCCGGCGCACTGCCGCGCCGTCGTCACCGAGACCGTCGAGCGCTTCGGCCACCTCGAGGTGCTCGTCAGCAACGCCGCCTTCCAGATGAGCCGCGAGAGCGTCACCGACATCCCGGACGAGGAGTGGGACCGCACGATCGCGACGAACATCAGCGCCTACTTCCACCTCGTGAAGTCGGCGCTGCCCCACCTGAAGGAGGGCGCGTCGATCATCGCGACGAGCTCGGTGCAGTCCGACCAGCCGTCGTACCAGCTGCTCCCCTACGCCGCCACGAAGTCGGCGATCCTCAGCCTCACCGCCTCGTTCGCGCAGGCGCTCGGCGAGAAGGGCATCCGCGCCAACTCGGTCGCGCCCGGCCCGATCTGGACGCCGCTGATCCCCTCGACCATGCCGGAGGAGGCCGTCGCCGAGTTCGGCGAGCAGGTCCCGCTGGGCCGCCCCGGGCAGCCGGCCGAGGTGGCCCCCGCCTACGTCCTCCTCGCCTCCGACGAGGCGAGCTACATCAGCGGGTCGACGATCGCCGTCACCGGCGGGAAGCCGATCCTCTGATCACGCTCCAGGGCACCGCTCACCCGCAGGATTCCGCGATAGGTTCCTGCGGGTGAGTGTCCACATCCGCAGCATCGAGACGGCGGTGCCGACCACGGTCCTGCGCCAGTCCGAGGTGCGCGACCTCTTCGCGTCCCAGCCCGCGATGACCCGGCTCGGGTCCCGCCTGATCGGCGCGGCCTTCGACGCGTCCGGGATCGACACCCGCAGCACGGTGGTCGACGAGCTCGACCGGGTCGAGCGGGAGGGTGCGAGCGTCTTCTACGACGCGGGGAGCGGCCTGGTGCTCGACCCGGGGACGGCGGCGCGCAACGCCGTCTACACCGAGCGCGCTCCCGAGCTCTTCACGGAGGCGGCCCGCCGCGCCCTCGCGTCCGCGTCGATGACGGCCGAGGACGTCACCCACGTGGTGACCGTCTCCTGCACCGGCTTCTACGCTCCGGGGCCTGACTACCAGCTGGTCCGCCGCCTCGGCCTCGCGCCCTCGACGCAGCGCTTCCACCTCGGCTTCATGGGCTGCTACGGCGCCTTCCCCGGCCTGCGCGCCGCCCGCCAGTTCTGCGAGGCCGGCCCGGAGGCGGTCGTCCTCGTCGTCGCGGTCGAGCTGTGCACCATCCACCTCACGAGCTCCAACGACCCGGAGCAGATCGTCGCGACCTCCGTCTTCGCCGACGGCGGTGCGGCGGCCGTCGTCACCGCCCGCGAGGCCGCGCCCGGCGTCCCGGTGCTCGAGCTCGACGCGCTCGCCACGACGCTCACCGACGAGGGCGAGACCGAGATGGCGTGGACGATCGGCGACCACGGCTTCTCGATGCGGCTGAGCACCTACGTGCCCTCGATCATCGGAGCGAACATCGAGGCGGCCGTCGCCCCGCTGCTGGCCGGCGCCGAGGTCGAGCGGAGCGACGTGCAGCGCTGGGCGATCCATCCCGGCGGCCGCAGCATCCTCGACAAGGTGCAGGCCTCGCTCGCCCTCAGCGACGAGCAGCTGGCCCCGTCGCGCGAGGTGCTGCGGACCAACGGCAACATGTCGAGCGCGACCGTCCTCTTCATCCTGCGGCGCCTGCTGCACGGCGAGGCGGCCGACGGCGAGCGAATCGGCGCGATGGCGTTCGGGCCCGGCCTCACCGTCGAGCTCGCGCTGCTCACCAAGCGGGGCGGGGAGTGACTCCGCGAGCCCCTCTCGCGCCGGACCTGCGCCACCGCGAGGTCTCCGAGCAGGAGCTGATGGACGACCCGGACTGCGACCGCACCCTGCTCGACGCCACCTACGCCCGCTTCGGCACCGTGAACCGGCTGGTCTCGGGGTGGCGTGGCCTCTACCGCTCGCGCCTCCGTCCGCTGCTGCGGCCCGACGAGCCGTTCCGCCTGCTCGACATCGGCTCCGGAGGCGGCGACGTCGCCCGCTCCCTCGCCGGCTGGGCCCGCGAGGACGGCCTCCGCCTGGCGATCACCGCCGTCGATCCGGACGAGCGCGCCTCCGCGTTCGCCACGTCCACGCCCGCGCCGCCCGGAGTCGAGTTCCGCCGCGCGAGCAGCGCCGACCTGGTCGCCGAGGGCGAGCACTTCGAGCTGGTGACCTCCAACCACGTGCTGCACCACCTGTCGCCGGAGTCGCTCGCCGACCTGCTCGCCGACAGCGAGCGCCTGGCCCCGCGCGCCCTCCACAACGACATCGAGCGCTCGCGGCTGGCCTACACGGCCTACCTGCTGGCCACGCGACCGATCGCGGCCGGCTCGTTCCTCCACTACGACGGGTCGCTGTCGGTGCGGCGCAGCTTCACCGCCGCCGAGCTGCGGACTGTGGCGCCCGAGGGGTGGCGGGTCGAGCGCGCGGCGCCCTACCGGCTGCTGCTCGCGCGGGGCGAGGTGTGAGGACGCGGCGGAGGGTGAGCGCTTCCGGTCCGCTCTGGCTGCGCGCCGCCGCTGTCAGCTACTCCGCCAACTGCGCCCTCGGCACCGCCGTCGCCACCGGCGCTCTCCGCACGGGCCGCTGGCACTGGATCCATCACGCGCTCTACATCTGCACGTCGACGCTCACCGCTCTGGCCTGGGCGACGCTGCGACGGTCGGACACCCGCGCCGCGTCCGCGCTGGCTCCCGCCGCCGTCCCGCTGGCGGTGATCCCCTTCGCGGGGACGCACGGACGTCGGCACCCGGCGATCGCGCTGGCGGCGGCTCCGTTCGTGCTCGCCGCTCTCGGGCGGACGCGGCGGCCGGCGCGGCGCCGAGGAGTGCTCCAGCGTCTCAGGGCCGGGTCAGCCCTGCGCTGACGCGCCCCGGCTTCTAGCGCGGGGGCTCGACGTCGCGGTCGGGGTCGGAGCGGTACGAGCGCAGCGCCTGCCAGCCGGCGATCGCGAGGATCAGCGCGCCGCAGAGCATCGTCAGCAGGTTCGGCACCGAGAAGCCGCTGCCCACGACCGAGTTGATGCCCGCGCCGAGCACGAACACACCTCCGAGAAGGTAGAAGATGACCCTCGTCTTCACCGTTCCACCGCTTCCCTCGAGCCTGCACAGGACCCTCGATGCTACCGCGCGCGCCCCGGGCCGCCGCCGCTCCCCCCTCTGCGCGATCGATCGGGGCAGGATCGAGGCATGGAGTTCCTCGATGTCGTCCGGCGCCGGAAGACCACCAACGGCGCGTTCCTGCCCGACCCCGTCTCCGAGGAGCACCAGCGGCTCCTGATGGAGGTGGCCGGCCGGGCGCCCTCGCAGCTCAACAGCCAGCCGTGGCGGTTCGTGCTCGTCGAGGAGCGCGAGACGATCGACCGGATCGCCGCGATCAGCGGCGAGAGCATGACCACCGCGATGTCGAACGGCACGTTCTTCGAGCGCTACAAGCCCTACTTCCGCTTCAGCAGCGAGGAGATGGAGCAGCGGCGCGACGGGATGCTGTTCGACAAGCTGCCGGCTCCGCTCCGCCCCTTCACGAAGCAGGTCTTCACGAAGCGCGGGCAGTTCCTGATGAACTCCCTCCGCGTCCCGCAGACGCTCGGTGAGGAGAACCGCCGGCTCGTCGCGGGATCGCCGCTGCTGCTCGGGGTGATGCTCGACCGCTCCGAGTACCGGCCGGGCGAGCTCTCCTCCTTCTACTCGGTGTTCAGCATGGGCGCCGCGATGGAGAACGTCTGGCTGAGCACGGTCGAGCTGGGGATGGGGATCCAGTTCGTGTCGTTCCCGATGGAGGTGCCGGGAGCGTGGGCGCGGATCGAGTCGCTGCTCGCCGTGCCCGACGAGCTGGAGCTGATGGCGGTGTACCGGCTCGGCTACCTGCCTCCGGAGCAGCGGCGGCCGGCGATCGACTGGTCCTCGCACCAGCGGAAGCTGCCGTCGCAGTACGTCTTCCGCGGCACCTGCGCGACTCCGCAGGAGGGGTGGGACGCGCCGGCCGGGCCGTGACGGGATCCTGAGCGGCGCGGCCGGCGGCCGGAGGTGCCCGCGCTCGCTCCCGGGCCGGCCCCGGCCGACGGGAGATCCGCGACGGAGCATCGACTCTCGCTACATGCGTCGGCTAACGTGGCGCCCAGCACGCCCGGCAGTGCTACGTCCCGTCCGCGGGACTGTCAATGGGGGTCCGGCGTGTCTCCCGCCCGATTCCCCGCACCGGGGTCCGAGCGGATACCGTCCCCCGAGGAGCCGTCCGCCAGGGCCGGCCCGATGAACGAAGGGGGCCCGTGGCCACGCTCATCTACGGACCGCAGAACCTCGAGATCGAATTCGAGGAGCGCGTCCTCGCGCACCTGAAGGTCGCCGTCCTCTCGAAGCTGCGCCGCAACGAAGCCTTCTCGCTCTCGTGGATGGAGGACGCCTCCACCGGACACGGCCGGAGCTCCGTCTGGCTGCACCCGTCGGTGCCGCTGCACTTCCGCTTCACCGAGGCGCACCAGCCCAAGCTCAACCGCGCGTGGATCGAGCAGATGCTCAGCGTCGCCAGCATGCACGGCGAGCTCTCGGTCCTGCCGGAGCCCGAGGAGCAGCGCCAGGGCTCCTGAGCTCCGCCGCTCCTGGGCCCCGCTGCCCCCTGATCGCACGGCCGTCAACCCCGTCCCCTCTGCGGGGGACGCGAAGTACCGTCGAGAAGACGTCCCCGGAACCATCGGCGGACGTCGACGGACGGAGACGACCATGACGGACACCGCGCGAGCGACCGGCCTGCCCACCCTCACCCCGGTGCGGACGCTTCGCAAGGAGCAGCCGATCGAGCCGCACCGCGTGCCGGACTCCGTCTCCGTCGGCTCCCAGCCGGTCATCGGCTGCCGGATCGACGTGAGCGGCCGCTCCTTCGTCGTCGAGCTCGACATGGCCGGCATCTTCCTGCGCCAGGTGCGCCGGAGCCTGCGCGAGGGCGAGGGCGGCCTCGTGCTGCTGCGCCACGTCGACGGGATCGAGATGATCCCGTTCTCGCGCGCGACGCCGTTCGACGTCTCGGACATCGTCTGCCCCGAGGGCGTCGAGCCCGCGGACGCCCGCTCGACCCTGGGGCTCCGCGACCGCTGATCCGCGACGGGCGGCGTGCTCCGCCCCGCGCCCGCCGCTGAGCGGGATCAGGCGGGGAGCGACGCCTCGATCAGGTCGACGATCCGCGGGTCGTCGGGCTCGACCGTCGGGCGGAACCGGTGGACCGTGCCGTCGGCCGTGATCAGGAACTTCTCGAAGTTCCACTTCACCCGGCCGGCCTTGCCGTTCTCGTCCTCCGCCTTGGTGAGCTCCGCGTAGAGCGGGTGCGCCGAGCGGCCGTTGACGCGGACCTTCTCGAACATCGGGAAGGTGACCCCCCAGGTCGTCGAGCAGTACGCCTTGATCTTGTCCTCGTCGCTCAGCTCCTGGAGGAACTGGTTGCTCGGGAAGCCGAGGACCGTGAATCCGCGCTCCCCGTAGCTCTTCTGCAGGGCCTCGAGCTTCTCGTACTGCGGGGCGAGGCCGCAGCGGGAGGCGACGTTGACGATCAGCCGCACGGGCGGGTAGTCGGCGAGGGTCGACGTGGTGCCGTCGATCGTGGTGAGGGGGATGTCGGCGATCGTGTCGGGCACGGAGGGCTCCTTCGGACGTGGTGCGTCGACGCTACTCCCCGCCGCCGAGGGAACCCCGAGTCGTGGAGGCGGCTCGCTGCGGGTTCCCGCGACGGTCCGGGGTTCCCTCGGCGCGCGCCTGCCTCCACCATGGGGGGATGGCCGCCTCGCAGCAGATCGTCTCGGTCGGCGGGCGGAGGCTGCGGCTGACGAACCTCGACAAGGTCGTCTACCCGGAGACGGGCTTCACCAAGGCCGACGTGCTCTCCTACTACGCCTCCGTCGCCTCCGCGAT
Source organism: Rathayibacter sp. AY1A4 (assembly GCF_002930955.1). Classification (NCBI taxonomy): domain Bacteria; kingdom Bacillati; phylum Actinomycetota; class Actinomycetes; order Micrococcales; family Microbacteriaceae; genus Rathayibacter; species Rathayibacter sp. AY1A4. The sequence goes on along the minus strand of NZ_PSTN01000014.1, from coordinate 22,468 downwards.
GCTGCCCCATCTCGCGCGCCGCCCGGTCACCCGGAAGCGCTGGGTCGACGGAGTGGGCACCGCCGAGCATCCGGGCGAGGTCTTCTTCGAGAAGAACCTCCCCTCCTCCGCCCCCTACTGGCTGAGCCGGACCCGGCTCGCGCACTCGTCGCGCGACGTCGAGTACCCGCTGGTCGACGACGTCGCCGGGCTCACCTGGCTGGCGCAGCAGGCGGCGCTCGAGCTGCACGTCCCGCAGTGGCGGGTGGGCTCCGACGGCGAGCGCCGTCCGCCCGACCGTCTCGTGCTCGACCTCGACCCGGGCGAGGGGGCGGGCCTCGCCGCGTGCGCCGAGGTCGCGTTCCTCGCCCGCGACCTGCTGGAGGGGATGGGGCTGGCTCCGCTGCCGGTGACCAGCGGAAGCAAGGGGATCCACCTCTACTGCCCGCTGGACGCCTCCGCCTCCAGCGACCAGATCTCGGCGGTCGCGCACGAGCTGGCGCGCGCGCTCGAGTCGGACCACCGCGACCTCGTCGTCTCGGACATGAAGAAGACCCTGCGCGAGGGCAAGGTCCTCGTCGACTGGAGCCAGAACAGCGCGGCGAAGACGACCATCGCCCCCTACTCCCTCCGCGGGCGCCTCCGGCCGGCCGCCGCCGCGCCCCGCACGTGGGAGGAGCTGGGCGCCGAGGACCTGCGCCACCTGTCGCCCGACGAGGTGGTGGAGCGGCTGCGGAGCGACGGCGACCTCCTCCGCCCGCTGCTCGCCGTCCGGGGTGCCGGGCTCGAGCCGACCCCGGAGCGGATGGCGGGCTTCGCCGCGACGGACGCCTCCTCCGACCGCCTGGCGACCTACCGCAGCATGCGCGACGCGTCGAAGACGCCGGAGCCGGTGCCCGAGGCGGCGTCCGCGGGCACCTCCTCGGGCGACTCCTTCGTCATCCAGGAGCACCACGCGCGGCGCCTGCACTACGACTTCCGGCTCGAGCACGACGGCGTCCTGGTCAGCTGGGCGGTGCCGAAGGGCCCGCCGCTGGAGGGCGACCCGAACCGGCTCGCGGTGCAGACCGAGGACCACCCCCTCGAGTACGCGACCTTCGAGGGCACGATCCCGGCCGGCGAGTACGGCGGCGGCGAGGTGCGCATCTGGGACGAGGGCACCTACGCGCTCGAGAAGTGGCGCGAGGGGAAGGAGGTGATCGCGGTGCTGACCGGCCGCCCCGACGGCGGGCTCGGCGGCGAGCCCCGTCGCTACGCCCTGCTGCACACGGGCTCGAGGGAGGGCGCCGAGAAGAACTGGCTCCTGCACCTGATGGCGCCGGGTCCCGCTCACGGGCACGGGACGCAGCGACGGGGCAGGGCGGCCGCGTCCGCCGCGTCGCCCGCTCCCCGCCCCGCACCCTCCTCCGACCGCCCGGCCGAGGACTCCGCCCCGCGCCGCCACCGCCCCATGCTCGCCACGGCCGGACGCCGCGGTGACGTGGACCCGGGGGCCGCGATCGAGATGAAGTGGGACGGCTACCGCGCTCTCGTGCGGGTGCAGGGCGGCACCGCGACCCTCACGAGCCGCAACGGCAACGACCTGACCGCGGCGTTCCCCGATCTGCTCGCCCCGCTCGCCGAGGCCGCCGCCGACGCCGTGCTCGACGGCGAGATCGTCGCCCTCGACGCTCGCGGGCGCCCCGACTTCGGTGCCCTGCAGACCCGCGGCGGGCTGACGAAGCCGCGCGAGATCGAGGCGGCCGCCCGGTCCACTCCGGTGCACCTGATGGTCTTCGACCTGCTCGAGCGCGCAGGAGAGGACCTGACCGGGAGCGACTACGACACCCGTCGCTCGGCACTGGTCGAGCTGGTCGCCGAGAACGAGCGCGTGCACGTCCCGTCCGTGTTCGACGGCGACCTGGAGGAGGCGATGGCCACCAGCCGCGCCCTCGGCCTCGAGGGCGTGGTCGCCAAGCGCCGCGACTCGCGCTACCAGGAGGGCAGCCGCTCGCGCGACTGGATCAAGCTCACCCACCACCGGCTGCAGGAGGTCGTGATCGTGGGCTGGCGCGAGGGCGAGGGCGGCCTGCAGGGCTCGGTCGGGGCGCTGCTGACCGCGATCCCCGGCGAGGACGGGCTCGCCTACTCCGGCCGTGTGGGCACCGGCTTCAGCGACCGCGAGCGCCGCGGACTGGTCGACCGCCTGGCCGAGCACGCCACCGAGGAGCCCGCCGTCTCCGTCCCTCCGCTCGAGTCGCGCGGAGTGCACTGGGTGTCGCCCGTCCTGGTCGGCGAGGTCCGCTACCGCGAGCGCACCGCCTCCGGCACCCTCCGCCAGCCGGTCTGGCGCGGCTGGCGCGCCGACAAGGCCGCCGAGGACGTCCGCGTGGAGGAGCCGGGCAGCTGACCCTCCGGTCTTCCGACTGCGAGGCCCGGCATCGCCGCTCGCGCCGCCGATCCGCTGCGGCCCCGGGCACCTCAGTCCAGGCGCACCCCACGCAGCAGGAGGAGGGTCGCGCCGACCGCGGCACCGGTGCCGATGAGGACGCCGCCCGCTCCGGACGCCGCCGCGAGGACGCCGAGGAGGCTGGGCAGGGCGATCAGCCCGAGGCGGTTCCCGGCCAGGCGCAGCGCGAGGGCGCGGCCGTGGCGGTCGGCGGGGGTGCGCTCGATCAGCCAGGACATCGTGATGGGCTGGCCGATCCCGAGGCCCAGGCCGAGGGCGGCGACCGCGACGAAGAGGAGCACGGTCGGCGCGGGCAGGGCGACCAGCACCAGGCAGAGCGCCGAGATCAGGATGCCGCCCACCATCACCCGGGTGCGCCCGAGCCGGGCGGTGGCCGCGCCGAGGAGGAGCCGCGAGGCCATCGACGCGAGCGCGCGCACGGTGAGCAGGGCTCCGACGACGCCGGCCGGGAGCCCGCGCTCGGCGCCGAGGGCGGGGAGGTAGACGACGGTCAGGTCGACGGCGGCGACGACGGTCGCGCTGGTCAGCAGGGCGCGCGCGAGGCCCGGCACCCGGAGGAGACCGAGCGTCGAGCCCGGAGCCGCCGCCCCTTCCGCCGCGGGTCCGCGCGGGGACGGGCTGCGGATCCCCGCCGTCGAGACGAGCAGCAGCACCGCGAGGATCCCGCCCACGAGGAACAGCGGCGCCGGGTCGGGCCGCACCGAGCCGCCCGCGAGCACCGGGATGAATGCGGGCCCGATCGCCTGCCCGAGCGACGCGGCGAACGTGTAGTAGCCGAAGCGGCTGTCGAGCCGCGTCCCTCCGGTGCCGCCCGCGACGACGGTCTGCTGCCCGACCACGCAGCCCAGGTGCCCCGCGCCGAGCAGGGCGATGCCGAGGAGCAGCCCCGCGACGCTCCCGCCCGCCAGGAGCAGCACCGCGGCCGCTCCCACCGCGACGAGCGAGCCGACGGCCATCACGGCCCGGGCGCCGACCCGGTCGACCAGCCCGCCCACCGGCAGCGCGATCAGCAGCGGCACCAGCGCGAACGAGGCGCCGAGCGCCCCGAGCGCCCAGGCCGGCACGTCGAGCCGGATCGCCTGGTAGACGGCGGCCGGCCGGAGCAGGAACGCGACGGCCTGGATGAGCACGGCGTGCGCGAGCAGGGACGGAGTCGCCAGGCGGTTCCGCACGCGCGCTCCTCCCCGCGGCGCTCGGCCGAGCACGCGCTCCCCCATCCTCCTCCCGGTGCCGCCGCCGATTCGCCCTGGCACGCCCGTCCTCCCGCCTCGAGAACGGGCCTTCCGGCTCAGCCCTGCGGCGGCGTCGAGGGGAGCGCGTGCGCGGGAAGGGTGCCGAGGCGGTGCCGGCCGCGGAGGAGGAACCAGGCCAGGCCGATCCCGACGACCGCGGCGATCACGACGACCGCGCTCCAGCGCAGCTCCTCCCCGTAGACCTCGACGCGCGGCCACGCGAGGTCGACCGTCATCGCCGCGCCCCAGAGCACCGCGACGACGTTCACCGGCAGGCCCCCGCGGCCGAGCGAGAAGCGCCCGGGCGCGGCTGCGGGCCACCGGCCGCGGAGCCGGGCGATCAGCAGCGGCACCGTCACCAGCAGGTAGGCGAGGTAGATCAGGATGACCGCCACGCTCGTCACGGCCGTGAAGATCGCCGGCGTCCCGATGTTCACGACCAGGATCAGTACCGCGAGCACCCCCACGACCAGCGCCGGCGCCACCGGGGTCCCGCGCCGCGGGTCGACGCGGGCGAGCACGCGGCTGCCGGGCAGGGCGTTGTCGCGGGCCATCGCGAAGATCAGTCGGATGGCCGCCGTGTGCACCGCCAGCGCGCACACCGTGATCGCGACGACCACGCAGAGCAGGAGGACCGTTCCGAGGGGGGCCCCGAGCACCTGCAGCACGATCCGCTGCAGCCCGCCCGACGCCTGCCCGAGCGCCGGGTCGGCGAGGTCGGGCGCCGAGAGGATGCCCAGGAGCAGGATGAGGCCGCCGAGGACGAAGGAGGCGGTCACCGCCCGCAGGATCGCCGTCGGCGCGGTCCGGCGCGGGTCGACCGTCTCCTCGCCGAGCGAGCCCGCGGTGTCGAACCCGTACATCACGTACGCCGACGCGATCGCGGCGATGAGGAACGCGCCGGCGTACCCGCCCGGCGTGCTCCCGCCGTAGTCGCTGGTGTCGAGCAGCACGGTCGGCGGATGCACCACGTTCACCGCGAGCACCGCCACCAGCAGCACCGCCGCGACGAGCTCGATCAGCACGCCGACGCTGTTGATCCGGGCCATCAGGCGCACGCCGCGCGCGTTGACCGCGGTGGTGAACGCGATCAGCAGCGCTCCCCAGACCACCGCGCTCACCCCCGCGGAGCCGCCGAGCTGGAACCCGCTCCAGATCTGCGGGAGCGTCGCCTGGTACGCCAGCACGACGGCCGCGAGCGTGACCACGGACGCGGTGGCCATCAGCCAGCCCGCCAGCCAGCTCACCGTCGGCCCGGCGAGGCGCTTGCTCCAGTTGTAGACGGAGCCGGCGACCGGGTAGCGGGCGGCGAGCTCGGCGAAGCACAGGGCCACCATGAGCTGCCCGGCGAACACGATCGGCCAGGACCACCAGTAGGCGGGACCGCCGAGAGCGAAGCCGAAGGAGAAGAGCTGGAACGTGCCGGTCAGGATCGAGATGTAGCTCACGCCCGCGGCGAAGCTGCCGAAGCGGCCGATGCCGCGGGTGAGGGAGGGGCGGTACCCGAACTCAGCGGTCCCGTCGTCGACGTCCTCGGTGGTGCTCATCGGGCTCCCCCTCGCGGGCGCGCTCGTCGCACCGAGGTCAGGATGCCAGCCGCCGCCCGGCCGCACGACTCCCCCGTCCCGGGCGTCCGTCAGCGGGTGCTCAGCGCTCGCCCCGCTCCCGGTGCACAGGACTCGGGCGGCCCCCGCGGACGGGAGCGGCGTCAGCCGTGCGCCGCGAGCCGGGTGCGCTGGGGCACCAGGAGCTCGAGCAGCTCCTCGACCCCGTCGACCCGCTGCGGCTCGACCGGGTGCCCGGGTCCGCACGGCTTGTAGGCGGGCGGATCCACGTTCAGGACGTGCCCGACGGGCCGCCCCTTCTCCCAGACCGTGAGGAGGAAGGCGCCGTCCCGCTCGTCGGGGGCACCGATCTCGAAGACCCGGCCGCGCACGATGGCGCACTGCGGCTCCTTGCGCGCGAGGCGCACCCAGAAGGGATGGTCTCCGGTCATGGTGTCCGTCCTCCCCGGCCGACCCGCGGCCGTGCCCGTAGCGGTCGACCGGTGATCGTGTCGTCGGCGACCCGCAGGGCCACGGTACGTCCGCCTCCCCTCAGCCGATCAGGGGGTTCACTGCGGAGCCTCGCAGTGGTAGCGGACGCCGGTCGCATCCGGGTCCGGGTCCGGGTCCGGGTCCGGGTCCGGGTCCGGGTCCGGGTCCGCACCACGGGAACCACTCACTGCTCGTAGGAGTCCTCGTAGTCGGCACCACTGGTCAGCTCGCCGTCGCCGGGCTGCACGGGATGCTCGCCGGTGAGCGCGTCGATCCGCTCGCGCAGCCGTGCCACCTCCGCCGCGTTGTCCGGCTCGGGCAGGTCGCTCGGCGTGGTCTCGACGATGAGGGCGGCCGCGGCGTTCACGAGGAAGGTGGCGTCGACCGTCCCGCCGTCCGCGCCGATCCCCGTGTACTCGACGGTGTCGGCCGCGCCTTTCGCGGCGAGGGCGACGGCGTACTCGACGAGCGCGTCGGCCGCCTCGTCCCCCACGAGGATCGTCTTGTCGGCGAAGAGGATGTGCTTCATGCCGTCCATGCTCGGCAGCGCCGGCTGCGTGGAGGGAGGAGGTTGACAGAGGACCGCCGCTGACGGAAGACCTGGACAGATCGAGCAGAGAATGGCAGGCCGGGTTGTCGGATCCCTCCGGTCTGCGGAAGGGTGGTGGCAACGGCGGGCGCCTGCCGGCCGGAGATCAGGGGCTGGAGACGCCGATGGGGAAGCTGCACTACGACGGGACCGTCGAGATCGATTTCGAGGACCGCGTGCTCGCGCACCTGCAGATCGTCATCACCGCGAAGCTGCGCCGCAACGAGTCGTTCCTGCTCAGCTGGCGCGACGACCACAGCATGGGCGACGGCCGCAGCGCGATCTGGATCCACCCCTCCCACGCGCTCCGCTACAAGTACTTCGGCGGCCGGATGCCCCGCATCAACCCCGCCTGGATCTCCGCGCTCACCGACCTCGCGAACTCCGCGGGCGGGCTGTACGTGATCTCGGAGCCCGCCGAACCGGTGCGTCCTCCGGCGAAGGGCGATCAGCTGTGAAGCGCATCGACCTGATCTACAACGGCACCGCCTACACGGTCAACAACAGGAGCCTCGACGAGTTCCGCGCCGAGGTCGAGGCCGCCCTCGCCTCTCCGACGCCGCAATGGCTGACGGTCAACTACGGCGAGGGACGCGCGAACCCGGCGCTCCTCCTCATCACGCCGTACACCCCGCTGTCGATCATCACGAACGACTTCGACGAGCTCAACGCAGAGCACGAGTAGCGGCGGACCTCGGGGAGGTCAACCACGTCGTCCGGTCGATCCGCGCCCCGTACCGTCGTGCAGGACCTCGTCGACGTCGTGCGCGGACCCCGCACGGCGACACCCGATCGACACCGCCCGCGCCCCGGCGCGCAGAACAACGGCCGCGGACACCCGGCCAGGAGCCGTGATGACAGATCCCGCCTTCGCCGTCCTCGACGACCTCATCGCCGCCCTCGAGCGTCCCGGCTCGATCGACCCCGGCCTGAGCCGCTCCGTCGCCGTGCAGGCCGCCGTCCTCCGGCTCCCGCCGCCCCGCACCATGCACCGTCCGCGCCCGACGAGCCGCTTCACGGGCCGTCGCCTCGTGCGCCCGGGCAGCGCAGCCAGGCGGGCCCCCGCGCGTCACCGCGTCGTGGTCCCCGCCGGTCCGGCGGAGCGTCGCTCCGAGCGGAGCCGACGGCTAAAATGGGCGCGGTGACCGACTCCGACGCTCTCTGCGACCCGTATCTGCGCGGGTATCCGATCGACGGCGTCGCGATCTCCACGCTCGGCAGCCCCTTCGGCGGCGAGACCGTCGCCGCGAGCGACAGCACCGCGAGCCGGCTGGACGAGATCCAGATCGACCTCGGCGAGGGCCCGTGCTGGGAGGCGATCCGCGCTGCCGGCCCCGTCTCGGTGCCGGACACCGGCGCGGAGGAGCGCTGGCCGCTCTTCACCGAGGCGATCGGCCCCACGGCGGTGCGCGCGGTCTTCGCCTTCCCGCTCTCGATCGCGGGGCTCTCGATCGGCGCGGTCGACCTCTACTCCCGCCGCCCCACGTCGCTCAGCGACTCCCTCCTCGGCCGGATCAGCGCCTCGACCACCGCGACGGCGCTGCTGGTGCTGGCCGCGGTGCTGCGCGACAACGAGGTCGAGGAGAGCACGAATCCGCGCTCGCGACGCGTGGTGCACCAGGCGACCGGCATGATCATCGCGCGCTACGGCAGCACGGCCGAGGAGGCGCAGCTGCTGCTGCGCGCCCACGCCTTCGCCCAGCAGCGCTCCGTCGTCGATGTCGCCTCCGGCATCGTGGCCCGGCACGACGGGTTCCCCGACCGCCCTCTCACCGCCCAGGACGACACATGGTGACGAACTCCCGCGAGCGCAGCGTCATCCAGACGTTCGTCGCCCTCTCCGACACACTGGTCGACGACTACGACGTCGTCGACTTCACCCAGACCCTCGTGGAGAGCAGCGCGACCCTCTTCGACGCCGTCTCGGCGGGGCTCGTCCTCGCCGACTCCACCGGCTCCCTCGAGGTGCTCGCCTCCACGGACGAGGACACCCGGCTGATCGAGCTGCTTCAGCTCGACAGCGGGTCGGGCCCGTGCATCCAGTGCTCCGAGACCGGGCGGCCGGTGATCGTCGAGGACGCCCGCGCCGTGGGCGAGGAGTGGGCGGAGTTCCGGACGCTGGCGGTCGAGCTCGACGTGCTCTCGGCGCACTGCGTGCCGATGCGCTCGGCGGGGACGACGATCGGCTCCCTCAACCTCTTCCAGGCCCGGCCGGGGCGGCTCGATCCTGACGACATCGCGGTCGTGCAGGCGTTCGCCGACGTCGCGACGATCGGGATCCTGCATCAGCGCGCGCTCCAGCAGAGCACGGTCACCCAGGAGCAGCTGCAGCACGCCCTCGACAGCCGGGTGCTGATCGAGCAGGCGAAGGGGATCCTCGCCTACGCCCACCGCACCACGGTCGAGCAGGCCTTCGAGGTGCTGCGGGTCCGCGCGCGAGCGACGTCGACCCCGATCACGACGCTCGCCCAGGAGATCATCCGCGACTACCGGCGCTGACGCTCCGCGCCCACGGAGCAGGAGCGGGGCGCATCCGCGCCGGCGGCGCCGCGGCTCGGAGCTCAGTACTCGTTCTCGAGCTCCCACGTCGCGCGGGGGTCGACGTCCGAGGCGGGCACCGGACCGCCCGCGCCGTCGAGCGCGTCGAGGCGCGCGAGGATCTCGGCGCTCGACTCCGCCGCTGCGCTACCGGTCCCTGCGACCACCAGGGGGACGCCGAGCCCGATGGTGAGCGTCACGACGGAGGAGGGGGCCGAGTCGTCGGCGACGCTGACCGTGCTCATCCGGTGCTGCTGCGCGAGCGCGAGCGAGTAGCGGACGACGGCGTCGGCGGTCGCGTCGTCGAGGGAGAGGGAGCCTCCGGTGTGGAAGAGCGTCGTCATGGTCAAGTCCTCGCAGGGCAGGCGGATGGGCATGGTTCCGTCACCGGGGGCCAGGATGCGGTGCGTTCACGCTACGCCCCGGGCGCTCGCGGGTGCAGGTCTTGCGCCGAGGCGTGCCCCTGTCGCATGGTTCGCTCCCGACGCCGGAGCAATTCCACCATGGCTCTGAGGCGGCTCACATGTTAACGTGAACACACGCGTCGGTCCCCTCGGCTCGACGCATCCCTCCCCTGAAGGAAAGGTCTCGACGATGAGACGACGCTCCCCGGAGCCCCCTGCCGCCGCGCCTCGGCGCCGCGTGCGATCCCTCTTCCTCTCCGCTCTCGCCTGCACGAGCGTCGCCCTCACCGGTGCTCTCGTCCCCGTCTCGGCGCAGGCCGTCGACGTCCCGGCGCCCACCGCGCACTACGACATGTCGCACGCCGGCTCGGCCCTGCTCGACATCTCGGGCAACGGACGCAACGCCACCCTGACCGGCCTCACCGACGCCTCCTTCGCGAACGCCGGCGGCGACCAGGTCGCCCGGTTCAAGAACGACGGCTACGCGAGCCTCCCCCAGGGCCTGGTCACCGGAGCCGACAACGCCTTCGCCGTCGAGTACACGGTGAAGACGCAGACCACCGCCAACCAGTTCGGCTGGGTCATCGGCGACGGCGTCGGCCCGTGGAACACCACGCAGCTCGGCAACCACGTCTTCGTGAACCCGCGCAACCCGGACGGCTCGCCCAGCGGACAGGTCCTCGCGGGCATCCGCGTCAAGGAGCCCACCAGCAACGGCGAGACCCGCATGCCGTTCGGCGGCACACTGAACCCCGGGTTCACGACCCTCACGCTCGTCGGCACCGGCACGGGGTCGAGCACCGTGCTGACCCTCTACCGCGACGGCACGCAGATCTCGACGGCGAACACCACGAAGTCGATGGCGAGCATCGTCCCGACCGGATCCACGCTCGGCTACCTCGGGCGCTCGCTCTACACCGGAGACGCCCTGGTGACCGCCGACGTCACCGACGTGAAGTTCTGGGACACCTCCCTCACCGCCGAGCAGGTCGCCTCGAGCATGCCGACCGCCGACGCGAAGGCGTCCGCGACCTCCGCCCTGCTGCGCTCGGACATCCAGCCCGTCCTGCTGGCCGGCAACCCGTCGCTGACCCAGGTCTCCTCGAACCTGACGCTGCCCGCCTCCAGCAGCGGCGTCCCGCTCACCTGGACCTCCTCGAACAGCGCGGTCGTCTCGACCACCGGCGTCGTCTCGCGCACGATCGCGCAGAACACCCCGGTGACTCTGACGGCGACCACCGCTCAGGGCGCGACGATCGCCTTCGACGTCGTCGTGCTCGCCCCGAGCATCAACGACGACCTCGACGCGCTGAAGCTCGCCACGCGCACGACCGAGAACCTCCCCCTCGCGGTGAAGGGCGCCAAGAACGGCACCGACATCACCTGGACCTCGTCCGACCCGGCGCTCGTCACCCCGACGAACACGTCCTACGCCGCTCCGGCGGTCGGCGCGGCCGACCCGTACCGCGGCGGCGGCGTCGTCACCCGGCCGGCCTACGGCTCCGGCGACAGGACCGTCACCCTCACCGCGAAGGCGACGCTCAACGGAGTCACCGAGACGCGCGCCTTCACGCTGACGGTCGCCGAGCTCGGCCGCACCGCTCCCGACGCGGGCTACGCCTCGGCGTACTTCAAGTCGGACGGCGACGAGAAGATCTACCAGGCCGCGACCTCGGGCAACGACTTCTTCACCTTCTCGCCGGTCAACGGCGGCAAGGCGGTCATCACCTCGACGACCGACACGAAGGGCCTGCGCGACCCGTTCATCCTCCGCTCGCACAACGGCGACAAGTACTACATGGTCGCCACCGACCTCTGCATCTCCTGCGGCACCGGCTGGGGCGACGCCCAGTCCAAGGGCAGCCTGAAGATCGAGGTCTGGGAGTCGACCGACCTGGTGCAGTGGACCCGCACCAACGGCGCCGACACCGGCATCACGGTGAACCAGCCGGCCGCCGGAATGACCTGGGCGCCCGAGGCGTACTGGGACGACGCCCTGCAGTCCTACGTCGTGTTCTTCTCCTCGCGCCTCTACTCCGACGCGACGAAGACCAACAACGACAAGCTCTACTCCCGCGTCTTCTCCGTGATCACCCGCGACTTCCGCACCTTCACCGCTCCTCCCGCCACCTGGCAGGACACCGGCTACGCGCGGATCGACTCGACGATCACGAAGATCGGCGACTACTACTACCGCTTCACCAAGAACGAGGAGGGCGGCGCCGCCGGCACCCTCGAGGCCGGGAAGGACATCTTCCTCGAGAAGTCGAAGGTCCTGACCGCCGGGACGACCTCCTCCAACTGGAGCGCCGACCCGAACACCACGTGGCAGCTCACCGACACCCGGATGACCTCGCTCGAGACCGGCCAGGCCGGTGAGGGACCCGAGATCATCAAGCTGAACGCGGGCGACCCGAACGACACCACCGGCACGGGCGACGGCTACGCCTTCCTCGTCGACAACTACGGCGACGGCGGCTACAAGGCCTTCCTCACCTCCGGAGCGGCCATCGCCGGCAGCTCGCAGACGAACCGCCTCTCGCAGTCGGCCGACTGGAACGTCTCGCCCAAGAGCCGCGCCGGCCTCCCGGCCAGCCCGAGGCACGGCGCGTTCGTGAGCGTCCCGCAGACGGTCCTCACCGCCATGAAGAACTGGACCGGCGTCACCGCCGTCGACTCCACCACGACCCTCACCGCCGACGGCCGCACGGTCACGGCGACGGTCGCGGCGGCCGACAGGGGCGACGTCGTCGGCTCGGTCACCTTCACCGGCGGCTCGTGGACCTCGACCGTCCCGCTCTCCGGCGGCTCGGCGAGCGTCTCGGTCCCGGCGGGCGTGACCGGCGTCACGGCCTCCTACACCGGGTACCCGGACAAGCTGGTGCGCACGTCGGTCTCGGCCGCCGTCCCGCTGGACACCCTCGAGCTCGTCCCCGCCGTCGCCACGCGCTGCGTCGCCGGGAAGATCGTGCTCACCGCGACCGTGAAGAACACCGACACCGCTGCCGCGGACGTCACGATCGCCTCGGCCTACGGCTCGAAGTCGTTCACCGCGGTCGCACCCGGATCGTCCGCCTCCGCCGCCTTCACCACCCGCCTGGCCTCGATGCCGGCCGGCACGGTGACGGTGACCGGATCGGCGACCGGCCAGCCCGCGTTCACCGCGACGGTCCCCGTGGCCGCCGCGCGCTGCTGACGCACTGACGACGAAGGGCCCCCTCCTGCGCTCGCGCGGGAGGGGGCCCTTCGTCGTCCCGGGTCAGACGGTGGGAGCGAGCAGGTCCGCGTGGTGGACGGCCGCCACGTTCGGGTGAGCCCGGAGGCGGTAGCGCAGCGCGTTCTCGCCGTAGGTCTCGAGGATCGGCGCGTTCGTCGGGTCGACCGAGAGGCCGGACTTGAGCTCCTCGGGCAGCGGGAGCGAGGGCATGGTGGCCGAGAGCGCGGGATTGAAGAAGAACGGGATCGAGATCCGGTCCGTTCCGATCAGCGGCGAGATCACGCGGTGCAGCGTCGCCTTGAGGTAGCCGCCCGTGGCGAGCTCCAGCATCTCGCCGATGTTGACGACGAACGCGCCCTCCATCGCGGGTGCCTCGATCCACGAGCCGTCGTGCTCGACCTGCAGGCCGCCCTTGCCGGGCTCGACCAGCAGCAGCGTCAGCACGCCGCCGTCGCGGTGCGCGCCCACGCCCTGCTTGGGCTCCGGGTCGGAGGTGCCCGGGTAGCGGACGACCTTCACCAGCGAGAACGGCCGCTCGGCGAACGCCTCGTCGAACACGTCCTCCGGGGCGTCGAGCGCGACGGCCCAGGTGCGCAGCAGCCGGATCGCGACTGCCGCGAGCTCCGCGTGCCAGCGCTCGAAGACCTCGCGGAACTCCGGCAGCGCCTCGGGCCAGAGGTTCGGCCCCTCGAGGCGCTCGTAGTCGGCGACGCCGGGCCCGGCGGGAACGGCCGGTCGGTCGATGCCGATGTCGACCTGCTCGCGGTAGTCGACGTCGCCGTTGGTGAGCTCGGCGCCGAAGCGGGTGTAGCCGCGGAACTGCGGGCTGAGGGTGTTCTCGATCGCGAGCTTCTCCTCCTCCGGCAGGTCGAAGAAGCGGCGGGAGACGGCGACGACGTCGTCGAGGAGGTCCTGCGGCACGCCGTGGCCGACGAGGTAGAAGAATCCCACGTCGTGCGTGGTCTCCCGGAGGTCGCGGCGGAAGGCGGCGGCCTCCGCCTCCCCCTGGTCGAGGCGGGACAGGTCGAGGATCGGCAGGGAATCGGTCATGCACCGACTCTCGCGCACGAACCTGCACAGCAGTCGATTGTTACGACAACCAAAACGGCGGGCCCCGCCACGGCGCGGAAGAGGGTTCCTCCGCGCCGCGACCGGGCCCGCCGTGAGCGCCGAGTGTTACGGCGTGGGCATGCCGCCGTTGACGTGCAGCGTCTCGCCGACGACGTAGCTCGACTCCGGGGAGGCGAGGAACACGTAGGCGGGAGCGAGCTCGGCCGGCTGGCCCCAGCGTCCGAGCGGCGTCTGCGAGCCGACCTCGGGCAGCTTGTCGGACGGCTGGCCGCCCGCGGTCTGCAGCGGCGTCCAGATCGGGCCCGGGGCGACGACGTTCACGCGGATCCCCTTGGGCGCGAGCTGCTGCGCGAGCGCCTTCGAGAACGTGTTGATCGTGGCCTTCGTGCTGGCGTAGTCGACCAGCATCGGCGACGGCTGGTAGGCCTGGATCGACGAGGTGCTGATGATCGCGGAGCCCGGGGCGAGGTGCGGCACGGCCGCCTTCGTCATCCAGAACATCGCGTAGACGTTGGTCTTGAAGGTCTCGTCGAACTGCTCGTCCGAGAGCTCGAGGAAGTCCTCGACGTGCTGCTGCTTGCCCGCGTTGTTGACGAGGATGTCGAGTCCGCCCAGGCCCTCGACGGCCTTCGCGACGGCGCCCACCGCGAAGTCGTGGTCGGTGATGTCGCCGGGGATGGCGACGGCGGTGCGGCCGGCCTCCTCGATCAGCGCGACGACCTTCTTCGCGTCGGACTCCTCCTCGGGGAGGTAGACGATCGCGACGTCGGCGCCCTCGCGGGCGTAGGCGATGGCGACGGCCGCGCCGATGCCCGAGTCGCCTCCGGTGACGAGCGCCTTGCGCCCGGTCAGACGGCCGGAGCCGCGGTAGGTCGACTCGCCGCGGTCGGCGGGGTCGTCCATCTTCGAGTCGAGGCCGGAGCCCTCCTGGTACTGGGCCTCCGTGTCGATGTCGGCGAACATCGCGGTCGGGTCTTGGAACGTGTACTGGTCGTTCTGCGGAGTCTGGTCGTTCTGCGAGGTCATGTCTCGACGCTAGGCGCGCGGGATCGGCGGCCGCGCGTGCTTGACAGCCCCGATCCGCCAGGACACAGGAGGTCTTCAGGAGCCGCGGAGCCCCCCGGATCGGGGAGAATGGTGCGGTGACCCGCGACGACTCCCTGTCCTTCGACACCACGGCGCCGCTGCCCGGCTGGCAGCACGCCTACTCCGGCAAGGTGCGCGACCTCTACACCCCCGACGATGCCGACCCCGTGCTCGGCGCCGACCGCATGCTCGTCGTCGCCAGCGACCGGGTCAGCGCGTACGACGCGGTCCTCGAGCCCGGGATCCCCGGCAAGGGCGAGCTGCTGACCACGCTCTCCCTCTGGTGGTTCGCGCAGCTCTCCGACGTCCCCAACCATCTGATCCCGGGCGCGATCCCCGAGGCGGTACGCGGCCGGTCGATGCTGGTGAAGACGCTCGACATGTTCCCGATCGAGTGCGTCGTCCGCGGCTACCTCTCCGGCAGCGGCTGGAAGGAGTACCGGGAGACGGGCTCCGTCTGCGGCGTCCCGCTCCCCGAGGGCCTCCAGGACGGCGACCCGCTCCCCGAGCCGATCTACACCCCGGCGTGGAAGGCCCCGCAGGGCGAGCACGACGAGAACATCACCTTCGAGCGCACGGTCGAGATCGTCGGGGAGGAGGCCGCGGAGGCGCTGCGCACCCTCTCGCTCGCCGTCTTCCGCGAGGCGTCCACCATCGCCCTGGCCCGCGGCGTGCTGCTGGCCGACACGAAGTTCGAGTTCGGGGTCGACCGCGGGACCGGAGTCGTCACCCTCGGCGACGAGGTCCTCACCAGCGACTCCTCCCGCTACTGGGACGCCGACGACTACGACGCCGGCATCCGCGGCCGCTCGTTCGACAAGCAGATCGTGCGCGACTGGCTCTCCGACAACTGGGACGGCCAGGGCCTCCCGCCGACCCTCCCGTCCGAGATCGTCGAGCGCACGGCCGCGCGCTACCGCGAGCTCATCGAGCGCCTCACGCGCTGAGGCACCGGAACGACCTGTGGACGATCACCACCCTCGCGTCCGGCTGGAGGCCCGCGGCGAGGATCCGGACGAGGCGCGGCACAGCCTCGCGCGGCTCTACAATGGCGACGAGTGGCGCGCCGCCACCACCGCGGCCGACTTCAGCTACCGCTACGCGGCCATCGGCGACTGCGGGATGACCCTCCGCACCTCGCGGATGTCCGGGCGCCTCGCGGGCGGCGTGGGCGACTCGGACGACGTCGTCGTGCAGTGGATCGTGGGCGGCTCCGGCCGGATCGACGTCGGCCGCGCCTCGATCGCGATGGAGGAGAACCGTCCCGTCCTCTTCCCCGTCGGCCGGCCGTTCGCCTTCGACTACGTCGACTTCGACCAGCGCCTGGTGCACCTCGACCGTGGAGTGGTCGACCGGGTCGCCGCCGAGCGGGGCCTCGTCGGGTCCCTCGTCTTCGACTCCGAGCACCGCCCCGACTCCGCGGCGATCCGCCGCTGGCGCACCGCCGTCGCCGACTCCGCCCGCGCGCTGCGCAGCGAGCGCGTCGAGCCGCTGCTCTGGGACGAGCTCACCCGCGCCACGGCCTCCGCGCTGCTCGACCTCTACCCTCCGGAGTCCGCTCCGGTCCCGCCCGAGCTCCTCGCCCCCCGGAACGCACGGATCCGCACGGCCGTCGAGTACGTGCACGCCCACTGCAGCGAGCCGATCGGCCCCGCCGAGATGGCGGCGGCGTCGGGCCTGACCGTTCGGGGCCTGCAGTCCGCGTTCCAGCGGGTGCTCGGGATGCGCCCGATCGCCTACCTGCGCCTGGTGCGGCTCGACCGCGCCCGGGTGGAGCTGGCGGCGAGCCCGCCCCACGGGACGACGGTCGCCGCCGTCGCCCGGCACTGGGGCTTCGGGAACGCGGGCCGCTTCAGCGCGGCCTACGCGGAGCGGTTCGGCGAGTCGCCGAGCGCCACCCTGCAGAGCTGATCAGTCGACGAGCTCGGGCGGCGGCTGCCCCTCGAGGATGCGGCTGAGGCCGTCGAGCAGCACCGCGACGGTCGCGGCCTCCGATTCGGGCACCTTCGCGACCATCGCGCGGATCTGCTCGTAGGTCGGGTCGTCGGTGCCGACGATGGCCTTCTGCGCGCGCTCCGTCAGGCAGAGGATGCGGCCGCGGCCGTCGGACGGGTCGGGAGTGCGGTCCACGTAGCCGGCGCGGGCGAGGCGGTCGACGAGGAGGGAGACGGCCGCCGTCGTGATCGACAGGGCCGCGGACAGGTCGACGGCGCGGACGATCTCGTCGCGCCGCTCCCCGACTCCGATCAGCCGCAGGGCCGCGAGATCCGTGGCGCCGATGCCCAGGCGCCGCTCCACACGGCCGTCGTAGTCGCGCTCCGCCGTGCGCAATCGCGCGAGCAGAGCGAACAGGTCTGGCCGAGCGTCCATCGAGGTGCACCTTCCGAGCGGCAGGCGCCCCGGACGGGAACTCGCTGCACCCATCGAACCACTTCTCCGGCGATCGGACGGCGTGTGTCCCGAAAGCGCAGTCGGCGCCGAGACTGTTAGTCAACCGACTTAGCAATACCTAGTGTCGACGGTGCGGCACGCCTTCCGTGCGCCGCCGACGGTGAGGAGGTGCGCGCGATGGGACGACTGCTCTACGGCGCACCCGCCAGCTCGCACTCCTTCGAGGACCGCGCCCTGGCCCACCTCCAGACCGTGATCACCTCGCGGTTCCGCCGCGGCGAGGGCTTCCTCCTGACGATCGAGGACGCCGAGGGCCGCCGGTCCGAACTGTGGCTCCACCCCGGCATCCCCACCCGCTACGAGTACGACGGCACCGCCGCGATCGAGCTGAACCCGCACTGGCTGCGCGAGCTCTCGAACGCCTCGAACGGCCGCCTCGGCCTCCACCTCCTCCCCGAAACCTCGTCGCCCGACGACCTCTCCGTGAAGAAGATCCCCGCATGAGCGACCACAACGGCACACTGTTCCGGCGCGGAGGCACCGTCCGCTTCGTCCGCTGGATCTCCTCCCGCGACGGCGGCTGGGCCCCCGAGATCGTGCAGGGGCGCTACCTCGAGCGCGACGACCGCGGCTGGCTGGTCGAGATCGAGGGCACCCCGACGGTGCTCGCGAAGGACGACTGGGCCGTCTACCGCTGACCGGCCGTGCGCTCGGCGTACTGTTGAGCAGGTGCGTTCTCGTGATCGCCGCGGCATCACCTCGGCTCCCCTCCTCCTGACGACCATCGGAACGACGAGCCTCGTCTTCCTCTGCGCGTTCGAGTCGCTCGCCGTGACGACGATCATGCCGATCGTCAGCGCCGATCTCGACGGCCGCGCCCTCTATCCCCTGGCCTTCGCGGCGACGCTCGCCGCCGCCGTGGTCGGGATGGTCGCGGCCGGCTCCTCGGCCGACCGCCGCGGCCCGACGCCGTCGCTCGTGGTCGCGATCCTGCTCTTCACCCTGGGGCTCGTCGCCGCGGGCGCCGCGCAGTCGATGCCGGTCTTCGTGGCGGCCCGCCTGCTGCAGGGGCTGGGCAGCGGAGGGATCACCGTCACCCTCTACGTGCTCGTCGCGCGGGTCTACCCGAGCGAGCTGCATCCGAGGATCTTCGGCGCCTTCGCCGCGGCCTGGGTCGTGCCGTCGCTGGTGGGGCCGCTGGTGGCCGGAGTCGTCGCCGAGCTCGCGAGCTGGCACTGGGTCTTCTTCGGAGTCGTCGCCCTGGTGGCCCTCGCGAGCGCCGCGATCGCGCCGACGCTCCGCTCGCTCGAGCCGCGCGAGCGCCTCCCCTTCGACCGCCGGGCAGTGGGCCGCATCGCCCGCGCCGTGGTCGTCTCGGCCGGAGTCGTCGTGCTGAGCACGAGCGCCGAGCTCGCGCCCGACCTCGCCGGCCTCCTGGCCGCGGCCGCTGTGGTCATCGTGGTCGTGGCGGTTCGCGCGCTCCTGCCCGTCGGCACGCTGCGCGCCCGGGGCGTCCTGCCGTCGGTGATCCTCCTCCGCGCCCTCGTCGCCGCGGCGTTCTTCGGCACCGAGGTCTACCTGCCGCTGCTGCTCTCGGAGCAGTACGGCCTGCCGCCCTGGCTCTCGGGCGCCATGCTCACCGCGGGCGCCGTCTCCTGGGCTCTCGGCTCGAACCTCCAGGGACGCCCGGGCACCCGCCTCAGCCACGGCGGAGCGATGCGGCTCGGCACGTCGCTCGTGCTCGCCGGCATCGGAGTCGTGCTGCTCGTCACGGTGCTCGCCCTCAGCCCGATCGTCGCGGGCGTGGGCTGGTTCCTGGCCGGCGGCGGCATGGGCACGATGTTCCCGCGGATGGGGACGATGACGCTCGCGCTCTCCGCTCCGGGCCGGGAGGGCTTCAACAGCTCGGCCCTGCAGATCGCCGACTCGACCGGCGCCTCGGTCTCCCTCGCGCTGACGGGCCTCCTCGCGGCGGCGGTCACCGGCCTGATCGGGGCCGGGACCGGGGTCTTCGCCGCAACCTTCTCGTACGCCGCGCTGATCGCGATCGTCGCGGTCGGTCTGGCCGGCCGGCTCGACGGGCTCCTGCGCCGCGAGGGACGCCGGGAGCCCGCCGAGCAGGCTCAGCTGTAGAGCGACTCCGGCACGTCGAGGCCGTAGATCGCGCGGCCGGACGACCAGATCACCGAGCAGGCGGCCCGCAGCAGATCTGTCGCGTCGTCGCCGGCGTCCACGATCACCACGGAGTCGCCGTCGAGGCGGACCTTGGCGCCGCGGATGGCGTGCGTGCCGTTCCGCGAGACCGTCGTCGCCGGGTAGGGCAGGTGCAGCTCGCGCAGGTCGCCGAGGATGTACGTCGGCCGGAGCTTGGGCTCCGCGGCGAGGAGCTGCTTGGCCCGGTCGATCCCGGTGAGCACGTGGGCGCTCTCCATGTCGGCGCCGTTCGCGCCGGCGATGTCGGTGTCGAGCCGGTCGCCGAGGAACAGCGGGTTCGTCGAGCCGAAGCGCACGGTCGCCGCGTCGAAGATGGCCCGCTCGGGCTTGCCCGCGACGACCGGGAGCCGACCGACCGCGGTGTGCACGGCCGAGACGAGGGTCCCGTTGCCCGGGGCGATGCCGCGGGCGACGGGGATCGTCCAGTCGGTGTTCGTCGCGACCCACGGGATCCCCGTGTGGAGCGCGAACGAGGCCTCGGCCAGCTGCTCCCAGCCGACCGTGGGCGCGAAGCCCTGGATGACCGCCGCCGGCGAGTCCTCCGCGCTGCGCGTCACGGTGAACCCGGCGCGCTCGACCTCGGAGGTGAGGCCCTCCGCCCCGACGACGAGGATCGTCGAGCCGGCCGGGACCAGGTCGGCGAGCAGCACGACCGCCGCCTGCGGGGAGGTGACGACGTCCTCGGGCCGGACGCTCAGCCCCAGCTCGGAGAGGTGCCCGGCGACGGAGGCGTCCGTGCGGGAGGCGTTGTTGGTGATGTAGCCGACGCGCAGCGTCTCGGCCGCGCGGTTGAGGCTCTCCACCGCGAAGGGGATCGCGTCGGCACCCTTGTAGACGACCCCGTCGAGGTCGGCCAGGACGGAGTCGCGGCCGTCGAGCGGAGTGGGCTCAGTCCTGCTGCTGCGGAACATCGCCGTCCTCCTCGGTGGTGTCGGCGGATTCGACCGACTCGTCGGCGGTCGGGTCAGCCGAGTCGAGAGCTTCATCCGGGTCCGTCTCGGCGAGATCGTCCGACTCGAGGGACTCGTCCGCGAAGGTCGGCTCGTCCGTGTCGACGAGGTCGGCCTCGGCGCCAGCGGTCGCATCAGCGTCGTCCGCGTCCGCGTCGTCGTCGTCGGCGATCTCC
Organism: Rathayibacter sp. AY1A4; assembly: GCF_002930955.1. Classification (NCBI taxonomy): domain Bacteria; kingdom Bacillati; phylum Actinomycetota; class Actinomycetes; order Micrococcales; family Microbacteriaceae; genus Rathayibacter; species Rathayibacter sp. AY1A4. The sequence continues at coordinate 2,136 of NZ_PSTN01000014.1, read as the reverse complement.
TCGGAGAAGGTCCGGTGGACCTCGTCCTCGTCCGCGTCGTCGACGGCGGTCGGGCCGTCCTCGTCGTCCAGGTAGTCGTCCGCGTCGTCGACCGCGGTCCCTTCCTCAACGCGATCGGGAGCGGACTCGGCCTCCGCCGACTCGTGCTCCTCCTCGATCACCTCGATCGTCTCGTCGTCACCGCCGCCCTCGGCCGCGAAGACGGCCTGCGCCGCGATGTCAGCGCGACGCTGCCACTCGGCCGCCTCCTCGGAGCGGCCGACCTCCTCGAGGACGAGCGAGTAGGCGGCGAAGAGATCCGGGCTGTACGAGAACGCGCGGTCCGGGTCCAGCTGCGGGATCTCGAGCTCCATGAGAGCGAGCTCCGCCTGCCCGAGGTCGAGGCGGGCGCCGGACATGGCGATGGCCAGCGACACCTGCGCGCCGGGGCTCAGCGTGGTGCGGTCGATCGACCGACCCAGCTCGAGCGCCTTGTCGGGCCGGCCCACGCCGCGCTCGGAGTCGACCATCAGCGGCACCTGCTCGTCCGAGCCGGAGATCCGACGGAAGGTCCGCAGCTCGCGCAGCGCCAGGGCGAAGTCGCCCGTCGCGTACGCCGAGATTGCCAGCGACTCGCGGACAACGGCGATGCGTCCCGCGCGGCGGGCCGCCGAGAGCACGTGGCGGTGCGCCAGCTCGGGGTCCTCCTCGAGGAGGCGGCCGGCCATCACCAGGTGACGGGCGACCCATTCGGCGTTGTCCTTCGAGAGCGTGCGCAGCTCGTTGCGGGCGACCTTGTCGAGGTCCTTGGCCTGCACGTCGTCCGGAAGGTCCGGGTCGTCGTGGCGCGGACGCACCGACTGGAGGGAGCGCCGCTCGCGCTCCTCCTCGGTGAGCTCCGGCTCCTCGCGGGGGCCGCCGCGTCCGCCGCCGAAGCCCTCGCGTCCGCGTCCGCCGCCCTGGCGGTCTCCGCCGCCCCGACGATCGTCCGACCACGGCCGGCTTCCCCCGTCGCGCGATCCACCGCGGAACGGCGGACGCGAGTCACCGTCACGCTGCGGACGGGAGTCGCCGCCACCACGGTAGGGAGGGCGGGAGTCCCCATCGCGCTGAGGACGGGAATCTCCACCACCACGGTAAGGAGGCCGGGAGTCCCCGTCACGCTGGGCACGAGAGTCGTCACCGCGATAGGGAGGCCGAGAGTCACCGTCCCGCTGCGGACGCGAGTCGCCACCGCGATAGGGAGGACGCGAGTCACCTTCCCGCTGCGGACGGGAGTCCCCACCTCCACGGTAAGGAGGACGGGAGTCCCCATCGCGCTGAGGACGGGAATCCCCACCCCCGCGGTAAGGAGGACGAGAGTCACTGTCACGCTGCGGACGAGAGTCGCCGCCACCGCGGTAAGGAGGACGCGAGTCACCATCACGCTGCGGACGCGAATCCCCACCGCCACGGTAAGGAGGACGGGAGTCCCCGTCGCGCTGCGGACGCGAATCGCCACCACCACGGTAAGGAGGACGCGAGTCCCCGTCGCGCTGCGGACGGGAATCCCCACCACCGCGGTACGGAGCACGCGAGTCACCATCACGCTGCGGACGCGAATCCCCACCGCCACGGTAAGGAGGCCGGGAGTCCCCATCACGCTGCGGACGGGAGTCCCCACCACCACGGTACGGAGGACGAGAGTCCCCGTCGCGCTGCGGACGGGAATCGCCACCACCGCGGTACGGAGGACGCGAGTCACCATCACGCTGCGGACGGGAGTCGCCACCGCCACGATAGGGAGGACGAGCATCACCGTCGCGGCGGGGGCGGGAATCGCCCGAGCCGCCGCGATCGTTCGAGGAGCGGCCGGGGCCGCCGGCGCGAGGCGGCCGCTCGTCACGACGTCCGGAGTCCCGGTCGTTGCGGTCGGATCCTGAGTCGTCCATGCGTTCCTCGCCTGTCGTGGTGATGCTCTGTGGAGTTGACCCGCCCGAGGGCGGGGAGGACGGCCGTAACCGTCTCACCACCCTAACCCGCACCGCGCTCCAGTGAGCAGCGGGGATCCGAGGTGGTGGTTAAACAGCGATGGCCACCCATTTCTGGGTGGCCATCGTGAATGGTGTCCGGCGGTGTCCTACTCTCCCACAGGGTCCCCCCTGCAGTACCATCGGC
>NZ_PSTN01000013.1:0-103026 GCF_002930955.1 Rathayibacter sp. AY1A4 | reverse complement strand
GGCTGGCGGACGCCCCCGCCGCGCAGGAGAGCCGTCGAACTCGAGAGATCACGACCGGACGACCTCCACGTGGTTCACGTTCTCCGCCGCCCGCCGCCCCCGGCTCCGCCGGACGTTCCGCTCCCGCCGTCTCAGGCCGTGAGTCCGCCGAACAGCAGCGACACCGTCATCGCGATGACGACCGAGTCGAAGGCGAACGCGATGACGACGTTCGCGCGCACCAGGCGCCAGCCCTCTCTCGAGCGGATCTCGGCCGAGACCGTGGCCGCCATCGTGGACAGCAGGAGCGCGAGGGTCGCGTCGTCACTGAAGTGCGGCGCCTCCTCGAAGGCGAAGCGCACCTGCGACCGCCGGGGCGACCGCGACTCGAGGCGCAGGCAGGCCTGTGCGACCGAGAGGACCATCAGCACCCACGAGCTCGCGACGGCGAGCAGGGCGGCGGCGAGGGAGAGGGGCTCGCTGCGGGACTCCGTCCTCTGCGCGATCGCCACCGTGACCACGATCGCCGGCACCGCCGCCGGCAGCGTCGTGCCGGTCGCCCCGGTCGCTCCCGCCATCCGCGAGAGGAGGCGCCGCTCGCCGCGCGCTTCCTCCTCGGCGGTGCTCCGCAGCGCCTGCTCGTCGAGGCGCGAGTACGAGGCGGCGCTCCAGCCCACGGAGAGGGCGGTGGAGAGCGGCCGGCCGAGCAGGTACACCGGAACGAGGGTCGCCGTCGCATCGACGGCCCCGTCGCCCGGAGCGAGCGTCCCCGTCGCCAGGACGAGCAGCACCACCACGATGGTGACCAGGAGGCTCACGCTCACCCGGAACAGATCGGAGCGGGATCGTCTGCGCGCGGTCATCGCCGCCCTCCCCGTCAGGGGCCCGGAGCGCGCCCCGAACAAAATCCACGCCGTTCCGTCCTGCGGTGTCCCCGTGCACCACCGGGCCATTCGTTGCAAACAACAACAAATCCCCCGCGCACCCGGCAGAATGGACCCATGACCTCACGGAGCAACTGGGCGGGCACCTACGAGTACCGCGCCGCCGCCATCATCGAGCCGGAGTCCGTCGAGGAGGTGCAGCGCCTCGTCCGCGAGAACGAGCGCGTCCGCGCCCTCGGCAGCCGCCACTCCTTCAACTCCCTGCCCGACACCCCCGGCGCACTGCTGCACCTGGGGCGCCTCGCCTCCGACCCCGTGATCGACGCGGAGGCGAGCACCGTCACCGTCGGCGGCGCCACCCGCTACGGCGTCGTCGCCGCGCACCTGCACAGCAACGGCTACGCCCTGCACAACATGGGCTCGCTCCCGCACATCTCGGTCGCCGGCGCCATCGCGACCGGCACCCACGGCTCGGGCGACCGCAACGCGAACCTCTCCTCCGCCGTCTCGGCCCTCGAGCTCGTCACCGCCGACGGCTCGCTGCGCACGATCCGCCGCGGGGAGCCTGGCTTCGAGGGCGTCGTCGTAGGCCTCGGCGCCTTCGGCATCGTCACCCGCGTGACCCTCGACATCCAGCCGACCTTCGACGTCCGCCAGGACGCGTTCGTCGACCTGCCCTGGGAGCGCGTGCTCGACGACTTCGACGCGATCACCTCCTCCGCCTACAGCGTCAGCCTCATGACCCACTGGTCCTCGCCGACCGTGGAGCAGCTGTGGCTGAAGACCAAGGTGGCGGCGGGATCCGTCGCCGACGTCGACGCGACGCACCTGGGCGCGGTCGCCGCCTCCGCGAGCCTCTTCGCCGTCTCGGAGGGTGTCGACTCCAACCTGAATCCGTTCGGCGGCTCCGTCGGACCGTGGTCCGAGCGCCTGCCGCACTTCCGCCTCGACCGCGAGCCGAGCGCGGGCGACGAGATACAGAGCGAGTACATGGTGCCGCGCGCGAACGTCCGCGAGGCGATCGTGGCGCTGCGCGCGATCGGCGAGCGGATCGACGACGTCCTGCTCATCACGGAGCTGCGGACCATGGCGGGCGACGACCAGTGGCTCTCCCCCGCCGGGGGCCGCGACAGCGTCGGCGTGCACTTCACCTTCAAGAAGGACCGCGCCGGCGTCGACGCCGTGCTCCCCGCCGTCGAGGGCGCGCTGCTGCCGCTCGGCGCCCGGCCGCACTGGGGCAAGCACTTCCTCGCCGGAGCCGACGAGATCGCGCCGCTCTACCCGCACCTCGAGGAGTGGCGCACCCTCCGCTCCGAGTGGGACCCCTCGGGCCGCTTCGCGAGCGACTTCCTCCGCGACCGCCTGCTCGGCTGAGCGGCACCCGCCCCGCGGGACCAGGCAGGTTCCGCGGGACGGGGCTCACAGGACGTGGGTCGCGGGACGGGGCTCACAGGACACGGCTCGCGGGACGCGGCCCACAGGACGCAGCTCGCGGGACACGGCCCACAGGACGCAGCTCACGGGACGGGGCTCTCGGAACGCCGCTCAGAACAGGCGGGCCGCGTCGGCGGGCTCGACGAGGTCGCGCACCAGCGCCGGGATCCGCTTCCGGAACGGGAAGAACCCCCGCGACGCCGACGGCCACGCCGCACCGTCCCAGCGGCGGCGCACGGTGACGAGCGCGACCCCCTCGTCGGCGAGAGCCGAGCGGAGCGCCTCCACCCGCTCTCCGACGGGCCCGACCGGCGCGTACGGAACGACCACGGTGTCGATCCGCTCGGACACCGCCCAGTCGACGACCGTCGCGGCACGCGCGTCCGCCAGCACCCGCGCCGGCCGGCCGCTCGAGTCGGAGGTGCGCTCGGCGGCGTCGGCGAGCGCCGCGGCGGTGAAGGCGGCGACCGCGTCGGAGACTCCGGACGGCGAGCGCCCGCCCGCGTCCCCGGCGACGGCGCACGCGACGAGGCGCTCAGCCAGACCCGGCTGCTCGGCGAGCAGGCTCTCCGCCTCGAGGTCCTCCTCGTGCAGCAGGAGGCCGGGGCGGGCGCCGACGGTCCCGACGACGTCGTCCTGCTCGAGCGGTGCCCGCGGCGGGAAGGGCTCCTCGGTGAGCGCGCGGGCCGTGGTGGCGAGGCCGCTCGGCGAGAAGCGCCCCTCCGTGTAGCGCGAGATGTTGGACGCGGAGGCGAGGTAGGTCTTGCCCGGAGTCTGCAGGCCGGCGACCCATCGCCACGACAGGGTGTTGGACGCGGCGTCGCCGTCCAGCAGGTGCCGGTAGAAGAAGTCGGCGCCGAGCTGCCAGGGCAGTCCGAGGGTGAAGATCCAGATGCTCGCGAACCACATGCGGGTGTGGTTGTGGAGGTACCCGGTCTCGACGAGCTCGCTCACCCACGCGTCCATCGCGTCGATGCCGCTGCGTCCGCCGATCGCGTCGAGGTAGCCGGGCGGAGGATCGCCCGCGGAGGAGTCCGCCACCTCGCGGCGGTAGCGGCGCCAGACGTCCGGGTTCTGCTCGAGCCAGCCCTTCCAGTAGGTGCGCCAGAACACCTCCTGGACGAACTTCTCCGCGGCGGTCAGGCGGTGCCGCGCGAGGACCGCGGCGACGACCTCCCGCTCGGTGACGAGGCGGTGGCGGAGGTAGGGCGAGAGTCCGGAGACGTTGTCCCGGGACGGTCCGAGGTCGTGGTTGCGGTCGCGGGCGTAGGCGGAGCCGGCGCGGGCGACGAAGTCGTCGAGCGCCTCGAGACCGGCGGCTCTGGTCGGGATGAACATCGCCCCATCATCGGCGTCGGCCCGGTGAGAACACCGGCAGCGGCCTCCCGAGTGCGCTCCGGGGACGGAGGCGCCCGCCGCGCGCTCGTCAACGGGGTGACCGGCGCCTCCGACCCGACGTAGCGTCGGAGGACGAGAGGGAGGCCGCCATGCCCCGCGAGGAACAGATCCCGTCCACCATCGAGCGCTCCGACGAGCACGCGCAGAAGCTCTGGTCGGCCGCGCACGACTCGGCCGTCGACAGCTACGGCGACGGTGAGCGCGCCCACCGCACGGCCTTCGCCGCACTGAAGCACGAGTACGAGAAGGTCGGCGACCACTGGGAGCGCAAGGCCGAGAGCGGCCCCTCCGACTCCCGCGCCGAGGGCCACGGCCGCTCCCCCGGGGGCGAGACGGCGGGCGGAGTGGACGCGAACGCCACGAAGGCGCACCTGATGGACCTCGCCAAGCGCCTGGACGTCTCCGGCCGCTCGCGCATGACGAAGGCGGAGCTCGTCGAGGCCCTGCAGAAGGAGAGCACTCGACGGACGCGCGACGCGCGGTGAGGGCAGGGGGGGGCGGGGTCGGGAACAGCCGCCCCGCCGAGCCCCGGCCCGCTCAGTCCAGCGCGTCCCTGATGGCCGCCATGCCCAGCTCCAGCTCGGCGAAGGTGGTCGACAGGGGCGAGAGGCCGATCCGGATGCCGTCGGGTCGACGGAAGTCCGGCACGATCCCCTCCGCCTGCAGCCGCGGGACCAGGCCGGCGAACGACTCGTGCGCGATCGTCACGTGCGAGCCGCGCCGGGCGGGGTCGAGCGGAGTCGCCACCCGCACCCCGCGCGGCACCAGCCACGCGTCGGCCAGCTCCAGCGCGTACGCCGTCATCGCCTCCGACTTCGCGCGCACCGCGGGCATGCCGACCGAGGCGATCAGCGCGATCATGTCCTGCATCGCGAGCATCCCCGTGATCGGCGGGGTGCCGCTGAGGAAGCGCCGCATCCCCTCGGCCGGACGGTAGCCGGGGCCCATCTCGAACATGTCGGCGACGCCCATCCAGCCCTGCACCGGCTGCGCGAGCGAGCCCTGGTGCCGGGACGCGACGTACGCCCACGCGGGCGCCCCCGGGCCTCCGTTGAGGTACTTGTAGGAGCAGCCGACCGCGAGGTCCGCGCCCCACTCGTCGAGCTCGAGCGGCACCGAGCCGACGGAGTGGGAGGCGTCCCAGAGCACGAGCGCGCCGGCCTCGTGCGCCTGGGCGGTGATCGCCGCGGCGTCGGCGAGGAACCCCGAGCGGTACGCGACGTGGCTGAGCAGCACCAGCGCCGTCCGCTTGCCGAGCACCGGGGCGAGGTCGTCGGGGCCGACGCCGCTCCCGGGGTCGGAGTCGATCCAGCGGAGCGTGCTGCCGGTCTCGGCCGCGATGCCCTCCAGCACGTACCGGTCGGTGGGGAAGTTGTCGGTGTCCACGACGATCTCGTCGCGCCCCTGCTCCGCCTGGCGGGCGATCGCCGCGCGGGCGAGCTTGTAGAGCAGGACGGTCGTGGAGTCGGCGACGATAGTCTGCCCGGCCGCGGCTCCCAGCACCGCGGAGCCGAGGGCGTCGCCGACCTCGAGCGGCATGTCGAGCCAGCCCTCCTCCCAGCCGCGGATGAGGCGGCCGCCCCACTCCTCCTCCGCGAACCGCGCGAGCCGGGCGACGCTCGCGCGCAGCGGCCGGCCGAGCGAGTTGCCGTCGAGGTAGGAGCGGACCTCGGGGGTGCGGACGAACAGCTCGGGGCAGTGCGCGAGCGGGTCCTGGGCGTCGAGCGGATGCATTCCCTCACCCTAGGTCGCGGGCGCCGGGCGCGACGCGTGCCGCCGGGGCCCCGGATGCGTGCCGCCGGGGTCCCTGACGGGTGCCGCCGGGGCCCCTGACGCTGCTCGGACGCCGCCCACTGTCCAGAAGTCGTCGCACTCGGCGTCGACTGCGACGACTCCCGAGCACTCGCGAGCCCTCACCGGAGCCTCCCCCACTGTCCAGAACTTGTCGCACTCGGCGTCGACTGCGACAACTCTTGAGCACTCGCAAGCCCTCACCCCGGAGCCTCCCCCCACTGTCCAGAACTCGTCGTACTCGGCCTCGACTGCGACAACTCCTGAGCACTCGCAAGCCCTCACCCCGGAGCCTCCCCCACTGTCCAGAAGTCGTCGCACTCGGCGTCGACTGCGACAACTCCTGAGCACTCGCGGACCCGCAGACTCGAGCCGGTCGCCACTGCTCCGAAGTCGCCGTACTCGCGCTCCAGTACGGCCGCTTCCGCGTGGTCGCGGAGCCGCCGGCCCCGTCCCGTTCACCGTCGTCGCCGAGTGCGCAGAAGTCGTCGCACTCGAGCTCGAGTGCGACAACTCCTGCACACTCGCGGAAGCCGGCGAGGACCGCGCGCGCCCGCGAGTGGCCGCGCGCCCGCGAAGGCCCGCACGCAGGAGCCGCGGCAGAATGTGGACATGCGCAGCCTCGAAGTCCTCCTCGATCCGGAGTCGGAGGCTCGCGTCCGCAGCCAGTGGGAGGCGCTCGAGGCGGCCGGCATCCCGAGCCTCGCGCTGCACACGTCCGCCAGCAACCGCCCGCACCTCACCCTGGTCGCCGGGCCCGAGCTGACCGCCCCGGAGCCGGGCGCTCTCGGTCCGCTGCCGGCGACGGTCGACCTGGGCGCCGTCCTCCTCTTCCCGCACGCCGGGCGCTTCGTCCTCGCCTGGGGAGTGGTCCGCTCGCCCGCCCTCGACGCTCTGCACGATCGGGCCACGCGCCTCGTGCCGGGCGGCGTCGACACCTCGCTCCCGGACGCCTGGACGCCGCACATCAGCGTCTCTCGCCGCCTCCGCGCCGAGCAGCTCGGCGACGCCGTCCCCCTCCTCGGCGAGCCGTTCGCCGTCGGCCTCGCGGGCGTCCGCTTCTGGGACGGCGACACCCGCACCCTCACCGACCTCTGATCCGGGCGCCGCAGAAGCCCCCCGACGCTCCTTGCAGCCGCCTCCCCAGGTCCCTCCCTGCGGCCCTTCTCCACAGTTCCCCGGACCCCCGGGGCGGCGTCGGAGGCGGCGGGTAGAGTTCCCCGGGTGACAGAGCCCACCGCGACAGCCCTCCCCGCCCCGCCGCTCGCCGACCCCTCGGCGGAGTCCCGCGGCGGCGTCCGGAGCGACGCGGCGAGCGGCGCTGCGGGCTCCGGATCCTCCGAGGCGCAGGCGATCCTCGAGAAGGTCTTCGGCTACGGCTCCTTCCGCGGCGAGCAGCAGGCCATCGTCGAGCAGGTCATCGGAGGCGGTGACGCCGTCGTCCTCATGCCCACCGGCGGCGGCAAGTCGCTCTGCTACCAGATCCCCGCCATCGTGCGCCCCGGCACCGGCGTGGTCGTGTCCCCGCTCATCGCGCTGATGCAGGACCAGGTCGACGCCCTCCGCGCGAACGGCGTCCGCGCCGAGTTCCTCAACTCCACTCAGGACGCGGGCGAGCGCAGCCGCGTCGAGCGCGCCTACCTCGACGGCGAGCTCGACCTGCTCTACGTCGCCCCGGAGCGCCTGGGCAACGAGGGCATGAAGCAGTTCCTCGCCCGCGGCCGGATCGCCCTCTTCGCGATCGACGAGGCCCACTGCGTCAGCCAGTGGGGCCACGACTTCCGCCCCGACTACCTCGCACTGGGCGAGCTCGCCGAGCGCTGGCCCGACGTCCCGCGCATCGCCCTCACCGCGACCGCCACCGAGGCGACGCACCGCGAGATCACCTCGCGCCTGCACCTCGGCGCCGCCCGCCACTTCGTCTCGAGCTTCGACCGCCCGAACATCCAGTACCGGATCGTCAACAAGGTCGAGCCGCGCAAGCAGCTGATCGACTTCCTGCGGCGCGAGCACGCGCACGACGCGGGCATCGTCTACGCCCTCTCCCGCAAGAGCGTCGAGGCGACGGCCGAGGCGCTGCGCTCGGCGGGCTTCGACGCCGTCGCGTACCACGCGGGCCTCGACTCGCGGGTGCGCGCCGCCGCCCAGTCGCGGTTCCTCCGCGAGGAGGGCGTCATCGTCTGCGCGACCATCGCCTTCGGCATGGGGATCGACAAGCCGGACGTGCGGTTCGTCGCGCACATCGACCTGCCCAAGTCGGTCGAGGGCTACTACCAGGAGACGGGTCGCGCCGGCCGCGACGGACTGCCGTCCACCGCCTGGCTCGCCTACGGCCTGCAGGACGTGGTGCAGCAGCGCCGGATGATCGACGAGTCGCCGGGAGACCTGGCGCACCGTCGGCGGATGTCCGCGCACCTGGACGCGATGCTCGCGCTCTCCGAGACGGTCCAGTGCCGCCGGGTGAACCTGCTCGCCTACTTCGGCCAGGAGAGCACCGCCTGCGGCAACTGCGACACCTGCCTCGAGCCGCCCGCCTCCTGGGACGGCACGGTCGCGGCGCAGAAGTTCCTGTCGACGGTCGTCCGCCTCAAGCGGGAGCGCAACCAGCAGTTCGGCGCCGGTCACATCATCGACGTCCTCCGCGGCAAGACCACGCCGCGCACCACCCAGCACCAGCACGACGGCCTCGCCACCTGGGGCATCGGCGCCGAGCTCAGCGACACCCAGTGGCGCGGAGTCGCCCGCCAGCTCCTCGCGCAGGGCCTTCTCGGCGTGAACGACGACGGCTTCGGCACGCTCGTGCTCACGCCCGCGTCCGGCTCCGTCCTCAGCGGCGAGCGGAAGGTCGAGCTGCGGCAGGAGCCGGAGAAGCCGGCTCGCTCCAGCGGATCCTCCCGCTCCGGACGGTCCACCGTGGCCGAGCTGTCGGGCGAGGCTCAGCCGCTGTTCGAGCGGCTCCGGGAGTGGCGCGCCGCGCAGGCCCGCGCGCAGGCGGTCCCGGCCTACATCGTCTTCAACGACGCGACCCTCCGCGAGATCGCGACCGCCGAGCCGGCGACGATGGACGCGCTCAGCATCATCGGCGGCGTCGGCCAGAAGAAGCTGCTCACCTACGGCGAGGCCGTGCTCGCCGTCGTCGCGGGGGAGAGCCCCGAGATCGCCGTCCCGGAACCCGGTGAGGAGGCTCCCGCTCCCCGCCGTGCGCCGGCCGCCCGTGGCGGGTCGTCCCGCTCGCAAGGGGCGAAGCCCTCGTTCGGCCGCGAATCGTCCGGTCCGCCGGTGTCCGCCGCGCAGCCGCCGGAGGACGACTGGGTGCCGCCGGACGAGCCCGACTGGGAGCCCGGCTGGGACAGCTACTGATCCATCGCTGAGGCGCGCGGTTCACCGCCCGCGACGGAGGCGGGCGCCGGCGCGAGCGATCGTGTTCCGGCGCCCGCGTCGGCGATCGTGCCCACCTCGGCACCGACGCGAGCGTCCTCGGTCCGAGGCGCCGGCGAGCGCCCTCAGCCGCCCGCGCCCGTCGACGCCATCCACCCGCCGAGCAGCGTGCAGCAGAACGACACCGCGAGGCCCGCCACCGGCACCCAGAACGCGATGCGCCGCCGCACCAGCAGCACGATCGAGACGACCAGCGCCGCGACGAACGGGACCCACACTCCTCCTGCGGCGAGGACCATCCCGCCCTCGATCAGGCCGATGTCGCAGGCGTTCGATCCGCCGCACGAGTCGCTGGCCATCGCGAAGAACAGCCCGAAGAACGACAGCAGCAGCGTCACCGCGGAGGCCACGAGGATCAGCACGATCGTCAGCACCAGATCCCAGACGCGGACCGGACGGCGATGCGGCACCCCGGATCCCGGCACCCCGGATCCCGGCGCCCCGGATCCGGGAGTCCTGGTTTCCGGCACCCGGTATTGCGGCGCGGCCGGAGGCCCGGGAGGCGCTGCCGCGACGTCCGAGGGCGGCGCACCCGGAGTCCCGAGAGACGCGGGCGAGCCGACCACGGGCGGCCCGGCCGCCGGCTGTCGGGTGGGCGGAGGGGGAGGCAGCGGCGGCTCGCTCATGCCGAGAGACTAGCGACGCGTCCTCCGATGAGGCGCCCTCCTCGGCAGAAGCAGCCCGTTCAGCACACGGACGAGCCGCCCCCTCCTCCGCTCCCGTCGGCAGGGACAGCCCGTCCAGCGCACAGACGAGGCGCCCCGTCTCCGCCTGGTCGGTTCCGACAACGCGCTTCCGCCTCCGCCCGGCGCCGTTTGTGCCCGGGCGACGGAACGTTTCCGCCGCGCCGCCGAGCGACCTACCGTGCGAGGACCGCCTCCGCTGCCGCGCCCGTCGGCGCACGACGCACCGGGAGCGGCCCGAACCGCAGACGGTCGAAGGGACACGAACACCATGGTCAGCACCGCTCCCCACCCCCGCTCCGCCGCCGACGCCGCCGACCGGGTGGCCACCGGGCGCACGCGGGCCCGGCGCTCCCGCTCGGGCTCCATCGCGCCCACGCCGCCGGTGGACTCCCTCGGCTCCGAGGTCGACGCCCGCCTGGACGAGGACGGCGCCCCCTCCGTCGACGTCGCCGCCCTCGGGGAGACCCTGCTCGGCGCCTGGCGCGAGCAGCGCCTCGCCAGCCGCGCTCTGACCGCCCGCCCCGAGCTGCACCGCACCGACGGCCTCCCGATGAAGGAGCACCGCCTCCGCGTCTCGGAGCAGATGCGCGTGCTCGCGGCCGAGGGCGGCGTGCACCGCGCCTTCCCGGTCGACCTCGGCGGCGAGGCCGATCACGGCGGCAACATCGCCGGCTTCGAGGAGCTGGTCACCGCCGACCCCTCGCTGCAGATCAAGTCCGGCGTGCAGTGGGGGCTCTTCGGCGCCGCGGTCCTGCACCTGGGCACCCGCCCGCACCACGAGAAGTGGCTGCCGGGGATCATGAGCCTCGAGATCCCGGGCGCTTTCGCGATGACCGAGACCGGGCACGGATCCGACGTCGCGTCGATCGCCACGACCGCCACCTACGAGGACGGCGAGTTCGTGCTGCGGACGCCGTTCCGCGCGGCCTGGAAGGACTACCTCGGCAACGCGGCGGTGGACGGGCGCGCGGCGGTCGTCTTCGCGCAGCTGGTCACCCTAGGGGTGAACCACGGCGTCCACGCCTTCTTCGTCCCGATCCGCGACGAGCAGGGCGCGTTCCTGCCCGGCGTCGGCGGGGAGGACGACGGCCTCAAGGGCGGTCTGAACGGGATCGACAACGGCCGCCTCCACTTCGACGGCGTCCGCGTCCCGCGCGAGAACCTGCTGAACCGCTACGGCGACGTCGCCGCCGACGGCACCTACTCCTCGCCGATCGCGAGCCCGGGCCGCCGTTTCTTCACCATGCTCGGCACGCTGGTGCAGGGCCGCGTCTCTCTCGACGGAGCCTCGGTCGCCGCGGCGAAGATCGCGCTGACGGTCGCCGTCACCTACGGCGATCAGCGCCGCCAGTTCACCGGCGGCGGCGAGCGGGAGGAGGTGCTGCTCGACTACCAGCGGCACCAGCGCCGCCTCCTGCCGCGCCTGGCCACCACCTACGCCGCCGCCTTCGCGCACGAGAAGCTGCTGACGGCGTTCGACGAGGTCTTCTCCGGCGCGAACGACACCGAGCAGTCGCGGCAGGACCTCGAGACCCTCGCCGCGGGGCTGAAGGCGCTCTCGACCTGGCACGCTCTCGACACGCTGCAGGAGGCGCGCGAGGCCTGCGGAGGCGCGGGCTTCCTCGCCGAGAACCGGCTCACGCAGCTGCGCGCCGATCTCGACGTGTACGCGACCTTCGAGGGCGACAACACCGTGCTCCTCCAGCTGGTCGCCAAGCGCCTGCTGACCGACGTCGGCCGCCGCTTCAAGGGCGCCCAGCCCGCGGAGCTGGCGCGCTACGCCGCCTCGCAGGTCGCGGGGGCGACCGTCGACAACTCGGGTCTGCGCCGTCTGGCCCAGGTCGTCGCCGATCGCGGATCGACGGCCCGCTCGGTCGGCCAGCTGCGGGAGGACCAGCGCGAGCTGCTCACCGGCCGCGTCGAGAGCATGGTCGCGGGGATCGCCTCACGGCTGCGCCCGGCGTCGAAGCTGCCCTCCGACGAGGCGGCCCGCCTGTTCAACGCGCACCAGAGCGAGCTCATCGAGGCGGCGCGCGCCCACGCCGAGCTGCTGCAGTGGGAGGCGTTCACGGAGGCGCTCGCCGGCGTCGAGGACGCGGGCACGCGCACCGTCCTCACCTGGCTCCGCGACCTGTTCGGCCTGGGCCTGATCGAGAAGCACCTCGACTGGTACCTCATCCACGGGCGCCTGTCGTCGCAGCGAGCGGTCGCGGTGACGTCCTACATCGACCGCCTGCTCGCGCGCATCCGCCCGCACGCCGCCGACCTGGTCGCGTCGTTCGGCTACGGGCCCGAGCACGTGCGCGCGGCGATCGCGACCGGCGCCGAGGCGGAGCGCCAGGAGGAGGCGCACACCTGGTACGAGGCCGCCCGCGCCTCCGGCACCCTCCCCACTCCGGAGAAGCGCCGCTGACCCCTCCGCGAGATGCCGCTCCGGTACGCGACACGCCGCGCGAGGCGCACCGGAGTGGAATCCCGCGGAGACAGGACGGGCAGGGGCGCGTCAGGACGCGAGGAACGCCAGCGCCTGGTCGCGCTCGGCGCGCAGCTCGAGCACGGACTCGTCGATCCGCGCGCGGGAGTGCGCGTCGATCTCGAGTCCCTCGACGATCCGCCACTCGCCGTCGACGGAGCGGACCGGGAACGAGGAGATCAGCCCCTCCTCCACCCCGTAGGAGCCGTCCGACTCGACGGCGGCCGAGGTCCACGACGTGCCGTCGACCCAGTCGCGCACGTGGTCGATTGCGGCGGAGGCGGCGGACGCGGCCGAGGAGGCGCCGCGGACCTCGATGATCTCGGCGCCGCGCTTGGCGACCCGCGGCTCGAACTCCGTGTGCAGCCACTCGGCGTCGACCAGCTCGGGCACCGGACGTCCGCCGACGGTGGCGTGCGTCGCGTCCGGGTACTGCGAGGCGGAGTGGTTGCCCCAGATCGCGACGCCCTCGATCGCGTCGACGGGGGCGTCGAGCTTCGCGGCGAGCTGCGCGACCGCCCGGTTGTGGTCGAGGCGCGTCATCGCGGTGAAGCGGCCGGCAGGGATGTCGGGGGCGCTGCGCCGCGCGATCCAGGCGTTGGTGTTCGCCGGGTTGCCGACGACCAGCACGCGGATGTCGGAGGCGGCGTGCGCGTTCAACGCGGCGCCCTGAGGTCCGAAGATGCCCGCGTTCGCGGCGAGCAGGTCGGCGCGCTCCATGCCCGCGCTGCGCGGCCGGGCGCCCACCAGGAGGGCGACGCTCGCGCCGTCGAACGCAGAGGCCGGGTCGTCCGTCGCCTCGATCCCGCGGAGGAGGGGGAAGGCGCCGTCCTGCAGCTCGAGCGCCGTGCCCGCGGCCGCGCGGAGGCCGGAGGGGATCTCGAGCAGGTTCAGGCGGACGGGGACGTCCGGCCCGAGGAGCTGACCCGAGGCGATGCGGAACAGGAGCGCGTAGCCGATGGCGCCTCCCGCTCCCGTGACCGTGACCGTGACCGGAGTGCGCTGCTGGTTCATGCGCCGAGCGTATTCCCGCCGGCTGGGGGAGGGGGAGGAGTCAGCCGGACTGCGGGCCCTCGGCGGGAGGCGCCGTCGACCCGCGGAGCACGAGCTTGTTGCGCAGCCGCACGTGCGGCTCGGCCACGCTCCCGCCGTCGATCAGCGTCAGGAGTGCCCGGGCGGCCGCGCGCCCCACGCGGTGCAGCGGCTGCCTCACCGTCGTGAGCGCGGGGACCACCCGGGAGGCGTCGGGCACGTCGTCGTAGCCCACGACCGACAGCTGCCCCGGCACCGAGAGGCCCAGCGCCCGGGCCGCCTCGATCACGGCGATGGCGGAGGCGTCGTTCGCGGCGAAGACCGCCGTCGGGCGGTCGGGCAGCAGCAGCAGCTCGTGAGCGGCGACGAGGGAGGGGTCGTGCCGGTAGTAGCCGACCCGTACGAGCGCGGGGTCGTAGGGGAGGCCGGCGTCCGCGAGCGCCCGCTGGTAGCCGGCGCCGCGCCGGTGCGACGACTCCAGGTCGGGGCGGCCCGCGACGAAGCCGATGCGGCGGTGGCCGAGCCCGATCAGGTGGCTGGTCGCCAGCTGCGCTCCGCCGAAGTCGTCGGTCGCCACCGAGTGCAGCTCGGTCTGCGCGGTCAGCGGATCCACGACGACGAGCGGCAGGTCCGACGAGGGGATCACGCCGGAGGGAGTCACCAGGATCGCTCCCGCTACGTGCGCCTCGGTGAGGCGCCGCAGGGACTCCTGCTCCCAGCCCCGGCCCCGGCGGCTCGCCCCGCTGCCGGCGAGGAGGTCGAACCGGGTCCCCCGCAGCGCCGTCGCCACTCCCTGCAGCACCTCCGTGCCGAACGGCTCGAAGTCGCCCAGGAGCACGCCGATGACGCCCGAGCGCTCCGTCGTCGCGACCTCCTGCTCGGCCTCCGCCGTCGCCGCCCCTGCGGACATCCTCGTCCCCTCCCGCCGTCCCCGCCCGGCCGCGGCGGAACGCGGTGATCGCCTCGCTGCGCTGCTCCGGACGGTTGAGAACACGTCCTTGCAATCGGGAATGTTCCCGGTAACATTGCCCGCAAGACTAGCTGAGGGAAAGCTCAGCAGTCGAGAGAGACGAGTGTCGGGCAGCCTTTCTCCCCTCAGTGCTGAGGGGGTCGAGAGCTGGAGCTCGCGTGGCCACGCTGTGGAAGCCGCCGCGCACGAGCCGTCCGCCGCTCTCCGCGCGTCCTGCGCTCCAGGCGCGGCCGAACGCCCTCGGGCTGCGCCGCGCTCCGTCCTCTCGCGGCCTCGGGCCGCCACCACTCCGCGCCGTCCGGCGCTCGACCTGATCGGCGACGATGCCGATCGAGTGAGGAACACCATGTCCACGCGACGCACCCCCCGACCCCTCTGGCTCGTCCGCTCGGGCGCCGCTCTCGCCGGCTGCCTGCTCCTGTCCGGCGTCGCCGCCGCGGCTGCGGCCGCCGACACCGAGTACGGCTCCGACGACGTCGACGTGAACGTCAGCATCGAGGAGCTGGAGCAGCCCGGCGCCCTCTCGATGTCGATCGACGGCACCTCATCCACGCTCACCGAGGAGGGCTCCACCCCGACCGTGCGCGCGTTCACCGGGCAGCTGCCCGACGTGACCGTGACGGACACCCGGACCGTCGACGAGATCCCGGCCGGAGCCGGCTGGTACGTCCTCGGCTCGGCGAGCGCCTTCACCGGCGACGCGGACCAGGAGGACATCTCCTCCGACCACCTCGGCTGGACGCCCGTCCTCGTGGACGGCGGCGAGTCGGGCCTGGTGTCCGAGGGCGACCCGGTCGACACGATCCTCGACGAGGGCGCCGACGCCGTGGGGCTGTTCGACCAGGAGCTGCTCGCGCTGTCGCTCGACTCGCAGGAGACCGCGACGGACGGGTCCTGGACCGTGTCCGCGGGCCTCACCCTGAAGACCGAGGCCGACGTCGCCCCCGGCGACTACTCCTCCGTCCTGACGCTGTCGCTGTTCGAATGACCCCGATGCGCGCAGTCGCCTCCACGGCGATCGGCGCCCTCCTCGCGGCGGGCCTGCTCGCCTCCGGCGCGGCTCCGGCGACCGCGGCCGGCGCCTGGTCGCCGAAGGCCTCCTACACGTCGACGGACCGCGGCGACGGCACCTACTCCGTGCCGCTGCTGAACGCCGACGTGCCCGACGTCAGCGTCGAGCGCGTGCCCGCGTCCGAGAACGACGAGGGCCGCGACATCTACTACATGATCAGCACCACGATGCACCTGAGCCCGGGCGCCCCGATCATGAAGTCCTACGACCTCGTCAACTGGGAGATCGTCAACTACGTCTTCGACCGGCTCGAGATCGGCGACCGCTTCTCGCTCCGGAACGGGCAGAACTCCTACGGCAACGGCCAGTGGGCCTCGTCGCTCCGGTACCACGACGGCCGCTACTACGCGGTCTTCAACACCAACAACCTCGGCGGCTCCTACCTCTACTCGACCGACGACATCGAGGACGGAGCCTGGACCCGCACGGCCCTCGGCCGCGCCTTCCACGACCCGTCGCTCTTCTTCGACGACGCGGACGGCGGCACGCCGTACATCTTCTACGGCTCCGGATCCACCAGCGCCGTGAAGCTCAGCGAGGACCTGACGACCGTCGTCGCCGAGTACCCGAACATCCTCCGCACCTCCGACTACCCGGGAGCCGGCTACCTCGGCGGCCTGTTCGAGGGCGCGCAGGTGCAGTACATCGACGGGCAGTACTACATCGTCATCATCACCTGGCCCTCGGGCCAGGGCCGCCAGGTGGCGCTGTTCCGCTCGTCCGAGCTGCTGGGCCGCTACGCGACCGCCGACGGCAGCAACCCCTACGAGGGCAAGGGCGTGCTGAACTCCAGCGGGTTCGCCCAGGGGAGCCTCGTGCCGATCGCGAAGGAGGACGGCTCGACCGCCTGGCACGGCATGTTCTTCCGCGACAGCTTCCCGACCGGACGCATCCCCGGGCTCATCCCGGCGACGTGGAAGGACGGCTGGCCGACGTTCGGGACGAACGGCTCGGTGCCGGTGGGCGGGAGCTTCCCGAAGCCGATCCGCCTCAGCCCCGAGGAGGAGCTGTTCGAGCGGCAGAAGAGCATCGTCGTCTCGGACGACTTCGACAACGACGCCCCGGCGAAGGCCTACCAGGACGAGTCGTGGACGATCCCGCCCGCGCCCGCCTACGACGCGTCGCTGCTCGGCGTGCAGCTGCTCCAGAACCCGGGAGCGGAGTCGGGGACGGCGCCGTGGGCAGGCCAGTTCGGCGCGACGCTGTCGGCCGACACGACCGACCCGGCGTCCGGTACCGCCGCGCTCCGCGTGGGCACCCGCACGCTCAACGGCTCAGGCCCGAGCCAGGTGCTGGCGAACAAGCTGCAGCGCGGCGTGACCTACACCGTGTCCGCGAAGGTGAAGTACACGACCGGCCCCGCGTCGGTCCGCTTCAACCTCTGCGCCGACTTCGGCGCGGGACCCGTGACGATGGCCTCCGCCGCCGTCACGCAGGGGCAGTGGACGACGATCACGGGGACCTACACGGTGCCCGAGACCGCGAACGTCGGCAGCGTGAAGTTCGCCGTCGAGACGCCGTGGGGCAACCCGCAGCCGGCGTCCTCGAGCACCGAGTACCTGCTCGACGACGTCTCGCTCGTCGGAGCCGCCCCCACCCTCGAGCGCCCGACGGCCGCCGAGATCCAGCCGAACGGCTCGACCCTCGCCCTCCCCTGGCAGTGGAACCACGCCCCCGACAACCGCTACTGGTCGCTGACCGAGCGCGAGGGCTGGCTCCGCCTCACCAACGGGAAGGTGCTCAGCGGAACGGCCGCGCACACGCGTCTCTCGGGCTCGCCCGAGATGACGTACCTGGAGGAGGCGCGCAACACGCTCTCCCAGCGCATCGTGGCTCCGAAGCAGTCGGCGGAGGCGGCGTTCGACGTCTCCGGGATGAAGGACGGCGACGTCGCCGGCCTCGCGGCCTACAACCGCGGCTTCTCCTACGTCGCGGTCAAGCGCGTGGACGGCGTCACCACCGTCGGCGTCGTGAACCGCAGCCAGCCGTTCGCGACCACGTTCGACCAGGCGGCCGTGGAGTCCTTCCTCCCCGGCTCCACCGCCGCTCTCGGCGACGCCTCGCAGGTGCGCCTGAAGGCCGATCTCGAGCTCTCGGCCCCGGCCGGACAGCTCTGGACGACCTTCTCGTACAGCCTCGACGGGACGAGCTGGACGAAGCTCGGCAGCCGCGTCGGCCCGCAGACCCTCGACGGTCAGCTCACGCACTTCATGGGCCACCGCCTCGGGCTGTTCAGCTACGCGACGAAGACCGCCGGCGGCCACGTCGACGTCGACGAGTTCCTCCTGAGCGACACCCTCTCCTCGGAGGGGAAGGCGCTCGACCGCTCGCAGCTCGACGCGGCCGTCGCCCACGCGGCGACGCTCCGCTCCGACGACTACCCGGCCGACGCCTGGTCCGACCTCCAGTCGGTCCTCGCGAAGGCGCAGGCGGTCGGCACCGCGGGAACGCAGAACCAGATCGACGCCCCGGAGCGCGCGCTCAGCTACCAGCTGGCCCGCCTCGGGACGCTGAAGGAGGCGTCGCTCGATGTGACCGCCGCCGCCGCGACCCGCTGCATCGCCGGGAAGGTCGTCGTGACCGTGCGGGCGACCAACGCCGACGACGTGCCCGTCGCCCTCCGGATGGAGAGCGCCTCCGGCACGAAGACGGTCGCCGCGCTCGCACCCGGCGCCACGACGAGCCACGCCTTCACCACGCGGGCGGCCTCGGTCCCCGCCGCCGAGGTGGTCGTGACCGCGACCGCCACCCTCGACGGCGAGCCGGTGACGACCACGGTGAGAGCGCCCCACCCGGCCGCGTCCTGCGGCTGAGCACCCCGGGGGCGGCCCGCGCGGCCGCCCCCGCCCCCGAACGCGTCAGCGGCACCCGTCGCCGACGATCTCCTGCACGACACGATCAAGGAGGATCCGTGAGATCACCACAACGAGAAGCCGCTCCGAAGGGGCGGTTGCGGCTGAGGCTGCTGGCCACGGCCGCGCTGACCGCGCTCCTGGTGGCACCCTTCGCCGCCCAGACCTCGTCCGCCGCTGAGGCGGAGCTCATCGTCAACGGCGGCTTCGAGAGCGGCATCAGCAGCTGGTTCGTCAACAACGGCAACGCCGCCGACGCCGGCACCATCGCGACGACCACGGACGCGCGCACCGGCTCCGCCGCAGCGCTCGTCACCGGCCGCACGACCACCGGCGCGGGCGCCATGCAGGACCTCAGCGGCAAGGTCGTCGCCGGCCAGACCTACCAGGTCAAGGCGCAGATCAAGTACGAGAACGCCGCGAGCCCCGCGACCAAGCAGTTCTTCGCCACCATGCACTACGGCGGAGGCACCTACACGAACCTCGCGAGCGTCACCGCCACGAAGGGGCAGTGGGCGACGATCAACGGATCGTTCACCATCCCCGCCGGGCAGAGCGTCGCCACCGCGCGCCTCTTCTTCGAGACGCCGTGGACCGCGACTCCGTCGGCCGCGCCCGAGACGCACCTCATGGACTACAAGCTCGACGACGTCTCGCTGGTCGGAGCGGCGCCTCCCGCGCCCGCCTCGCGCACCATCGAGGTCGTGGGCAAGATCCCGGGCGACCACAACCCGCTCATGGGCTGGAAGTTCGGCGCCGACGGCTTCGGCTTCGTCGAGAACGGCCGCGTGTACATGTACATGACGAACGACACCCAGGGCTACGCTCCGAACCCCGCCACGGGCGTCTCGGCGGGCATCGACTACGGCAAGATCAACCAGATCACCGTGATCTCCTCGGACGACCTCGTCAACTGGACCGACCACGGCGAGATCCAGGTCGCCGGCTCCACCGGAGTCGCGCCCTACACCGGCAACTCGTGGGCTCCCGGCATGGCGAAGAAGACCGTGAACGGCGTCGACAAGTACTTCCTCTACTACGCCAACGGCGGCGGCTCCAGCAACGTGATCACCGGCGACTCGCCGGTGGGCCCGTGGACCAGCCAGCGCACCTCCACGCTCATCAACGCGTCCACCCCGGGCGCCGAGGCGGTCGCGTGGAAGTTCGACCCGGCACCGCTCGTCGACGACGACGGCCAGGGCTACCTGTTCTTCGGAGGCGGACCCGCCTCGACCGCGCTCCCCGCGGCCGAGCGCTTCAACAACCCGAAGAACATCCGCGTGATCGAGCTCGGCGACGACATGATCTCGACCCAGGGCACCTCCGCCGTCGTGGACGCGCCCGTCGCGTTCGAGGCGGCCCAGGTGTTCAAGCGCCAGGACAAGTACTACCTCTCGTACTCGTCCCACTTCGGCGGCAACGACTTCGGCGGCAACCAGACCCGCGAGCCCGGCTACCCGGGCGGCGGCGAGATCGGCTACATGATCTCGGACGACCCGATGTCCTGGCCCAAGGAGAACTACGCCGGCGTGATGTTCCCGAACCAGAGCCGCTTCTTCGGAGCCGGCACCGGCGGCAACAACCACCAGTCGGTCTTCGAGCTGGGCGGCAAGTACTACTTCACCTACCACGCGCCGACGCTCAACAAGCGGATCAACGGCGACACCACCCAGGGGTACCGCAGCCCGCACATCCAGGAGCTGCAGTTCAACGCCGACGGCACGGTGCAGCAGGTGGTCGGCGACTACAAGGGCGTCGACCAGGTGAAGGACTTCGATCCGTACCGCACCTTCCCGGCCGAGACCATCGGCTGGAGCAAGGGCATCGCCACGGCGCCGCTCGGCACCCCCGCCGCGGGCGCGACGCAGAACCTCGTGCTGAAGGACCTCGACAACGGCGACTGGACCGCGCTGTCCGCCGTCGACTTCGGGGACACCGGAGCCGCGACGTTCACCGCGAAGGCCAAGGCGCTGCAGGCCGGCGGCACCATCACCGTCCGCCTCGACTCCGAGACCGGGCCCGTCGCGGGCACCGTCGCGGTGAACGGGACGACCGGTGAGTGGACCGACGTCAGCGCCGCGCTGACCGGAGCGACGGGAGTGCACGACGTGTTCTTCAGCTACTCCGGACCCTCCGGCGACCTGTTCGAGCTCGACACCTTCGCCTTCACCGAGGGCGAGGCGGCTCCGGCGCTCGACATCACGGCGAGCGCGGCGACCCGCTGCATCGCGGGCAAGGCGATCGTCACCGTCCAGGCGAGCAACGGCTCCGACGTCCCCGTCGGCGTGACCTTCACGTCGACGTCCGGCACGAAGTCGTTCACCTCGGTGGCGCCCGGCAAGACCGTGTCGCACGCCTTCACCACCCGTCAGGCGAACCTGCCCGCCGGTGCGGTGACCGTCGAGGCCACGGCCACGATGAACGGCGCCCCCGTCGAGACGGAGGTGAGCGCTCCGTACGCGGCGCGCCCGTGCTCGTAGCGCACGGCTGAACCACCGGGGAGCGCCCCCGGCCCTGCGGGGCCGGGGGCGCTCCTGCGCGTGCGGGGGGATCTCGATACGCCCTCCGGGGCTGCTCGATCAGCATGTCCGCCGTCCTGCTGGTCGAGCAGCGGCGCCTCTAGACCCCCGCTCGGTCAGCGGCTGTCGGCCAGGCGCATCGTGCCGCCGGCCTGGGCGGCGAAGGCGCGGGCGGTCGCCGTGATGGTGCGCTGCATGACCCGCGCCGCGGCGGTCGGCGCGAGGTCCGCCGGGCGCGCGAGGCTGATCGTCCGGGTCAGCGTGGGCTTCTCGAGCGTCGGCTCCTCGATGCGGATCGAGCGCAGGCCCGGGCGCCCCTGCAGCACCATCGCCGGGACGACCGCGACGCCGAGGCCCCGCTCGGCGAAGCGCAGCACCGCGTCCATCTCGGCGCCCTCCAGCACCACGTCCGGCTCCAGGCCCGCGGCGGCGAACGCGGCGTCGGTCGTGCGGCGCAGGTCGTAGCTGGAGTTGAAGACGATCTGCGGGAGGCGGGCGACCGCCGCCAGATCGAGCGCGCCGGTCGCGGCGAGGGGAGGCTCCGCGGCGGAGGAGACCACGACGAGCTCCTCGACGAGCAGCGGGGTCACCGTGAAGGCGCCGGGAGCGGCCGCGGTCGAGGTCGTCACCAGCGCCAGGTCGAGCTCGCCCCGTGCCAGCCGGTCGAAGAGGCTCCGCGACCCGTCCTCGGCGAGGTGCAGCTCCACGGCGGGATGCGCGGAGTGGAACGCGTGCAGCACCTCCGCGACGAGGCTGATGCAGAGCGTCGGCGTCGCGCCGAACCGCACCCGGCCGCGCTCGAGCCCGGCCAGCTCGGCCAGCTCGCGGCGCACCGATCCGGCGTCGGCGAGCATGCGCCGGGCGAGCGGCAGCAGCAGCTCGCCGGCCGGTGTGAGGGTGCTGCCGGAGCGCGCCCGGTGGAAGAGCTCGGAGCCGAGGTCCTGCTCCAGCGCGGCGATCCGGCGGCTCAGCGAGGGCTGCGCGAGATGCAGCTCCTCGGCGGCGCGGGTGAAGCTGCCGAGGCGGGCGACCTCGACGAATCCGATGAGCTGCTCGAGATCCACATGCATACCCTATGCGCATGGCCGTGCCCAGCATTATGCATTGGAGTAATCGAAGCGCCGTGCCTAGCGTGGAGGCATGACCACTTCAGAGACCACCGCACCGGAGCGTCGGATCTCCACCTCCGTCCTCGTCATCGGCACCGGCGGATCGGGCCTGCGCGCCGCGATCGAGCTCGCCGAGGCGGGCGTCGACGTCCTCGCGCTCGGCAAGCGCTCGAAGTCGGACGCGCACACCTCCCTCGCCGCCGGCGGCATCAACGCCGCCCTCGCCACGATGGACCCCGACGACAGCTGGCAGCAGCACGCGGCCGACACCATCACCGAGTCCTACCAGCTCGCCAACCCGCACACGGTCGAGATCGTCACCTCCAACGCCGCCCGCGGCATCCAGGACCTCGAGCGCTACGGCATGCCGTTCGCCCGCGAGGACGACGGCCGCATCTCGCAGCGCTTCTTCGGCGCGCACACCTACCGCCGGACCGCCTTCGCGGGCGACTACACCGGCCTCGAGATCCAGCGCACGCTCGTCAACCGGGCCGCCCAACTCGAGATCCCGATCCTGGACACCGTGTACGTCACGCGCATCCTCGTCAACGAGGACGGAGCCGTGTTCGGCGCCTACGGCTTCGACCTCGTCGACGGCACCCGCTACCTGATCCACGCGGATGCGGTGATCCTCGCCGCGGGCGGGCACAACCGCATCTGGCGCCGCACCTCCTCCCGCCGCGACGAGAACACGGGCGACTCGTTCCGCCTGGCCGTCGAGGCCGGCGGCCGCCTGCGCGACCCCGAGCTCGTCCAGTTCCACCCGTCGGGCATCATCGAGCCCGAGAACGCGGCCGGGACGCTGATCTCCGAGGCCGCGCGCGGCGAGGGCGGCATCCTCCGCAACGGCCTCGGCGAGCGCTTCATGGGCAAGTACGACGCCGAGCGCCTCGAGCTCTCGACCCGCGACCGCGTCGCCCTCGCCTGCTACACCGAGATCAAGGAGGGTCGCGGCACGCCGAACGGCGGGGTCTGGCTCGACGTCTCGCACCTGCCGCGCGAGACGATCATGACCCGGCTGCCGCGGGTGTACCAGACGATGCTCGAGCTGCAGATGCTCGACATCACGAAGGACCCGATCGAGATCGCGCCCACGGCGCACTACTCGATGGGCGGGGTCTGGGTGCGCTCGGACGACCACAGCACCGACGTCCCCGGGCTCTACGCGATCGGAGAGGCCTCCAGTGGACTGCACGGCGCCAACCGCCTCGGCGGCAACTCGCTGATCGAGCTGCTGGTGTTCGGCCGCATCGTCGGGCAGGCGGCGGCGGAGTACTCCGCCTCACTGACCGCCCAGACGCGCTCGGCCGCGTCCGTCCAGGTCGCCCGCGACGAGATCGCCGGCCTGCTCGCGGCCGACGGCACCGAGAACGTCCGCGCCCTGCAGCGCGCGATCCGCAACACGATGACCGAGCACGCCGGAGTCGTCCGCGACGAGGAGGGCCTGCTCGCCGGGCTCGCCGAGCTGGACGCGATCGAGGCGCGCATCGCCGACATCGGCGTGCACCCGGACATCGCCGGCTTCCAGGACCTCGCCCACGCCTTCGACCTCAAGTCGGCCGCGATGGCCGCGCGGGCCACCCTCGAGGCAGCGCTCGAGCGCCGGGAGAGCCGCGGCTGCCACAACCGCAGCGACTACCCGGACATCGACCCGGCCCTCCAGGTGAACCTCGTCTGGTCGCCCTCCACGGGGATCACGCGCGAGGAGATCCCCGCGGTGCCGGAGGAGATCCAGGCGCTGATCAGCGGCGAGGTCGCCACCGCGGGCAAGCTGCTCGAGTAGCCGGAACCGCGACGGCACGACGCCGGCTCCCTCCCGCGGGGCCGGCGTCGCGCTGTGCGCGGCGCTCGCGCCCGCCCGGATCCGCACCGCCGGTTCGTCGGCGCTTCGGATGCCTCCGGTGAGGCCGCGGCGCCGACGGAGCACACGTCCAGGAGGAGCGGACGATGCCGGGAGGGCGGCGGCGCCCTCGTTCCGCGCGGGCGGCGGCAGCGCATCCCCGCCGGACGCCCGGCCCCTCTCGACTCGCCGACGGCGCGGTCCTACAGTGGCTGCGACGACCCTCGACTCCCGCCGCGGGACCGACGGCGCCGTCGCGAGCGGAGGGAAGCCGTGTCCTCGACCGCCCCCGTGCCCGGAGCCGCCGTCGACGCCTCGACGAGGCTCCGCTACTTCCACCAGATCCTCCTCAACACCGCCGTCGCGAACGTGACGACGAGCTTCCTCTGGTTCGCGCTCACGTTCTGGGTGTACCTCGAGACGCGCTCCGTCCTGGCGACCGGGATCATCGGCGGCGCCTACATGCTGCTCGTCGCGGTCTTCGCGATGGCCTTCGGCACGATCGTGGACAGGCACCGCAAGTTCCGCGTCATGGTCTTCGCCGGGGCGGTCACGCTCGTGTCGTTCGGCGTCGCGGGCGGTCTCTTCCTCGCGCTGCCCGAGGCGGCGCTCCTGGACTTCCGCGCCCCCTGGTTCTGGGTGTTCTCGGGCACGATCCTCTTCGGCGCCGTCATCGAGAACTTGCGCAACATCGCCCTCTCCACGACGGTGACCCTGCTGGTCCCGGTGGAGGGGCACGCCCGCGCGAACGGCCTCGTCGGCACGGTCCAGGGCCTCGCCTTCGTGGTGACGAGCGTCTTCAGCGGGCTCGCCATCGGCCTGCTCGGCATGGGGTGGACGCTGGTGATCGCGATCGGCCTCTCCGCCGCCGCGCTCCTGCACCTCCTCTTCCTGCGCATCCCGGAGGACCGGCCCGCGCCGACGGGGGAGAGGGCGCCGCTGATCGATCTGCGCGGCAGCATCACCGCGGTGCGGGCGGCGACCGGGCTGTTCGCGCTCATCGTCTTCTCGACGTTCAACAACCTGATCGGCGGCGTCTACATGGCGCTGATGGACCCGTACGGCCTCGAGCTGTTCCCGGTCGAGCTGTGGGGCGTGGTGCTCGGAGTGACGGCGACCGGCTTCGTCATCGGCGGTCTGCTCGTCGCGAGGTTCGGCCTCGGGAGGAACCCGATCCGGACGATGCTGCTGCTCGTGATGGCGATGGGCCTGATCGGCGCGGTCTTCACCCTCCGCGACTGGTGGTGGCTCTACGCCGGCGGCATCTGGATCTACATGACCCTGATCCCGGCGGTCGAGGCCGCCGAGCAGACGGTGATCCAGAAGGTCGTCCCCTTCGAGACCCAGGGGCGCGTCTTCGGCTTCGCGGCGGCGTTCGAGTCGGCCGCCGCTCCGATCACGTCGTTCCTCATCGCCCCGATCGCCGAGTTCGCGCTCATCCCGTACATGGAGTCGCCGGCCGGGCGCTCGGCGTTCGGCGGGCTGCTCGGCGACGGCATCGGCCGGGGGATCGCGCTGGTGTTCCTGGTCGGCGGAGTCGTCATGATCATCGCGGCCGGCGCGGCGATGCTCACCCGCTCCTACCGCGTCATGTCGGCGCAGTACCTGCGGGAGGCCGCGGCGAGCGGAGAGGCGGAACCGGTCGGCACCGAGGCGCCGGACACGGATCGGACCGCTCCGACCACCCTCGAGCAGAACCGCTAGCGCCCGCAGAGTCCGCCCGTCCTGCGCCTCCGTGGCGTCCGGCGGACCGGACGGAGCGGAAACGAGGAAGACGTGCCGGACGCCCCCTCCCCAGGGTGCGGCGTCCGGCACGTCGGCTGCGACCACCCGGTCGAGGGGCCCTCCTCGACTCCCGAGCGCTCCGCTGCCCAGCGCCTCCGGATGGAGGCGTCCGGGCATCCGGCGCCAGCGGGGAGGGGGGCTCTGGTTCCCCTCCCCGCCGGACCGGCCGCCCGCGAGGGGCGACGGGGTGCTCGTTCGGGCGTGCCTCGAGTGACGGCTACATGCCGTCACTGAGCATGGACTGCACCAGCTTGGTGTGGCGCTCGAAGTTCAGCTCGCTGAACTCGGTGTTGTAGTTGAGGCCGTAGGGGTAGAAGTGGACCCCGGAGCAGTTGAGGGTCGCGCCCGCTCCGTCCCAGGTGCGCAGCAGTGCCTGGGAGGAGACCCAGCCGTTGTTCTGGCAGTTGGAGGTGAAGCCGGACGACGTGCCCACGCCCACGGTGTGCGACATCTCGTGAAGCGCCGTGCCCTCCACCATGTAGGTGCGGTTCGAGCCGAAGCGCATCTGACCGTAGATGTTCGCGTCGGCCGTCGGCGTGCCGGGGCTGTAGGAGACGGTCAGGTGGCGGGAGATGTTGTTGAGGCGGTTGTAGCGGGCCACGGCGCGGTCCATGGCGGCGGTGATGCGGGTGTAGGCGTCGGCCTCGTCAGCGGTCGGGGTCGCCGAGCGGTTCAGCGTGTAGGTGATCTTCTGCACGGTCGGGTCGGTCAGGGCCCAGCGCTGCGCCTTGGAGCCGGTGCAGGTCCACTGCTGGACGGGGGAGCCGTCGAGCTGGCCGAAGTCCTTGTCATCGAGGCAGAGGTTGCTGTGGCGGTTGGCGATCTCGGCGTAGCCCCCGCCGACGGAGGTGATCCGCCACTGCTGCGCGGTGCTGCCGTTGCAGCTCCACTGGCGCACTTCCGCACCGGGCGTGGTGCCGAAGTCGAAGTCGTCGAGGCAGAGGTTGCTGAACGTGTTCTTGATCTCGGCGTAGCCGGTGCCGAGGTCGGTGACCTGCCAGCGCTGGTTACTCCCCTCGGTGCAGCTCCACTGCCGCACCTCGGCTCCGGGCTGAGTGCCGAAGTCGAAGTCGTCGAGACACATGCTGCTGTGCTGGTTGCGGATCTCCTGCGCCGATCCGAGGCCGACCGGGGCGGTGGCTGCAGAGGCGGGCGAGCTGATGCCGAAGGTCGTGATGCCGACGACGGCCGCGATCAGGGCGCCGATCAGGCGCTTGGAGGGGTGGGACTTCGTTGTCCGGGACATGGGTGCCTTTCACAGACATCCGGCGTCCCCGAAGGGACGCGGGTGAGGGTCGCAGGAAGGAGCCGTGTCCGAAGGGGTCGGAGCACGGCAGAGGATGCGCCGGAGCGACCGGGATGGTGATCCGGTCGTCCCGCCGCGGGACGCGTCAGCGCCGACGCTCCGAGTGGGATGGGAAGCTGATCACGACCTGCATGTTGACGTGGACAACCATCGACCGGTCGCGGAGCCGGTGTCAAGTGCCGGTCTCGAGCGGATCCGGTCCGAGCCCCGCCGGGCGAGGGTGATCCGTCCACGCGGATCCCCGTGCTCGCAGGGAGAGAGCGCTCACACCCGCCGTCGCTGCGGCATCGCCCGGGAATCCGCCATTGTTACCGTTAACAAAAGTCGGTACGGTGACACCTGAAGTGGGCAAGCGCGTCCTCGCGCCTCGCGTCCCACTCCGACCGGTTCGAAGGCGAACCTGAGAGGAACGTCGATGATGACGACAGCACCACCCTCCCGCCGCACCCTCCCGCCGCAGGCCCACGCCCGGCCCCGATGACTGTCGGCCCGGCCGACACCTCCCACGCGGTGACCGCGGTCGGCGCCCGCAGCGCGCGACGTCTCGTCCTCGCACCCACGTCGACCTCCGCCTCCCGATCACGGGTCGCCAGGCCCGCGTCCCGGGCCGCCTTCCGGCGATTCCCTCCCCGCCAGACGGACGCCGGACTCACCACTCCGCCGGCCGATCGCGCGGGCTCCGTCCTCCCCCTCCGACCCCTCACCTGAAGGACCCCCCATGTCACGAACCCCCCGGCAGGAGCGCACCCGGCGCTCACGCCTCCCTCGAGCGGGCGCCGCGCTGACGCTCGCCATCGCCTGCCTCGGCGGCGTCCTCGGACCGATCGGGGCCGCCGGTGCCGCCGAGACGGTCCCCGCTCCCGCGCTGCAGTACTCGTTCGACGGCATCGGCGCGACGCTCGCCAACGGAGCCGTCGTCGCCGACTCCGCTCCGGGCAACCACCCCGGGACCCTGATCAACTCCGGCGCGACCAGCGTCGCCGGCCCCTCCGGCGCCTCCACCGACCGTGCTCTCTCGCTCCCGGGCGGATCCAGCACGTCGGCCGCCCCCCATGTCCGGATCGCCCCGGGCCTGATCCCCGCCGGCACGCAGGACGTCACGATGTCCGCCTGGCTGCGCTGGAGCGGTGCTCCCGACTGCACCTGGCCCTTCACGCTCGGCTCCAGCGTCGACTCCCACGTCCTCTCCACCACGAAGTGCGGACCGGCCGGCTTCGGCGCGATCAAGAGCGGCTCCGAGGTGCGGGCCGCAGGCACCACTCCGGTCGCCGCGAACCGCTGGGTGCACATGGCGGTCGTCGTCAAGGGCGGCCAGTCGGTCTCGACCTACTTCGACGGAACCCTCGTCGGCCAGGGCAGCACGACCTTCACCGCCGCCTCGGCGATCGGCACCTCCACGTTCTCCGGCTTCCTCGGCAAGTCCTTCTACGGCGCGGACGCCTACTGGGCCGGCGCGATCGACGACATGCAGGTCTGGACCTCCGCGCTCACCGCCGGCCAGGTGCAGCAGAGCGCCGCGTCCGTGCACTCGGTGCTCGCGAACCAGGACGCCGCCGTCTCGCTCGGTGACACCTCGAACGTCACCTCGAACCTCACTCTCCCCACGACCGGCGCCAACGGCTCCACGATCACCTGGACGTCGAGCGCCCCCGGCGTCGTCAGCACCAGCGGCGTCGTCACCCGGCCCGCCGCGGGCAGCCCGGACGCCACCGTCACGCTGACCCCGACCGCCGTCCACGGCGGCATCACCGTCGTCGGCCGAGCGACCACCGTCTCCGTCCCGGCGTACGCCGCCGGTGACAGCGCCGAGGCCGAGCTCGCCCGGGCCGTCGCCGACGGCATCGCCAACGATCCCGCCCTCGCCGGACCGGTGCGCGGCAGCCTGAACCTGCCCTCGACCGGAGCCGACGTCGCCACCACCGCCGCGCGCGCGAACAGCGCCAGCGCCGTGGTGACCTGGACCTCGTCGAACGAGGCCGTCATCACCTCCGCCGACAAGGGCACCGCGCCGAACGTCGTCGCCAAGGGCTCGCTCACGCGTCCGTCCACCGACACCACCGTCACCCTCACCGCGACGATCACCGTCCCCGGCACCACGCCCCTCGTCCGGACCCTCACGCGCACCGTTCCGGCCGCGGCCCCCGTCGCCGCGAGCGACCTCGACGCGTACCTGTTCGCGTACTTCACCGGCGACAGCATCGAGGGCGAGAAGATCCGCTTCGCGACCTCCGACGGCAACGACTCGCTCAAGTGGAAGACCCTGAACGACGCGCAGCCGATCCTCACCTCGACCCTGGGCACGAAGGGCCTGCGCGACCCGTTCATCTTCCGCTCTAAGGAGGGCGACCGCTTCTTCCTGATGGCCACCGACCTCTCCGTCGGCACCACCGGCTTCGGCGGCTCGACCAACCGCGGCAGCCGCTACCTCGAGATCTGGGAGTCCACGGACCTCGTCAACTGGGGCCAGCAGCGCCACGTCGAGGTCAACCTGCCGAACGCGGGCATGACCTGGGCGCCGGAGGCCACCTACGACCCCACCATCGACGCGTACGTCGTCTACTGGACCTCGGCCCTCTTCACCGACAGCACCCGCAACGTCGAGGACGGCAACGGACCCCAGATCCTCACCTCCACCACCCGCGACTTCCGGGAGTTCACCACCCCCGAGGTCTGGTTCAAGGCCGCCGACGTCCCCTCGCTCAACAGCCGCAACGGGCTGATCGACGCCACGATGCTCAAGGACGGCGACACCTACTACCGCTTCACGAAGGCGACCGAGACCAGCGGCTGCCCCTCGCCCGACATCATCGGACAGAAGTCGACGAACCTGCGGGCCACCACCGCCTCCGGCGCGTGGAGCCTGATCGACACCTGCATCGGCCGCACCGCCGGAACGCCGGAGGTCGAGGGTCCCGAGATCTTCAAGACCAACGAGGGTGACCGGGCGGGCTACAAGTACTTCCTCTGGACCGACAACTACGGCGGACGCGGCTACATCCCGCTCGGCACGAACTCGCTCGAGGGCGACATCCAGTGGACGATCCCCAGCAGCTTCTCGCTGCCGACGTCGCCCCGCCACGGATCCGTCGTCTCCATCACCGCGAAGGAGCGCGACGCGCTGGCCGCGAAGTGGAACCCGTCGCTCCTGGTGACCTCGATCGACGCCGTGGCGCGGACCGTGCAGGCCGGATCGACCACCGTCGACCTGCCCGCCACGGTGGGCGCGACGTTCAAGGACGGCCACCGCGAGACGGTCGCCGTGACGTGGGAGACGGCCGATCTCAGCTCGCTGAAGAAGGCCGGCGACACCGTGCAGGTGCGCGGACAGCTCGCCAATTCGGCGGCGACTCCGGCCATCGCCACCATCACCGCCACGGCTCCTCCCGGACCGTCGCTGACGGCCTCGGCCTCGAGCCGCTGCGTCGCCGGCAAGGTGACGGTCACCGCGACCGGGACCAACACGAGCGGCTCCACGGTCGAGATGACCGTCGGCTCGCAGTGGGGGAGCAGGACCTTCACCGGGGTCGCTCCCGGCAAGTCCGTGTCCGCCGCCTTCACCACCCGGGCGACCTCGGTCGCCGCGGGCGAGGTGAGCGTCGCCTCGAAGGACGCGAACGGCACCAGGACGGCCGCCGCGCCGTACTCGGCGCTCACCTGCCGCTAGGCCGGTGACAGGGGGAGGGGCGGCTCCGAGCCGCCCCTCCCCTGATCTCCTCTCGCTCCGGGGCCTCCGGCCACCGGAGCAGGGAGCACGGACCCCGTGTCCGTTCTCCCCGGATCCACCTCTCCCACGGAAGTAGACGAACAATGCGGTTCCGACGCACGACGGCCCTCCTGGTCGCCGCGAGCCTGACAGCGGGAGGGGCTGCGCTCGGCGCGGCACCCGCACAGGCCGCGGTGCCCAGCCCGGTCCTCTCCTACGACTTCTCCTCGTCCGCCGCTGTCGGCTCCGCCGTGGGCGCGGGCACGACCCTGACCGACTCCGCTGCCGGCCGCTCCGCCACCGTGCGCGGGACCGGAGCGACGACCGTCGCCGGTCCGCGCGGCGGCACCGACCGCGCACTGCGCCTCCCCGGCGGTGCCGCGGGCAGCTCCGCCGCCTACGCCGAGATCGCGCCCGGACTGACCACGGCGGCCACCACCGATGTGACCATGTCGGCCTGGCTGCGCTGGGAGGGGAACCAGAGCTGCAGCTGGGCGTACGCGCTCGGGCAGTCGACCGAGCGGTACCTCTTCACCACGCCCCAGTGCGGAGGCAACCTGATCGGCGCCGTGAAGAACGGCTCGGAGCAGCGTGCGGCCGACTCCGGTCCCGCCGCCACCGGTCGCTGGAGCCACGTCGCCGTGGTCCTGCGCAGCGGCGTCAGCGTCTCGACCTACGTCGACGGCCGGCTCGCCCAGACCACCCCGACCTCCGCGACCGGAGCGGCGACTGTCGGCACCTCCGCCTTCTCCGGCCTCCTCGGCAAGTCGTTCTACGGCCCCGACCCCCTCTTCGCCGGGGCGATGGACGACGTGCACGTCTACTCCTCCGCCCTGACCCAGGACCAGGTGCGCGAGGACGCGGCTCCGGCCGCCGCCGCGATCGCCGCATCGGACGCCGCCGCGGCGACCATCGCCGTCACCGGACCCGTCACCAGCGACCTCCCCCTGCCGACCCGCGGCGCGGGCGGCTCCGTCCTCACCTGGGCGAGCAGCGACCCCGCGGTGATCGGCACCGACGGCTCCGTGCGCCGCCCGGCACCCGGATCGGCGAACGCCACCGTGACCCTGACCCCGACCGCGACCTTCGCCGGATCCGCCGCCACCGGCACCGCGCGCAGTGTCACCGTCGCCGCGGACACCGAGGCCGACGCCACGGCGCGCCTGCGCACCGCCCTCGTCGTCCCGCCGACCGTCGCCTCCGGAACCGCTCTGCCCACGGTCGCCGGCTACACCGTGTCGTGGAGTGCGGACGGCGCCGGCCTGTCCGGCGGCCGCCTCGTGAACGACACGGCGACCGACCGGGCGCTCGCGCTCACCGCCTCCGTGAAGGTCGGCACCACCACGCTGACGAAGACCTTCCGCACCACCGTCCTCAGCGCTTCCACGGCGAAGACCGTGGTGTCGTACACCCGGACGCCGACCGGCGACGACAAGGCGAACCAGGACACGGTCGCCCGCAGTCTCCACCTGGCGCTGGGCTCGTCCGTCGCCGACGCGGCACCGCTCTCGGGCAACTCGGGAGTCCTCTTCGCCGACGGCGTCTTCTCCGGGACCGACAAGGCCGACGCCCGCGGCCTCGCGAACCCCGCGCTGTTCACCTTCGCCGACGGCACCGTCGGCGTGATCGCCACCCGCGTCCTGCAGTCGGGCGCGTCCGACGGCACCGGGACCTCGAGCGCTCTGGTCTTCAAGGCCACGGACGCCACCGCGTCCGACTTCACCGAGCTCGGCCTCATCGACCTCGGCACCACCGGCGGCGTCGTCGGGCCGAAGGCGGTCTACGACACCGACCAGAACCGCTACCTCGTCTCCTGGACGGACTCCTCCGGGGCTGCGAAGTACACGACCGTCACGGATCTCGCCCGCACCGAGCTCCGTGCGCAGGCGTTCTGGCCGAAGGACGGCGGCCGTCGCAGCGTCGTCGTGACCGACGGGAACCGCGGAGCGGTCCTCGGAGGAAGCCCCGCCACCGTCGCCGCTCCCGACCTCTCCGGAGTCCCGGGCCGCGTCGCGGACGCTCTGCCGGGCGGCGCGCTGACCGTCTCCGGCTCCGTCGCCGACTCGCTCGCGAAGAGGTTCGGCCGCACGGTCAACACCGGATCCTCGGTCGCACCGCAGACGATCGATCAGGGCGACACCTCCGCCCTGTCCGGAGTGAAGGCGCAGCTCTCGTACAACGACGGCTCGACCGGCAGCCTCGGCATCGACTGGAACCAGCAGCAGCTCGCCGACCTCGCCGCGAAGGGCCCGGGAACGTACGACCTCTCCGGGACCGTCCGCCAGCGGCAGTACAACGAGCCGTTCGCCTACAACCGCGCGGATCCGACGATCCACCGCTACGAGCGCAACGGGAAGACGCAGTACCTCTTCACCGCCACGGACGACACGAACAACAACAACGTCGCCTCGCAGCACCTGCCGATCCGGGTCGCCGACAGCATCGACCAGCTCAGCGACGACAACGGTGGACGCGCCCGTGAGGTGGACCTCCTCAACCGCACCACGCGGATGGACCGCACCGCCGAGGGCAAGGTGATCGCGGGCTGCTACTGGGCCCCCGAGATCCACGAGATCGGCGGCAAGCTCTCGATCCTGTTCGCCCCGTGCTTCAACCCGGACAACGACCAGTCGAACCAGGGCGGTCAGTGGTTCACGGTGCAGGCGCACATCATGCAGCTGCGCGACGGCGGAGACCCCGCGAACCCCTCCGACTGGAGCGCGCCGCGCGCCGTCCTGAAGAGCGACGGGAGCGCCCTCGCACGCCCCGGCACGGGCCGCAACATCAGCCTCGACATGAGCTACTTCGAGTCCGGTGGGACCGCGTACTACGCCTGGTCCCAGCGCTACGTCGACAACGGAGCGAGCGACCCGGCGACCTGGATCGCCAAGGTCGATCCCGCGAAC
Organism: Rathayibacter sp. AY1A4; assembly: GCF_002930955.1. Lineage (NCBI taxonomy): Bacteria > Bacillati > Actinomycetota > Actinomycetes > Micrococcales > Microbacteriaceae > Rathayibacter > Rathayibacter sp. AY1A4. The sequence continues at coordinate 69,849 of NZ_PSTN01000013.1, read as the reverse complement.
CCCACCCGCGTCATCGGCGAGCCGACCCCGATCATCGTGCCCTCGCTGACGTTCGAGGACCGCCTGGCCGAGGGAGCGTTCGCGATCCAGCGGAACGGGAGGATCACGCTCGTCTACTCCAGCAGCGCCGTCAGCCCGAAGTACATCGTGGGCGGCGCCTGGGCGGAGGAGGGCAGCGACCTGACCGACATCGCGAGCTGGACGAAGTACGACGCCCCGCTCCTGCAGAGCGTCCCCATGCCCGACGGCGTCGTCGACTACCGCACCTACGAGCAAGGTCCCGGTCACGGAGCCGTGACCCAGGACGAGGACGGCAACGACCTGTACGTCTACCACACCTGGGGCAACGGAGTCGGGGGTGACGGCCGCGACACCCGTCTCGCCCGCATCCACTACGCCGCCGACGGCCGGCCGGTCTTCGATCTGACGCCGACGGAGGAGGTCGCACCCGCGTACCGGACTGTGACCGCGAAGGTCACCGTCACGTCGCCGCTGACCGTGACAGCCACGGCGTCGACCCGCTGCGTCAGCGGGAAGGTCGTCCTGACCACTGCGGTCAAGAACGACAGCCGCTCGATCATGGACATCACGACGGTCACCGCCTTCGGCTCGAAGACCGTGACCGGAGTCGCGCCGGGAGCGTCCGCCTCGAGCGCCGTCACCACCCGCGCGGTCTCGATCCCCGCGGGGTCGGTGGCCGCGACCGGGAGGGCCGTCGTCGACGGGAAGACCATCAGCACCCAGACGAGCGTCGACTACTCGGCACGCAGCTGCCGTTGAGAAGGCGGGGGAGCGGGCGCCACGATCGCCCGCTCCTCCGCTGTCCCGCCCCGACCGGCACTGCGCCCGACCTGCAGCGCCGCCACCTCTGGAGGACGACCGACGAGATGCACCACAGAGTGAGAACCAGGACCGTCCCGACCACCGGGCTCGTGCTGACGAAGGTCGTGCAGTCGCACCCCCTCGCCGAGGAGAAGGACGACGGAGCGGCCGGGAGCACAGCTGCCGTCGGAGGACACGACCTCCTGCTGATCAACGGCAACGCCCTCCCTCTCTCCTGAGTCCCCCTGAGCGGTACGGGTGGGTCCACGGCCCTGATCGCCCGACGATCCCGCCGAGCCGACCTCACCACCGGCTGCAGACCGGGATGGTGATCGGGCCGGATTCTGCTGTCCGGGCCGATCGCTGATGCGTGGAGCTCTCATGAGGCGACTCCCGGACGCGCGCCGGCGGTGACCGGCCCAGCCCCTTCCTCCCGTTGCAGCAGGAGACCGCCGTTCCCCAGGAGACACCCGTGATGCGCCTCGATCGATTCCTCGTGTCCCTCGCACGCCCTGCGCGGTGCACGAACCGCTGCGGAGCCTGCGGGCTCGACTGCAGCACCGACGTCTTCATCCTGATCGCGCTCGCGACCGGCGAGAACCGCGACGAGTCCCGCCTCCGACAGGTTCTCGACCACCGCTCCGGCGACCGTGTCGATGTCGTCGAGGTGCGCAAGCGCCTCCTCCGGCTCTCACGCCACGGTCTGGTGCTCCTCGAGAGAGGCCGAAGGACCCCGCTGCAGCGCATCGAGCGCTTCTCGATCACGCGCGACGGCCGGGCCTTCCTGGCCTCCCACGCCAGAGCACTGGACCTCCTCGCCGAGGAGATCCACGTCGCGCTGCTGTCCCGCTGACGAGCCGAGCGCCTGCGCGGGCGCGTCGAGTCTGTTCGGCGTCGATCCGGGGGTCCGACGCGCCGGGTCGCAGGCAGGTCCCGGCCTCGCGGTCCCCTCGCTCGTGACCGCGTCACACCCGCTCAGGATCACGAGGCCGACCGCAGCCGGAGGCACTGCCGACGCGAATCCCGACGAGCTGTGCGAGCTCGCCGCCGGCGCGCGCTCAGGCACGGCTCGCCCGTGACGACGCCCCCGCGGAGCACCAGTCACCGCTCAGGGCTCCGGCGACTCCACGCCGGCCGTTGCCGCCCCTTCACCCTGCGTCGTGCGCGAGGTGGCGCGATCCTGATTCATGCCGCCGACGGCGCCGTCATGATCGGGGCCGTCCTCTCTCTCGCGTTCCACTTCCAGATCGTTCTCGGAACGGGACCGCTGGGGCCGGGCTCGCGAACCTCGCCCTGACCGTCGCGGTCACGGCGTTCTCCCCCGTCGCCATCGGATTCCTCCTCATCCGAGGGAGGAAGGAGGACCTCGACCGCGCCTGGGACGAGGCGGAGGACGCTCTCGTCCAGTGAGACGATGCCGAAGGGGCGGGCCGGTTCGTGCAGAAGCGACAGATCGGCTCGCCCATTCGAGTCCGATTCACGACACCCCGTACCTCGTCGAGCGACGACCTCCCCCCCGATGAGGAGTGACTCGTGGATCGCAACGGTGCGGTCGTGCGACGCTGCCGCTTCATCCGGTGGGTCTCCTCCCGCGATGCCGGCGGCACCGCCGAGAGATCATCGAGGGTCGCGACCCGGTCGTTCGGCACATCACCGCAGATCGGAACGACGACGCCCGGCCGCCCTCGTGTGAGGGACGGCCGGGCGTCGTCGTTCGCGGAAGCGGGTCAGGTCATCCGCAGCGGAGCGCCGGGTAGGCGGCGCTCACGGGAGCGGAGGCACTGCCGACGGTGGCGACTCCCTGGACGGTCCCGGCGGTGACCGAGGCGGCCCGCGTGGTCACGGCCAGCGAGGCGGTCCGGCCCGCGTCGATCTGCTGCGTCTTCGCGCCCCACAGGGTGCTCCAGCGGAGGTCGGCGGTCGCCGCGGCCCTGTTGACGGTGGTCAGGGTGACCACCACCTTGCCCGCGACGCAGCGAGCCGCGGCGGTGGCGGTGACGGGCACAGCCGGCGCCTTCACGGTGATCGTCGCCGTGACGGTGCGGTTGGCCGAGGCCACCTCCTGCTCCTTCGAGAGGGAGAGGTCGAGTCGGCCGCTCGCGCGGATGTTGACGCCCTTGAACCAGGTGTTGCGGTCCGAGTCGAACAGGCCGCCCGCGTTCTGCGGGTCGGTCGCCGTGTGCGGGTCCGGGTAGGGGCGGGCGTGATAGGCGAGGAGCAGGTTGCCCGACTCGTCCTCGACGAACGAGTTGTGCCCGGTGCCGGCCTGCTGGCGCGAGAAGTACTGCGTCTCGTCGGCGCCGAGGCGGCCCAGGTAGGTGTCCTCGGTGTCCAGCACGGGGAACGCGGTCTGCGTCCACGTCGCGGGGTTGAGGAGGTCGGCGCTCGCGTCGGCCGTGAGCAGGCCGAGCGAGTAGTACTTGTCGACCGTTCCACCCGAGTAGGTGAGGTACAGGCGTCCCCCCTTCGACACGATGAACGGCGCCTCGACGATGCCCTGGTCGCTTCCCTCGGTGGTGTCGGACGGCGTCGGCGAGCGCTTGCCCGACTCCCACGGCTGGCTCTCGCCGTAGATGCGGCTGACCGCACCGGAGATCAGCGGGACGGTGCCCTTGGGCCCCATGGTCGCCTTGGCGAGCGAGAGCGTGCCGCCGTTGGGCAGGACCCAGTAGCCCTGGGCGGCGCCGTTCTCCTGGCGCTCGATGTAGCTGACGTCGAAGGCCGCGCCCTCGAGGACGACCGGCTCGCCCCACTTCGTCTGGTCGAGGAATCCGCCCGCGGCGATCGAGGCGTCGGTCCCGGTGTAGGGGATCAGGACGGTGTTGTCGCACCAGCCGCCCACGGGCGCGTAGCCCTTGTTCATGCCGGCGACGATCCACCAGGTGCCGTTGATCTTGTGGAACTCCTGCGCCCAGATGTATCCGCCCCAGCCGTAGAAGGTGTTCGGGTACTGGCTCTGTCGGCCGGGCGTGCCGGCGTCGGGGTCGATCACGATCTGCTCGGGAGCGGAGTCGAGACCGGCGATGGTCTTCGAGCGCTTGAGGCCGATCTTGCGGTAGCTGGAGCTCTCCTCGATCGGGCCGAGCGAGTCCTGGCCGTAGTGCGAGCCCGTGAGGTAGTAGTAGCCGTCGTCCTCGTTGAAGAAGACGTGCGGATCCGCGCGGGCCTCGTTGACCATCGCCTCGGGGTCCTGCTGGACGGAGCCGGTGACCCGGTAGGTGCCGGGACGCGAGGTGTCGACGGCAGTGGTCAGGTCGTCCTGCCAGTCGACGTTGAGCGACTTGGTCGAGCCGTCGTTGTACTCCATCACGGCCTGCCCCGGGAGCGCGGCGGCGATCGCCGCGGATCCGGCGCCGGAGTCGACGGAGCCGCTGAGCGCCTTCACGCCGGTGTTCTTCAGGTCGACGTACTCGCGGTAGAACGTGCCGAACTCGGTCGAGGTCAGCGCGGTCTCGCCGGCCTGGCCCTGGGTGAACCAGGCGGGGAGACCCGAGCCCTGGACACCGGGGACGCGGGCGTCGGCGCGGGTGGTCGCTCCGGGAGCGGTGCCGGAGGCCAGGTCCGTGAACAGCGTCACGCGGCCCTCGGTGGTGAGCAGGTCGGTCCAGAACAGCTTGTAGACGCCGAGGGCGGAGTCGAAGACGATCCGCGGGTCGGTCACGACCGAGCCCGGCGCGACCCGGAGGACGCGCTGGTCGCGGAAGGTGCGGCCGTCGGTGGAGCTCCAGAGGTAGACCGAGTCCGTCGCGTTGTTCTGCGACGAGACCGCGCCGAGGGAGCCGTCCTTCGAGCGGAACAGCAGCGGCGAGCCCATCTGGGCGTTCGGGCGCTGCGCCTGATCGCCGTCCTTGAGGACGGAGAGGATCGACTGCGAGCGGTTCAGCGGCTCCCAGGCGGTCGCGCCGGCGGGCAGTGCGGCCGTGAAGAGCGAGTCCGCGCGACGGTCGTCGTTGTAGGCCAGCGGGTCGTCCTTCACTCCGTTCGTCGTGGTGACGGTCTTGACGGAGGTGGCGATGCGTCCGCCGGGCACGGCGAGGGTGCTGTCCCACGCGTAGGTCTGCCCGGCGACGGCTGCCTGGAGGCGGACGGCGACGGGAGCGGTGAGGCCCGCGAGGTCCACGGCGCCGGTGGAGGAGACGCGCGCGGCGCCGGCGCCGGAGGCGGTCCAGGTCACGGTGCTCCCGAGCACCTGCGCGGGCAGGTCGCCGAGCACGGTCGTGGGGACGTCGAGTGCGGCGCGCAGGTCGGTCGCCACGGTGCTGCTCGTCGCGCCCAGCTCGGCCCCGGTCAGGGCGCGGTCGTAGACGCGCAGATTGTCGAGGAGTCCGGTGAAGTACTCCCCGCCGCCCCAGTTGGCCTTGCCGACCTGAAGGACTCCGCCGGTCGATCCGAGGACCGTCGCGAGCGAGGGACCGGCCGTCGTGACGGCCACGGGCTTCGCGTCGACGTAGAGACGGGCGGTGCCGGCGCTCAGGACGAGATCGACGTGCTTCCACTCCGTGCTGCTCGGGCCGGTGAGGTTGCCCGACGCGTCGCGGGCGCCGCTGTTGGCGTACCGCTCGACGGTGATGCCGGTCGTCCTGTCGAGGACGCCGACATACTTCTCCTGGGCGTAGTCCTGGGTCGCGGCCGAGCGAGCGGCGAAGACCGACCAGCCGACGTTGTTCGCGGCGGCGGGCTTGGAGTCGTACGACAGGGTGACGGAGTCGCGCCCCTTCAGCAGCGGCTGCCCGTCGGTCGCGGTGAGATCGAGCCAGAACGAGGACGACAGCGACACGGCGCTGCCCTGCCCGGTGCGCCCGGCGACGAGGGTCGGCGTCCCCTTCACGGCGGCGCGGGTCGACCGGTCGGTGAAGGCGCCTCCGCTCGGGGCGGTGTCGAAGGTGAAGTCCGCGAGCAGGCTCTGCGCGGGGGTGGTCGCCGCTGTCGCGGCGACGGCGACCGGCACGGCGGAGCCGGCGGCGAGGGCGATCGTCGCGGAGGCGGCGAGGGTGGCGGCGAGCAGGCGCGAGCGCCTGCCTCCGCCCGGGGGTCGTGACGTCATCGTCGACGTGTCCTCTCGGGTTCTGCAGCGAACCGGTGGGCGGACGGGGGATCCCGCCTGCGGTGTGGTCTCCGCACGGTACCGGCGATTGTTCACGGTAACAAGAGAGCACGACCATCAGTTGCGAAACTCCCACACCCGTCGGGCAACTCGGGCGAGCAGAACACCGCACCGGGCGGGCCGGCCGCCTCTGAGCCCGCCCCGCCCGGGTCAGTGCCCGCGCGCGATCCACTCCTCGCGGTGCGGCGCCTCAGCTCCGATCGTCGTCGAGTCGCCGTGGCCGGTCCGGACGACCGTCGCGGCGGGCAGCGTCAGCAGGCGCTCCGTGATCGAGTCGATGATCGTCGGGAAGTCGCTGTAGGAGCGGCCGGTGGCCCCCGGCCCGCCCTGGAAGAGCGTGTCGCCGGTGAACACCGTGCCGAGCGCCTCGGCGACGAAGCAGACGGCGCCGGGGGTGTGGCCCGGGGTGTGCCGCACCTCGAGCTCGACGCCGGCGACGGGCACGATCCGTCCGTCGACCAGGGCGCCGCTCGGGGCCGTGCCGGGGTGCACGGCGTCCCAGAGCATCCGGTCGGCCTCGTGGAGCAGCACCGGGGCGCCGGTCGCAGCGCGGACTACCTCGACCGCGTCGAGGTGGTCGTCGTGCCCGTGGGTCAGCAGCACGGCGAGGAGCCGGCGCTCGCCGACGGCCGCGAGGATCGCGTCCGCGTCATGGGCCGCGTCGATGACGACGCACTCGGAGTCGTCGCCGACGATCCAGACGTTGTTGTCGACGTCCCAGGTGCCGCCGTCGAGGCTGAAGGTGCCGCTCGTGACGAGCTGCTCGATCCGCGCGCCCATCAGAGCACCACCACTGAGCGGAGCACGTCGCCGCCGGCCATCGTGGCGAAGGCCTCCTCGATGTCCTCGATCCCGATCCGCTCGCTCACGAACTCGTCCAGGGGCAGGCGGCCCTGGAGGTAGAGGCCGGTCAGCATCGGGAAGTCCCTCTCCGGCAGGCAGTCGCCGTACCAGCTCGACTTCAGCGAGCCGCCGCGGCCGAAGACGTCGAGCAGGGGGATCTCGAGCGTCATCCCGGGAGTCGGCACCCCGACCAGCACCACGGTCCCGGCGAGGTCGCGGGCGTAGAACGCCTGGCGCCAGGTCTCGGGGCGGCCCACGGCGTCGATGACGACGTCCGCTCCGAAGCCGTTCGTCAGGGCCTGCACGGCGGCGACGACGCCCGCCTCGTCGAGGCCGCTGGAGTCGATGACGTGCGTGGCGCCGAGCTTCTCGGCCGCGACCAGCTTCTTGGGGTCCCGGTCGATCGCGATGACCGTGCCGGCGCCCGCGAGAGCGGCGCCGACCACGGCGGCCGTGCCGACTCCTCCGCAGCCGATGACCGCGACGGAGTCGCCGCGCGTCACGTTCCCGGTGTTCATCGCCGCGCCGAGGCCGGCCATGATCCCGCAGCCGAGCAGGCCCACCGCGGCGGGGTCCGCCTCCGGATCGACCTTCGTGCACTGCTTCGCGTGCACGAGGGTCTTCTCGGCGAAGGCGCCGATCCCGAGGGCGGGGCTGAGCTCGGTGCCGTCCTCCAGGGTCATCCGCTGCGTCGCGTTGAAGGTGTCGAAGCAGTACCAGGGCTCGGCCCGGGTGCAGGCCCGGCACTCGCCGCAGACCGCGCGCCAGTTGAGGACCACGAAATCGCCGACCGCGACGTGGGTGACTCCCTCTCCGATCGCGCTGACCCGTCCGGCCGCCTCGTGACCGAGGAGGAAGGGGAAGTCGTCGCTGATCCCGCCCTCGCGGTAGTGGAAGTCGGTGTGGCAGACACCGCAGGTCTCGATGTCGACCACGGCCTCGCCCGGGCCCGGGTCGGGGACGACGATGTCGACGAGCTCCACGGGAGCGCCCTTCGACCGGGCGATGACGCCGCGCACAGTGGTGGGCATGGGGGCTCCTTCGACGGGGGCGTGCAGGTCCGCTCCACAGTAACGACCGCGGGATGCGGGTGCGCCGGGTGGACGCGGGCGCTCCCGCCCTCTCCGGTGCCGGGCCGCCCGCCTCGCGGACCGCGACCCTGACAGTCGGTAGGGTGCGGGCCATGCGCACTCTGTACCCCGAGATCGAGCCCCACGACTCCGGCATGCTCGACGTCGGCGACGGCCACTCGCTCTACTGGGAGGTCTCGGGCAACCCCGAGGGCAAGCCCGTCGTGTTCCTCCACGGCGGCCCCGGAGCCGGCACCTCGCCCGCCCACCGCCGGCTGTTCGACCCCGAGAAGTACCGCATCGTGCTGTTCGACCAGCGGATGTGCGGCCGCTCCACCCCGCACGCCGGCGAGCCGGAGGCCGACCTCTCGACCAACACCACCTGGTACCTCGTCGCCGACATCGAGCGCCTCCGCGAGCACCTCGGCGTCGAGCGCTGGCTCGTGCTCGGCGGCTCCTGGGGCTCGACCCTCGCCCTCGCCTACGCCGAGACCCACCCCGAGCGGGTCAGCGAGATCGTCCTCCGCGGGATCTTCACCCTCCGCCGCGCCGAGCTCGAGTGGTTCTACGAGGGAGGCGCCGCCGCGGTCTACCCGGACCTCTGGGAGGGCTACACCTCCGTCGTCCCGGCCGGCGAGCGGGGCAGCCTCATCGAGGCGTACTACCGCCTGCTCCACGACGCGGACCCCGCCGTGCACGGCCCCGCCGGTGTCGCCTGGACCACCTGGGAGGCGTCGACCATCACCCTCCTGCAGAAGCCGGAGCTGATCGCGGACTGGTCCGATCCCGTCTTCGCGCTCGCCTTCGCCCGCATCGAGAACCACTTCTTCGTGCACAGGGGCTGGTTGGAGGAGGGGCAGCTGATACGCGACGCCGGCGTCCTCCGCGACATCCCGGCCGTCATCGTGCAGGGCCGCTACGACATGTGCACCCCGGCCTTCACGGCCTGGGACCTGCACCGGGCCTGGCCCGAGGCCGACTTCCGGATGATCGCCGACGCGGGCCACGCCTTCGACGAGCCGGGGATCCTCGACGCGCTGATCGAGGCGACGGACCGCTTCGCGTCCTGACGGGCGGGGCGGTCCGCGCCTCGCGGCCGGGATGCCCGGGCGCCCGTGCCTGAGCGTCCCGCGCCCGGTGCCGTCGTGTCCCGGGAGCGGGTCTACCCTGATCAGATGCGCGCGGACGACGCCTCCGGGATGGAGGACTGGCCCACCGGCCGGCTGCTCTCCACCGCCTCCCGGATGGTCGAGCACGCCTGGCACGGCGCCCTCGCCGAGATCGGCCTCACCCACGCCGGCCTGATCGTGCTGCACCTCCTGCAGGCGGGTCCCGTCGCGCAGAAGGAGCTGGCCGCTGCGGCCCACGTCGAGGTGCAGACCATGTCGCGCACCATCGAGCGCCTCGAGCGCGAGGGCCACGTCTCGCGCACCACGGATCCGTCGGACCGCCGCCGGCAGCTCGTCGCGCTCACCGACGCGGGCGGCGAAGCCTGGCGCCGGGCGCACCGCCTCGAGGTCGACATGTTCCCGGGCTCGCTCGAGCACGGCCCCCTGCGCGAGGCGCTGCTCGAGATCATCCGCTCGGCCAGCGAGTCGCGCTGGGGCTGACCGCAAGCCCGAGCGGAGCCTGTCCGCGGAGCGCTAGCTTCGTCGGCATGACCTTCAACGACGACTCCCAGCTCAGCGGCGGCAAGGTCCGCCGCCGCGGCCGCACCACCGGCATCGCCGTCGGCGGGGGCGCGGTGGGCGTGGTCGTGCTCGCGCTGCTCTCGCAGCTGCTCGGCGTGAACCTCTCGGGCCTCGGCGAGGTGTTCGGCGGAGGCGGGTCCTCGCCGGAGGGCGTCACCTCCACCGCGGTGGCCTGCGACAGCGGCGCCGACGCGAACACGCAGGTCGACTGCCGCCTCGAGGGTGCGGCCGAGTCGCTCGACCGCTACTGGGGCGAGCAGACGCCGACCCTCGGAGTCGCCTACACGACCCCGACCGGCGTCGACCTGTTCGAGGACAGCACCACCACCGGCTGCGGGAGCGCGACCGCCGCGGTCGGCCCGTTCTACTGCCCGCCGGACCGGACGATCTACCTCGACACCGACTTCTTCGACGAGCTGCGCACCCGGTTCGACACCTCGGGCGGATCGCTCGCGCAGATGTACATCCTCGCCCACGAGTGGGGCCACCACATCCAGAACCTGACCGGCGCGATGGAGTCGGCGGACCGCTCCGGCACGGGTCCCGAGTCGGACTCGGTGCGCCTCGAGCTGCAGGCCGACTGCTTCGCCGGAGCCTGGGTGGGCGACGCCTCGACGGTGCCCGACGAGACCGGCACGCCCTACCTCAAGCCGGTGACGGCGCAGGAGTACCAGGACGCGCTCGGCGCCGCGGCCGCCGTCGGCGACGACCGCATCCAGGAGCAGGCCACCGGCACCGTCGATCCGGAGGGGTGGACGCACGGCTCTGCCGAGCAGCGCCAGCGCTGGTTCCAGGCCGGCTTCGAGGGCGACGCCATCGACTGCGACACCTTCGCGGCCGCGCAGCTCTGACCGGGCGCCGCTGAGCGCTCCTCGCCGCTCGATGAGGACCCGCGCGGGTCAGGACACGGAGTCGGCCGGCTCCTCCATGTACCACTCGGTGAACGAGCGCGCCCGCCCGTCGGGGGCGAAGCGGATGACCCAGAGGTTCAGGTAGGTGCGGTCGCCCGGGTAGACGGTGCGCGCCTCCACCACGGCGGTCTCCTCCGTCAGCGCGACCAGGCCCCACGCGAACGTCGGGTCGGCCGGCTCCTCCTCCGCAAGCCACCACTCGACGATCGCGTCGCGCGGAGTGATCGCGTCGCGGTGCGGCGCCGTGAAGTACTCGGCGTCCTCGGTGAACAGTGCGGCCACGTCGGCCGCGTCGTCCGTGGCCCAGGACTTCTCGTAGCCGGCGATCCAGCTCTCGATGTCGATCATCCGCCCATCCTCGTCCTGCCCGACGCGCGCGGGAAGGAGGAGGAGGGAACAAAGCGGCGGCCCGTGCTGTTGAGGCCCGAGCCGGTCGAAAGCAGAGCCGAGCGATACGATCCCGCCGACGACGGCCCGCCCGCCGCCGCGGTCCGGGTGCGCGTCCGCCGCCGACACGAAGGACAGCCGTGCCCGACTCCGACAGACGCTCCCTGACCCGCTCGCCGGACCCGCGCCTCATCACCGCCGTCCTCGCCTTCGCGGGGATGAGCGCCTCCTTCATGCAGACGCTGGTCGTCCCGATCCAGTCCGAGCTGCCGACGCTGCTCGGTGCCGACCGCACCGAGACCGCGTGGGTGATCACCGCGACGCTGCTGAGCGCCTGCATCCTCACCCCGGTCTCCGGCCGCCTCGGCGACCTCTACGGCAAGCGGCGGATGGCCGTGGCCGCGCTGGTCGTGCTCGTGATCGGCTCGATCGTGTGCGCCTTCGCGGGGGACGTGTGGACGCTGGTCGTGGGCCGGGCCCTCCAGGGCGCGGTGATGGGCGTCATCCCGCTCGGCATCTCGATCCTCCGCGACACCCTCCACCGCGACCGGCTCCCCGGCGCGATCGCCCTGGTCAGCGCGACCCTCGGCATCGGCGGCGCGCTCGGCCTGCCGCTCAGCGCCCTCATCGCGCAGAACACCGACTGGCACGTCCTGTTCTGGATGTCCGCGGGCCTCGGCGTCCTCGACATCGTCCTCGTCCTCCTGGTCGTGCCGGTGTCGACGCTGCGCTCGCCCGGCACCTTCGACGTGGTCGGCACGATCGGCCTCGCCCTCGGACTGAGCGGCGTGCTGATCGCCGTCTCGCGCGGCAACGACTCCGGCTGGACGAGCCCCGCGATCCTCGGCTCCGGCCTCGGCGGCATCGCCGTCCTGCTCCTCTGGGGCTGGTACGAGCTGCGGCAGGAGAGCCCGCTCGTCGACCTCCGGGTGGCAGCCCGCCCCGCCGTGCTCTTCACCAACCTCGCCTCGGTCGCGGTCGGCTTCGCGTTCTTCGGCGCCCAGATCACCCTGCCGCAGCGCCTCGAGCTGCCCGCCGCGTCGGGCGTCGGCTTCGGCCTGAGCCTGATCGTGGCGAGCCTCGTGCTCGCCCCCTCGGGCCTGGCGATGATGGCGACGTCCCCGCTCGCCGCCCGCCTCTCGGCGCAGTCCGGGCCGCGGCTCGTGCTGATCGCCGGCTCCGGGCTGATCGCGGTCTCGTACCTGCTGATCCTCCCGTTCGGCGGCGAGGTGTGGCAGATCCTGGTGATCAACGCCCTCATCGGGGTCGGCCTGGGCCTCGCCTACGCCGCGATGCCGACGCTCATCATGCACGCCGTCCCCGCCTCGGAGACCGCCGCCGCGAACGGGCTGAACTCGCTGATGCGCACCCTCGGCACGACGCTCTCCTCCGCCGTGACCGCGGGCGTGCTCGCGCAGCTGACCGTGTCGGTCGGCGACGTGCAGCTGCCGAGTTCGCAGGGCTTCGAGACCACGTTCGTGATCGGCGCGATCGGAGCGCTGATCGCCGTCGCCCTCGGCCTGCTCATCCCGCGGGCGCCCCGCCCGGAGGCGCGACCCGCTCTGCCCTGACCGGCCCGCGCGTCGTCGGCCGCGAGTGCTCCTCGCCGAGGAGACCTGGTCGCGGCCGGCGACGCGCGGCCCGCTACTCGTCCTCGAGCAGCATCCGCTCGATCTGCAGCTCGCGCAGCCGCGTCGAGGCCTGCAGGTTCTCGCGCGCGGCGAGCACCAGGCGGCACAGCAGCACCAGCAGCACGATCGCGAGCACCGCGACCGCCGTCACGACGACTCCGTACAGCGCGGTCAGGACTCCCCAGGTCTGGATCATCCCTCGACGCTACGGAGCCGCACCCGCCCTCGCATCCCCCGCCCGACGGAGGGCGCGGGGCGAGGCGAGCGGCCCGTGCAGGGGCAGCGGACGCGCAGAGCCCGGCCCGCGACGGCTCAGCCCGCGAACGCCCCGCGGTACGCCCGCGCCGGGTGCGTCGCCGGCAGCTCGTCCGTCCCGAACAGCTTGCGGCGCAGCGTCCCCTCGGCGTACTCGGTCTGCGCGAGGCCCCGCTCCTGGAGCACCGGCATCACCCGGTCGACGAACTCCTCGTAGCTGCCGGGCAGGATCCAGTTGACGACGTTGATCCCGTCGATCCCCGCGTCGCGCCAGCCCGCCAGGTGGTCGGCGATCTGCTCGGGAGTGCCGACGACCCGTCCGCGCAGCTTCGCCGAGAGCCGGGCCAGATCGCGGACGGTCGGCTCGCGGTCGGGGGAGGCGTCGCGGATCCACTGCAGGTGGCTCTGGCCGGCGTAGGTCTCGATCGCCGAGAGCGGCAGGTCGGGGTCGAGCTTCTCGCCCGTCGCGGGGTCGAAGCCGAGGTTCGAGTGCACGAGGAACGCGTCGGAGGAGAGGTACTCGTCGATCTCGCGCTCAGCGCGGCGCGCCTCCTCCTCCGTGTCGCCGGTGATGAAGGAGAGCCCGAGGTAGAAGGAGGGGGTGCCCGCTCCGCGACCGGCCGCCGCGGCGAGGGCCCGCGTGTCCTCGATCAGCTCGCGGGTCTTCTCCGGCGACCCCGAGAACACGAACTGCGCCTCCGCGTTCCGCGCGGCGAAGCGCCGGCCCGCGGGGGAGGAGCCGGCCTGGAAGAGCACGGGCGTGCGCTGCGGCGACGGAGCCGAGAGGTGCGGCCCCTGCACGCGGTAGCGCTTCCCGACGTGGTCGATGCGGTGGATGCGCGACGGGTCGGCGAAGGAGCCGCTCTTGTCGCGCAGGAGCGCACCGTCGTCCCACGAGCCCTCCCACAGCTTGTAGACCACGTCGAGGTACTCCTGCGCCCAGGCGTAGCGCTCGTCGTGCTCCTCGAGCCGGTCGTAGCCGAAGTTGCGGGCCGCGCCGTCGAGGGCGCTGGTGACGATGTTCCAGGCGATCCGCCCTTTCGAGAGGTGGTCGAGGGTCGAGACCTTCCGGGCGAAGTCGAACGGATGCGACTGCAGCACCGAGCTCGTGAACGCGAAGCCGAGGTGCTCGGTGCTCACCGCCAGGGCCGAGAGCAGCACGGACGGGTCGTTGCTGGGCAGCTGCAGCCCCTCGCGGGCGTTGACGTCCCAGTCGCCGTCCGCCGGACCGTAGAGCCCCGCCACGTCGGCGAAGAACATCGCGTCGAAGCGGCCGCGCTCCAGCGTCCGGGCGAGGTCGATCCAGAGCTGCACGTCGTCGAACTCGTGCTGCCGGGCGTCGGGGTGGCGCCAGAGGCCGTGCTGGATGTGGGAGGCGGTGTTCATGACGAACGCGCAGAAGCGCAGCGGGCGGGGCTCGGTGATCACGCTCCCAGGCTAGGCCGGGCGCCTCCCACCGGTCTCGAACGACTCCGCGCGTAGGGTGTCCGACTGTGGAATCCCGCATCCCCGAACCCGCGCACGCCGTCCCTCCGCTGACGGATGCCGTCGCCGAAGCGCTCGACGCCACCACCGTCGCCGAGATCCGCGCCCTGCGCGACGACTTCGCGCGCTTCATGCTCCAGTACAAGTTCGGGATGGACGAGATCGTCACGAAGGTGTCGATCCTGCAGGAGGAGTTCCGCGAGCTGCAGGAGTACAACCCGATCGAGCACGTCACCAGCCGGCTCAAGTCGGCCGACAGCCTGATCGAGAAGATCGAGCGCAAGGGCTGCGAGACGACCTTCGAGGGCATCGCCGACGCGATCACCGACATCGCCGGCGTGCGGATCACCTGCAGCTTCGTCTCGGACGTCTACCGCGTCTTCGACCTGCTCACCTCGCAGTCCGACGTGACGGTGCTCGAGGTGAAGGACTACATCGCCGAGCCGAAGGAGAACGGCTACAAGAGCCTGCACGCGATCGTCGAGGTGCCCGTGTTCCTCTCCGGCGGATCGGTCGACGTCTGCGTCGAGGTGCAGTTCCGGACCATCGCGATGGACTTCTGGGCGAGCCTGGAGCACAAGATCTACTACAAGTACGACCGCCAGGTCCCGCAGGAGCTCCTCGACGGCCTCGCCGACGCGGCCCGCACCGCCGCCACCCTCGACGCCGACATGGAGCGCCTCCACCGCCAGGTCCGCGGCCCGCTGCCCGGGGCGCGCACCTACGACGTCTGACGCGCAGCCCCACGCCCCCGATCGGGCCGCCCCGACTCCTGCCGATCGAGCGCCCCGCGCAGCGGGCCTCTCGAGATCCCCCTACGGAGTCAGCAGCGGCAGCAGCGCCAGCAGCAGCACCGCGGAGCCGTTCAGCGTCGCGTGCGAGACGATCGCCGCACCGAGCCGCCCGGTGATCGTCGCGATCCAGCCGTGCGCGAGTCCCGCGGTGACCGTCGTCACGCCGAGCGTCACGATCGTCGCCGGGTTCACCATCTGGTGCCCGTGCAGCAGGGCGAAGACCGCCGTGGACGCCAGGATGCTGAACACCATCGCCCAGACGCGGCGGCCGCGGGTGGGCGTCGCCGACTCCGCGGAGCCCCGGAGCATCCGGTTCCGCACCGCGCGCATCACGACGCCGCGGCAGAGGACCTCCTCGACCAGCGGCGCGACGACGACGGGGATGAGGACCGAGCTCAGCACGAACCACAGCGGGTCGGGGTCGATGTCGAGGTTCCCCTGCGCGTCCTGGAGGAGCGGAGCGAACGCGGCGAGCACGAACAGGATCACGACGCGCACCGCGATGCCGAGCCCGATCCCGAGGGGCACGTCGATCCAGCGGAACCGCAGGCCGAAGTCGGCCGCCATCGTGCCCAGCCCGCGCAGCCGAGACGCCGCGAACGGGACGATCAGCGCGACGAGGTAGCTCGCGAGCGCCCCCGCGAAGGCGAGTCCGGCGGAGTAGGGGAGCACGCCGAACCCGAACAGCAGGATGAGCACGGCCAGCGGCAGGACGATCCCGACGATCGTGAGCACGGCGGTCGGCAGGCCCCAGCGGACCCGAGGATCGGGCAGGTAGAGGAGGGAGGAGTAGGGCGCGTGGACCGAGGGGAGGGGCTCGGCCGGCCACGACGTCGTCGCAGCGGAGTCGGGCGCGAGCGTCGCGGGATCGGGCGGCGGGAAGGCGTCGGGTTGCATGGCCGGGCCAGCCTACGCAGACCGCCTGGACGGGATCCGGGCCGCAGTCACTGCTCGGCGCGGTCCGGATCGGCAGGACGGGCGCACGTCGCGGATCGCGGCGGCGGGAACCTCCGGGTACGAAGAAACCCCCGCCATGTAGAAGCTAGGCGAGGGTTCCAGTGGCTCCGACGGGCGTCGATCCCGTGACCTCACGATTTTCAGTCGTGCGCTCTACCAACTGAGCTACAGAGCCGTTGCGACGTGATGTCGCTGGAGAGGTGATCTCCTGAAAAAGGCCCTTCCTCTCGGAAGGGCCTCTTTGCGACCCTGACGGGACTTGAACCCGCGACCTCCGCCGTGACAGGGCGGCACGCTAACCAACTGCGCTACAGGGCCTCGTTGCGAAGACAAGCATACTGCCTTCGAGGCTGTTCTATTTTCAC
This sequence comes from Rathayibacter sp. AY1A4, assembly GCF_002930955.1. NCBI lineage: Bacteria > Bacillati > Actinomycetota > Actinomycetes > Micrococcales > Microbacteriaceae > Rathayibacter > Rathayibacter sp. AY1A4. The sequence continues at coordinate 53,534 of NZ_PSTN01000013.1, read as the reverse complement.
GCCCCGACCCTCTCGAGCCGGCGCACTTTCCGGTGGTGCTGGTACTTCTGGTGGTGCTGGTAGTGCCGACCCATCCGTGACCCCAACGGGATTCGAACCCGTGCTGCCGCCGTGAAAGGGCGGTGTCCTAGGCCACTAAACGATGGGGCCGGAGACTCGCGGGGCGACCCTGCGGCCGACCCCCCATGACTACCGACACGCAAGCATAGGGGGCCGCGGCGCAGGATGCAAAATCGACGGTTCCGCAGGCGCCGTGCACCCCGTCCGGGGTTGACCCGGGTCTAGGAGATCGGGCAGGGCCGCGGTTAGGGTGGGGCGGAATCGCTCTTCCCCCCACCCGCGCGCCGGAGCCGCACCGCCGCGGAGGGAGGGCCCCCTATCCCCGAGGTCCCATGCCCCACTCCCTGCGCCGTCCGCGTCCCGCCCGCCTCCCCGGCGCGCCGCGACTCGGGCGACTCCGAGGTGCTGCCCTGGCCTCCGCCGTCGTCGCGCTCGTCGCCGGCCTGCTCGTCGCCACTCCCGCCCAGGCGGTCGAGTACCCGTCGTGGGCCGACGTCGAGGCGGCGAAGGGCGACACCGCCGCCGCCGCCGCTCAGGTCGACCGGATCACGTCCCTGATCGGCGACCTCCAGAGCGAGGTCGCCTCCGCCCAGCAGCTCGCGCAGCAGCGCGGCGACGAGCACTTCGCCGCTCAGCAGGCGTTCGACGAGGCCTCGGACCAGTCGAAGAAGCTCGAGGACCGGGCCGCCGCCAGCGCCGAGGAGGCCGACAAGGCCTCGCAGCAGGCGGGCCTGCTCGCCGCGCAGCTCTACCGCAGCACCGGCACCGACCTGTCCGTCAACATCTTCCTCGACCAGAAGGCCGGCCAGGCCGACCAGCTGCTGTCGAAGATCGGGAGCATGACCAAGCTGGTCGAGCGCTCCTCCGCGATCTACGAGCAGGCCAGCACCGCCCGGAACACCGCGTCGTCCCTCGCCGACCAGGCCGAGGTCGCGCAGACGGAGCGCGAGCGCCTCCGCGTCGCCGCCGAGCAGAAGCTGGCCGAGGCGACCGCCGCTCAGGAGGCGTCCGAGGCCGCGCTCGCCGAGCAGCAGGAGCAGAGCGTCGTGCTCGAGCAGCAGCTCGCCGCGCTCCGCGACACCGAGTCGAAGACCGTGGCCGAGTACGAGGCCGGCGTCGCCGCCCGCGAGGCCGAGCGCCTCCGGAAGCTCGCCGAGGAGGAGGCCGCCCGTCAGGCCGCCGCCCAGGCCGAGGCCGCGCGCCGCGAGGCCGCTCGGGCCGCAGCCGCATCCAGCGGCGGCAGCGGTGGCGGTGGCGGGTACGTCGCCCCCTCGGGCGGCGGCGGCTCCAGCGCCGTCAGCGACTCCGGCTGGGTCCGCCCTGCCGGAGGCCGCATCACCGGCACCTTCGGCCCGCGCGACAGCATCTCGACCGGCGGAGGGTCCTCCGGCTCGTACCACCGCGGCACCGACCTCGCGGGCGGCTGCGGCATCCCGATCTTCGCGGCGCACAGCGGCACCGTCTCCTACGCGGGCCCCAACGGCACCTACGGCAACTGGGTTCTGATCGACCACGGCAGCGGCATCAGCACCGGCTACGCCCACATCATGTCCGGCGGGATCTTCGTCCGCGTCGGCCAGCAGGTCCAGGCGGGCGAGCAGATCGCCGCCGTCGGCTCGACCGGCGCCTCCACCGGCTGCCACCTGCACTTCGAGACCCGCGTCAACGGCTCCGCCGTCGACGCCCAACCTTTCATGGCCCAACGAGGAGTCACCCTTGGCTGACGCACAGACGACCGCACGCACCTTCACCCCGGCACCCCGGGAGCGCGCCTGGAAGGGCCGCCTCCCGCTCGTCATCTCCGCCGCCTTCGCGGTCACGGCGGTCACCGCGTCCCTCGGCATCACCCCGGCCCTCGCCGACGACGCGAAGTACCCCTCGTGGGACGACGTGCAGAACGCCAAGAAGGACGAGGCGAGCAAGCAGGCCGAGATCGACTCGATCACCGGCCTCATCGCGAGCCTGCAGACCGCGGTCGACGAGAAGTCGATCACCGCGATGAAGAAGGCCGAGGCCTGGCGCCAGGCCAAGGAGGCGCTCGACGCCGCTGCGAAGGCCGTCGCCGACCTCGAGGAGAAGGCGACCACCGCCTCCGCCAAGGCCCAGACCTCGAAGATGCGCGCCGGCCTGCTGGCCGCGCACCTCTCTCGCGCCGCCGGCGGCGACCTCTCCGCCAGCCTCGTGGCCAAGGGCAAGGACGCGGGCGACCTGCTCTACCAGCTCGGCGCGATGTCGCAGCTCTCGGAGCAGTCGCAGAAGGTCTACGCCGACGCCCTCGCCGACAAGCAGAACGCGGAGTCGCTCGGCGACCAGGCAGACCGCGCCGTCACCGAGCACCAGGCGCTCTCGGACGAGGCCGACGCCGCGCGCAAGGACGCCGACGCCGCCGCCGAGTCGGCCCGCGCGTCGCTCTCGGCGCAGGAGGAGAAGTCGCAGGAGCTGGTCGCCCAGCTCGCGCTGCTGAAGGACTCCTCGGTCGAGGCCGAGACCCAGTACCTCGCGGGCGAGCAGAAGCGCCAGGCCGACGAGGCCGCCGCCCAGGCGCAGGCCGAGGCGGAGGCCGCCGCTCAGGCGCAGTCCACCGCCCGCTCCCCCCAGCAGCAGTCCTCGGCGCAGGCCGACACCGCCGCCCCGTCGCGTCAGACCGCGTCCCTCCCGCAGCCCGCCGCTCCGCAGCCCGCGCAGCAGCAGCCGGCTCCGGCTCCGGCTCCGGCCCAGCCCGCTGCTCAGCCGATCGCCCAGCCGGCGGCTCAGCCGCTCCCGCAGCCGGTCACCGCTCCGGTCCTGGTGCCGACCAGCGGCGCCGTCGAGAACGCGATCTCGTACGCGATGGCTCAGCTCGGCGAGGAGTACGTCCTCGGCGGCATGGGCCCGGACCAGTGGGACTGCTCGGGCCTCACCAAGGCCTCGTACGCGTCCTCGGGCATCTACATCGGCACCCACTCGGCGACGAACCAGTACAACACCATGGCCGGCGCCGGCAAGCTCGTCCCCTACAGCCAGCGCCAGCGCGGCGACCTGATCTTCTGGGGTGGCGGCGGGGACTACTACCACGTGGCCATCTACCTCGGGAACAACCAGATCATCGAGGCAGCCGACTACGGCAAGCCCGTGCGCATCTGGAACACCTGGGGCACGCCCGCCGGCATGGTCGGCCGCCCGGCCGCCTGAGCCGCGGCCGCACCGCGAAACGAGAGAACCCCCTCCTGTCGAGACGACGGGAGGGGGTTCCTTCGTTGATGCGAGGGGTCAGTGACCCTCTTCGGCCAGCTTCTTGATGCCGTCCTGGACGATCTGCTCCGCCTCGGCGGCGTCGCCCCACGCGTCGACCTTGACCCACTTGCCGGGCTCGAGGTCCTTGTAGCGCTCGAAGAAGTGCTTGATCTCGTTCTTCGTCTGCTCCGGGACGTCGCCGATGTCCTGGATGTGCTGCCAGCGCGGGTCCTTCGCGGGGACCACGATCACCTTCGCGTCGGAGCCGGCCTCGTCGCTCATGTTGAGCACGCCGACCGGGCGGACGGAGACGCCCACGCCCGGGAAGACGGGGTACTCGAGCAGCACCAGCGCGTCGACGGGGTCGCCGTCGAGGCCGAGGGTGTTCTCGAAGTACCCGTAGTCCGTCGGGTAGACGAAGGAGGTGAAGAGCACGCGGTCGAGGTAGACGCGACCGGTCTCGTGGTCGACCTCGTACTTGTTGCGGCTCCCCTTGGGGATCTCGACGACGACGTCGTATGCGGCCATGCTCTCTCCTTGAGTCGGTGGCGCCGTGAGCGGCGCATCGGCGGACGGATCGGCCTCCGGAACGCTCGCGCGGGTGCGCGCGCGGGAGGGGCGGATCGCTGGCATTACGTTACTTGATGTGCCCGATCGCCCCCGCCTGACCCCCGCCGTCGCCGATCTGCGGCGGGCGGTGCGCGAGAGCCTCGACGGGCTCGACCCCGGAGCGCTCGTGCTGGTCGCGCTGAGCGGGGGAGCGGACTCGCTCGCGCTCGCGGCGGCGGTCGCCTTCGAGGCCCCGCGGGGCGGGAGGCGGGCCGGCGCGGTGATCGTCGACCACGGGCTGCAGGAGGCGTCGGCGGAGGTCGCGCGGCGGGCCGCGGAGCAGGCGCACGGGCTGGGGCTCGCGCCGGTGCTGCGCGAGGTGGTGACGGTGTCCGCCGAGGGCGGTCCGGAGGCGGCCGCCCGCAGCGCGCGCTACCGCGCCTTCGACGACGCGCTGACCGCGACGGGCGCCGCCGCGGTCCTCCTGGGCCACACCCTCGACGACCAGGCCGAGACGGTGCTGCTGGGGCTCGCCCGCGGAGCCGGTGCGGCCTCGCTGCACGGGATGGCGCCGGTCAGCGGGCCGCTGAGGCGGCCGCTCCTGGGCCTGCGGCGCGAGACGACCCGCCTCGCCTGCTCCGACCAGGGGCTCGTGCCGTGGGACGACCCGCACAACGACGACCCCCGCTACTCGCGGGTCCGGGTGCGGAACCGCGTGCTGCCGGTGCTGGAGGACGAGCTGGGGCCGGGAGTGGCGCAGGCTCTGGCGCGCACGGCCGAGCAGCTGCGGGAGGACGGGGACGCGCTCGACGCGCTCGCTCTCGACTGGGCGCTCGAGCTGGTGGGCCAGGACGAGGCGGGGCACGTCACGGTCGACGCGCGCGGGCTCGCCGCGGACCCGCCGGCGCTGCGGCAGCGGATCATCCGCCTGGTCGTGGCGAACGAGTTCGGAGTCGCGCTCTCGCGCTCGCAGACGCTGGCGGTCGCCGCGCTGGTCACCGACTGGCACGGCCAGAAGGGCGTCGACCTCCCCGGCGTCCTCGCCACCCGCCGCGGCACCACCCTCGTCTTCGCACCCGCGGCCCCCTGACCCGTTCCCGCGACCCCCGGTCCCCGCGCGACGCCCGACCCCTCCCCGCGAGATGCCGCTCCGGCACGCGACTCGCCGGCGGAGGTGTATAGGAGCGGAGTCTCGCGGAGGGGAGACGGGGGCCGGGCACCCGTAGAGTGGCCGGGTGGAAGCAGCCGACATCGCCGACGACATCACCGAGGTCCTCTACACCGAGGCCGAGATCCACGAGCGGATCCGCGACCTGGCCCGCGCCATCGAGCGCGACTACGCGGGCGAGAACCTGCTCATCGTCGGGGTGCTGCGCGGCGCCGTGATGGTGATGGCCGATCTGGCCCGCGAGCTCAAGCTCGACATCGTCATGGACTGGATGGCCGTCTCGTCCTACGGGAGCGGCACCAAGTCCTCCGGCGTCGTGCGGATCCTGAAGGACCTCGACTCCGACATCACGAACCGCAAGGTGCTGATCGTCGAGGACATCATCGACTCCGGCCTCACGCTCTCGTGGCTGCAGGGCAACCTCCGCAGCCGCGGCGCCGAGTCCGTCGAGATCTGCGCGCTCTTCCGCAAGCCCGCGGCCGCCAAGGTCGAGGTCGACGTGGCCTACGTCGGCTTCGACATCCCGAACGAGTTCGTGATCGGCTACGGGCTCGACTACGCCGAGCGCTACCGCAACCTCCGCGATGTCGCCGTCCTCGCCCCGCACGTCTACGAGTAGCCCCGCGGACACCGCGCAGGAGAGCCTCGAGCGGCTCTTCGCGGTGCCGCTGCTGGGCTATCACATGAGCTACCCGACCTCGCTGCGGGCCGACCTCGAGTTCAACTACTGGTGGCTCGCGCACGCGATCGACGCGGCCGTCGACGCCTTCGAGCGCACGGGCGACGAGGCGCACCTGGAGCGGGCCCGGCGGATCCACCGCGCGATCCGCCTCCGCAACGGCGGGCGCCTGGTGAACGGCTACTTCGACGACATGATGTGGCTCGGCGGCGCGCTCGCCCGCCTCGGGGAGGCCTCGGGCGACCCGCGCTTCCTCGACCTGGCCGACCGCCTGTGGCGCTTCGCCGTCGCGAAGGGCTGGAACCTCCGCCACGGGGCGAGCCTCGCCTGGCGCCGCCGGCAGCTGGACTACAAGAACGCGCCCGCCAACGGCCCGTTCGCGATCCTCGGCGCGCGCCTGGAGCGGCTGCGGCCTGACGGCCGGGAGGAGCTCTCGCGCGCCGCCCTCGACTGGATGCACGTGCGCCTCCGCGACGACGACACCGGCTTCGTCGCCGACGGCATCGGCCGCGAGGGCGACTCTGCCCGCGACGACTGGGCCTTCAGCTACAACCACGCCGTCTACATCGGGGCGGCGCTCGCCCTGCACCGCCTGCGGCCCGACCCCCGCCTGGTCGCTCACGCCTCCCGCACGGCCGAGGACCTGCTCGACCGGCTCGCCCCCGACGGCGTCTTCGTCGACCAGGGCTCGGGGGACGGCGCCCTGTTCGGGGGCATCGCCTACCGGCACCTCGTCGACCTCGCCACGACGAGCGGAGTCGCGCCCGCGGTGGCGGCTCGCGTCCGCGGCTTCGTCGCCGGCAGCGTCGCCGCGCTGCAGGGCTCGAGCGTCCGCCGCGGCGTGCTGCTGGCCGGGCCCCGCTGGGACGCGCCTCCGTCGCTGCCCGCCACGCTCTCGGCCGAGATCGGCGCCGTGCTCGCCCTGGAGGCGTCAGCGCGACTGGACCGGTCGCCGGTGCCGTCAGACTGACGGGGTGAAGGCACCCGAGAAGCGCACCGTCGCCGTCGTGATCAACCCGAGCAAGTTCGACGACGTCGGCGCCGCGGAGGACCTGGTCGCGACGATCGCGCGCCGCCACGGCTGGAACGAGCCGCTCTGGTTCGAGACCAGCCCGGGCGACTCCGGTGCCGCCGCGGCCCGCGCCGCACTCGAGGCGGGCCCGGACCTGGTCTGCTCGATGGGAGGCGACGGCACCGTCCGCGCCGTCGCCACGGTGCTGCGGGGGACCGGCGTCCCCTACGGCCTGCTGCCCAGCGGCACGGGCAACCTCCTCGCGCGGAACCTCGGGATCCCGCTCGGCTCGCTGCCCGAGGCGGTCGAGATCGCCCTGCTCGGGCAGGACCGCGCGATCGACGTGGGCACGGCCGCGTTCGACGACGGCGAGGAGCGGGTGTTCATGGTGATGGGCGGGGTGGGCCTGGACGCCGAGATCATGGACAAGACGGACGAGGAGCTGAAGAAGCGGGTGGGCTGGGGCGCCTACTTCGCGGCGGGGGCGCCGGCGATGTTCAAGGCCGGATTCGAGGTGACCCTCACGATCGACGGCGCTGAGGAGCCTCCGCAGCGCTGCTTCATGGTGCTGGCCTGCAACTGCAGCTCCGTGGTGGCGAACATCGAGCTGGCCGCGGGCGCGGTGCTCGACGACGGCGACCTGGAGCTGGTGCTGCTGCGTCGGCGCTTCGGCCTCGCGCTGGATGTCGCGACCGGCAACCGCAACGGGCTCGCCTCCCTCCGGCAGTGGCCCGGCCGCGAGTTCTCGTTCGAGCTCGACCAGCCGGTGCTCGCCGAGCTGGACGGGGATCCGGTCGGCCGCACCCGCTCCGGGCGCTTCGGCGTGGATCCGGGCGCCCTGCTCGTGCGCCTGCCGGTGCCGACGCCCCGGAGCCCGGGACTGACTCCGCACGACTCGGTGATCGTCGACACGTCCGCCATCGCGACGCTGCTCCCGGAGCCGCCCTCCTCCTGATGCTTGCGCGCTCTTCTTTACGGTTGTAAGTTATCTGACGGACGTAAAGAAGGCGCTCCTCGCGCCGGGAAGAAGGACCCCGTGACCGATCCGCGGCTCACCCGCTCGCGCGAGCTCCTGCTCACCGCGATCACGACGGCCCTCGACCGCCCGGGCGACGACCAGCCCTCCATCACGGAGCTCTGCGGCGCCGCGGGCGTCAGCCGCCCCACGTTCTACCAGCACTTCGGCGATCTGCCGTCCCTGATCGAGGCCGCCGCGGTGGAGCGGATGCACGCGCTGTTCGGCGACGTCGCTCCCGGCACCGCCCCCGCCGACTGGGAGGGCGCGGTCCCCCGCATCGTCCGCGGGCTCCTCGAGGGCCTGCTCGTGCACGCCGACTTCTACCGCCGCGTGCTGAGCGGAGGCACGGCCCGCGCCGTGCAGGAGTCGGTCGTCGCGTTCCTCGCGCAGCGGCTCCTCGCCTTCTCGCCCCTCGCCGAGCGCGGATCGGGCGGCGGCGACCACGCCCGCGTCGAGCGCTTCGCCGTCCTCCTCGCCGCCGGTACCACCTGGCTGGTCGTCGGCTGGCTCCTCGACGGCGACGCCCGCCGTCCCGCGGCCTCGGCCTCCGCCGACATCGCCGAGCTCCTCGTCACCGGGGTCGCCTCGCCGCGGCTCGCCGCCCTGCACTCCACGAAGTAGAAGGACCATGACCACCTCCCCGCTCCGCCGCGCCCTGCGCGCCGTGAACCCGCGCCTCGTCGTCGTCTTCGCCGCGATCGCGCTCATCCCGCTGATCTACGCGGGACTGCTGACCTCGGCCAACCTCGATCCCACGCACCACCTCGACACGGTGCCCGCCGCGATCGTCAACGAGGACACCGGCGCGACCGCCTCGGACGGCTCCGCGCTCGCCCTCGGCGACGACCTGACCGAGCAGCTCACCACCGACACGTCCGGCTCGGACTTCGCCTGGACGGCGACCGGTGCCGACGAGGCGTCCCGCGAGCTCGCCTCCGGCGACGTCCTCGCCGTGCTGACGGTGCCGGCCGGCTTCTCGGCCGACGTCGCCTCTGTCGGCGGCGACGACCCCGCCGCGGCCGTGCAGGCGAAGCTGTCGATCGAGACGAACGACGCGGCCAACCTGATCGTCGGCAACATCGCCTCCACCATCGGCACCACCGTGACGAAGACGCTGGAGGAGAAGGTCGGCGCGACCTACCTCGAGAACGTCTACCTCGGCTTCACCGATGTGCACTCGAGCCTCGAGCAGGCGGCCGACGGCGCCGCTCAGCTGGCGGACGGCGCCGGGACCGCCGCGTCCGGCTCCTCCGAGCTGGTCGTCGGGCTCGCGCAGCTGCAGGACGGCACCGCGCAGCTGGCGACCGGCGCCGACTCCCTCCGCTCGGGCGCGGGGAGCGCGGCCTCCGGAGCGTCCGACCTCTCGTCGGGACTCCAGCGGATCGCGAGCGGGACCGGGCAGCTGCCCGACCAGGCGGCGGCGCTCGACACGGGAGCCCGCACGGTCGCCGACGGCGCCCAGCAGCTCGACGGCGGAGCGGCGTCGCTCGCCTCGGGCGCCACCGACCTCGCCGCGGGGACGTCGACCCTGAAGGACGGCGCGGCCTCGGCGGCGTCCGGCGCCGAGGCGCTGGCCACCGGGTCCGCCTCCCTCTCCGACGGAGCGGGGAAGGCCCTCGCAGGAGCCCAGCAGCTCGCGACCGGCGCGGGAGCGCTCGCGACCGCCACTCCGCAACTCGCCACCGGAGCGACCGGAGTCGACTCCGGCCTCGCCTCCCTGCTCTCGCGGTACGACTCGCTGTCCGACGCCCAGCGCGTGGCCGAGCTGACCGCCCTCGAGCAGGGTGCGGCCGCTCTCGCGGGCGGAGCCGCCTCGGCGGACGCGGGCGCGCAGACGCTCGCCTCCGGCGCGACCGCGCTCGTCGGCGACGACGGCAGCGGACTGACGGCGCTCGCCGCCGGTGCCGCCACGGTCTCGGGCGGAGCCTCCGACCTCGCGACCGGCACCGCCGCTCTGTCCACCGGGGCGACCTCCGCCGCCGACGGCGCCCAGAAGCTGCAGACCGGTGCGCAGGCCCTCGCCCAGGGAGCTGCGACCCTCGACGGCGGAGCCGCGCAGGTCGCCGGCGGAGTGGACACCCTCTCCGGCGCGGTCGGCCCGCTCACCAGCGGAATCGCCTCCGCGGCCGCCGGCGCCTCCGACCTCGCCTCCGGGACGGCCGCCCTCGCGACGGGCGCCTCGGACCTCGCGGACGGCGCCGAGACCGCCGCGACCGGCTCGGCCGACGCGGCCACCGGTTCGCAGGACCTCGCCGACGGGATCGACTCGCTCGCCTCCGGATCGCGCACCCTCGACACGAAGCTCTCGGACGGCGCGGACGACGTGCCCACCTACACCGGCGAGCAGGCGCAGGAGCTCAGCACCGTCGCGGCCGCCCCGGTCGGGATCGACGCCGAGCGGATGAACCGCGTGCCGTCCTACGGCTACGGCCTCGCCCCCTACTTCATGGCGCTCGCGCTCTGGGTCGGCGCGCTCGCCTTCTACCTGATGAGCGCCCCGCTCAGCTCCCGCCTCCTCGCCGCGCGCCGTCCCGCCTGGGTCATCGCGCTGCGCAGCTACCTGCCCGGCGCGCTGATGGCGGTCGCCCAGGGCGTCCTGGCCGCGCTCGTCATCCGCTTCGGAGTGGGCGTCGAGGCGTCGAACCTGCCCGGGCTGATCGGGATCGCCGTGCTCACGAGCCTCACCTTCGTGGCGATCAACCAGGCGCTGATCGCGCTGCTGGACGCCCCGGGCCGGTTCCTGGCGCTGCTGATGATCGTGCTGCAGCTGTCCTCGGCCGGAGGCACCTACCCGGTCGAGACCGCGCCCGCCTTCTTCCAGGCGATCCACGGCGTGCTGCCGCTGACCTGGACGGTGGAGGCGTTCCGCTCGCTGATCGCCGGCGGCAGCATCGGAGTCGCGCACGCGGTCCTGGTGCTCGTGCTCTGGCTGGTCGGGGCGCTCGCCGTGACCGTGCTGGCCGCCGCCCGCCGCCGCCGCGGCCTCGTGCCCGTCCTCCGCGACCCGGAGCCCCTCCTCGAGTCGGCCTGATCCGGGCTGTGCGGGCCCGGTCCGTCCGCGCCTGCTGCCCCATCTCGCGGCCCGTCCTGCCCATGAGGCACTCGCTCCCACCCGCAAGGCAGAGGACGCGGACCGGGAAACGCGTGCCAGCGTTTCCCGGCAGTCCGACGCACCCCGCTCTGCGGAACGCACCATCTCGCGAAGCCGACCGCGCGCGGGGATGCGGCCCGCCGCATCCCCGCCAGACGACACAGCCCGCGGCCGTTCGGCCCACGGCGAACGCGTGGGCGGCGCTCAGAGTGCGGGAGGTAGCCTGGCAGGCACAATCTCCTCGTCAGAAAGGCGCCGGGTGTCGCACCCGCAACAAGCATGAACGTGAAGCGCATCTTCCGGGGTCCCATCCTCTACGTCGTCCTGGCGATCGTCGCGGTGTGGATCGGCTCCTCGCTGATCACCATGTCCGGCTTCCGGCCGGTCACGACGCAGGAGGGTCTCGACCTCCTGAAGGACGGCAAGGTCGACTCGGCGAAGATCGTGGACGGCGAGCAGCGCGTCGACCTCACGCTCAAGCAGGCCGACGGAGACAACGGCACCCAGGTGCAGTTCTACTACGTGGCCCCTCGCGGCGCGGAGGTCGTCGACGCGGTGTCCGCGGCCGATCTCGGCAGCACCGGCTACAACGACGAGGTCCCGCAGACCAACTGGTTCCTCTCGGCTCTCGGCTTCCTGCTCCCCATCCTGCTGATCGGCGCGTTCTTCTGGCTGATGCTCTCGGGCATGCAGGGCGGCGGCAACCGCGTCATGCAGTTCGGCAAGTCGAAGGCGAAGCTCGTCTCGAAGGAGTCGCCCAAGGTCACGTTCGGCGATGTCGCCGGCGCCGACGAGGCGATCGAGGAGCTGCACGAGATCAAGGAGTTCCTCAAGGAGCCCGCGAAGTTCCAGGCCGTCGGCGCCCGCATCCCGAAGGGCGTCCTGCTCTACGGCCCTCCCGGCACCGGCAAGACCCTGCTGGCTCGCGCGGTCGCGGGCGAGGCGGGCGTCCCCTTCTACTCCATCTCCGGATCGGACTTCGTCGAGATGTTCGTCGGCGTCGGCGCGAGCCGTGTCCGCGACCTGTTCCAGCAGGCCAAGGAGAATTCGCCGGCCATCATCTTCGTCGACGAGATCGATGCCGTCGGCCGCCACCGCGGCGCCGGCATGGGCGGCGGTCACGACGAGCGCGAGCAGACCCTCAACCAGCTGCTGGTCGAGATGGACGGCTTCGACGTCAAGACGAACGTCATCCTGATCGCGGCGACGAACCGCCCCGACATCCTCGACCCCGCACTGCTGCGTCCGGGCCGCTTCGACCGCCAGATCGGCGTCGACGCCCCCGACCTGCTCGGCCGCAAGCGGATCCTCGAGGTCCACGGCCGCGGCAAGCCGCTCGCCGGGGGAGTCGACCTCGAGGTCGTCGCCCGCAAGACCCCGGGCTTCACCGGCGCCGACCTGGCCAACGTCCTCAACGAGGCCGCGCTGCTCACAGCCCGCTCCAACGCGCAGCTGATCGACAACCGTGCGCTCGACGAGGCGATCGACCGCGTCATCGCGGGGCCGCAGCGCCGCACGCGGGTCATGCGCGACAAGGAGAAGCTGATCACCGCCTACCACGAGGGCGGACACGCTCTGGCGGCGGCGGCGATGCGCCACACCGACCCCGTGACCAAGGTCACGATCCTTCCGCGCGGTCGCGCCCTCGGCTACACGATGGTGCTCCCGCTGGAGGACAAGTACTCCACGACCCGCAACGAGCTCCTCGACCAGCTCACGTACGCGATGGGCGGTCGCGTCGCGGAGGAGATCGTCTTCCACGACCCCACCACCGGAGCGTCGAACGACATCGAGAAGGCGACCTCCATCGCCCGCAAGATGGTCACCGACTACGGCATGTCCGCGAACGTCGGAGCGGTCAAGCTCGGCCAGTCGTCGGGCGAGATGTTCCTCGGCCGCGACATGGGCCACCAGCGCGACTACTCCGAGCAGATCGCCGAGACGGTCGACGCCGAGACGCGCCAGCTCATCGAGCAGGCGCACGACGAGGCGTGGCAGGTCATCAACGACAACCGCGACATCCTCGACCGCCTCGCGATGGAGCTGCTCGAGAAGGAGACGCTCGACCACGACCAGCTGGCCGAGATCTTCAAGGACGTCCGCCGCATCGACGAGCGCCCGCAGTGGCTCTCGAGCGACAAGCGCCCCCTGTCCGACCTGCCGCCCATCGCGGTCCCGGTCGCCAAGGCGCCGATCGACTCGGGTGCGACCGACGGGGGAGTCTCCTCCGCCGGTGCGGACGAGGTCGCGCCGAAGCGTCCGCCGCTGATCAACCCGCGCCCCGCGACGGCGTAGCGCGCGCGTGCCCGTCGACAAGGCGCGCATCGAGGCGGCCGTCGCCGAGATCCTCGCGGCCATCGGGGACGATCCGGGCCGCGAGGGACTCCTCGACACGCCGCGGCGGTTCGCCGAGGCGTACGAGGAGTTCTTCGGCGGTTTCGACGACGACGCCGCGGCCCAGCTGACCGAGACGTTCGCGGTTGTCGAGGGCGGCCAGGAGGCGCCGCTCGACCAGACGGTGATCGTGCGCGACCTCGCATTCCGCTCCGTCTGCGAGCATCACCTCCTGCCGTTCCTCGGCGTCGCGCACATCGCCTACCGGCCGCGCGATCGGGTCGTCGGCCTCGGCCGGCTGCCGCGCGTGGTCGAGACGGTCGCGTCGCGACCGCAGATCCAGGAGCGGATGACCGAGCAGATCGCCGACGCGCTCGAGCAGGGCCTCGCTCCCGAGGGAGTGCTCGTCGTGGTCGACGCCGAGCACGGCTGCGTGCGGATGCGCGGGCCGCGCCAGACCGCGAGCTCGACCGTGACGGTCGCCGCCCGCGGCTCCCTCGCCGACCCGGCCGCCCGCGCCGAGATCATCGCGCTGATCGGCGCCGCGCGGGGGGAGTGACGTGGCCACCACCGTCGCCGACCTCACGCCGACCGGCCGCGCCGCGCTCCTCGGGATCCTCAACGTCACTCCGGACTCGTTCAGCGACGGCGGACGCTGGCTGTCCGTCGACGACGCCGTCCGCCACGGCCTCGACCTGACCCGGCCCGCCGGGGACGGACCCGCCGCGTTCGGCGCGGACCTGGTCGACGTCGGCGGCGAGAGCACCCGCCCCGGTGCGGCGCGCGTCGACTCCGCCGCCGAGCAGGGCCGCGTGCTGCCCGTCGTCCGCGCCCTCGCCGCGGAGGGGGTGCGCGTCAGCATCGACACGATGAGCGCCGCCACAGCGGAGGCCGCTCTGGACGCGGGCGCCGTCGTCGTCAACGACGTCTCCGGCGGCCTCGCCGATCCGCGGATGCTCCCGCTCGTCGCCGAGCGCGGCGCCGTCTACATCGCGATGCACTGGCGCGGGCACAGCGCGGGCATGACCGCTCTCGCGTCCTACGGCGACGTGGTGGCGGACGTCCGCGGCGAGCTCGAGCGCCGCGTCGACGCCGCCCGTGAGGCCGGGATCCGGGACGACCGCCTCCTGCTCGACCCCGGCCTCGGCTTCGCGAAGGTCGGCGCGCACGACTGGGCGCTGCTGGCCGGGCTCGACGCGATCGTCTCGCTGGGCTTCCCGGTCCTGGTCGGCCACTCGCGCAAGCGGTTCCTCGCTCCGTTCGCCCCCGCCGGCGCCCCGGCCGCCGAGCGCGACGAGGTCTCCGCCATGCTGAGCCTCGTCGCCGCCGGGCACGGCGCCTGGGGCGTCCGGGTCCACGACGTCCGCTCGTCCGCCCGCGCCCTGGCCCTCGCCGCCCGACTCCAGGAGGAGACCCCGTGACCGCGATCGACCCCGCCGCCCTCGCCGTGCGCGACTCCATCACCCTCACCGGGCTGCGCGTGCGCGCGCACCACGGCGTCTTCGACTTCGAGCGCGAGAACGGCCAGGACTTCGTGATCGACGCGACGGTGTGGCTCGACACCGCGCCGGCGGCCGAGGGCGACGCGCTGGCCGAGACGGTGCACTACGGCGAGCTCGCGATCGCCCTGGCCGACGCGGTGACCCGCGACCCGGTCGACCTCATCGAGACCCTGGCCGAGCGCCTCGCCCGGGTGGCCCTGGGCTTCGCCGCCGCCGACGTCGTCCGCATCACCGTCCACAAGCCGGACGCGCCGATCCCGCTGCCCTTCGAGGACGTCGCCGTGCAGATCACGAGGACCCGCTCGTGAGGCCGCGGCAGGAGCGCGTCCGCCCGGTGCGCCACGTCGTGCTCGCGCTCGGCAGCAACCTCGGCGACCGCCTCGCGCACCTCGAGGAGGCGCTGCGGGCCCTCGCCACGACGCCGGGCCTGCGCATCGAAGCGGTGTCCAAGGTCGTCGAGTCGCCCGCGTGGAAGCCCGAGGGCGTCGACGAGGACGCGCCCGGGTACCTCAACGCGGTCGTGACCGGCTCGACCGTCCTCGAGCCCGACGACCTGCTCGCGGCGACGGCGGCGATCGAATCGGCCGGCGGCCGGATCCGCGGCGAGGGCGAGGAGCGCTGGGGCGACCGGACCCTCGACATCGACGTGATCGCGGTCGGCGGCGTGCTCCGCGACGACCCGCACCTGACCCTCCCGCACCCGCGGGCGGCCGAGCGGGCCTTCGTGCTCGAGCCCTGGCTCGACGCCGAGCCGGCGGCGGTCCTTCCCGGAGCCGGACCCGTGGCCGAGCTGCGCGCACGGGCGACCGACCGCGTGACCGACCACCCGGCCGGGCTGACCTGGCCGGGGCGCGACTCCGCCCGCGGCAGCACCGCCGACCCCGAGAGCAGGACCCCGTGAGGCGCACCCGCATCAGCACCCTGCTCGGACTCGGCCTCGCCGGGGCCGTCGCGGGGTTCCTCCTCGACCTCGCGATCGCCGCCGCCGGCCGCCCCGTGCTCATCCCGCCGCTGACGGTTCCGCTGACCCTGATGGTGGTCGCCGCCCTCGTGCTCGGCTTCGCCGTCCCGATCCACCGCGCCACGAAGGGCACGCTGCGCCGGCCCATCGATCCGTTCCGGGCGATGCGCGTCGTGGTGCTGGCGAAGGCGTCCAGCCACGTCGGTGCTCTGCTGCTCGGAGCCTCCGGCGGCATCCTGGTGTACCTGCTGAGCCGTGCGATCCCTTCGCTAGGCTCCGTGTGGCAGGACGTCGCGACCATCGTGGGTGCGCTCGTCCTGCTGGTGGCCGGCCTGGTCGCCGAGCACCTGTGCACCATCCCGCCGAGCGACGACGACGACACCGCCGTCGGCGAGGTGAACCACGCCTGACGCCGACGCCCGGACCGCCGCGGGCAGTGAGGACGACGCCATGCCCGCCGAGCCCGAGGGCGCGTCGCCGACGACCCGCCGCGACGCGAGGGGACGCCGGCGGGACCGTCTCGACATCACGGGGGAGTGGCGCCGCGTCTCGCCCCGGTACGTCGCGGTCGAGATCGTGTCGGCCGTCGTGTCGAGCGTGCTGCTGCTCGCCGTGCCCGTGGTGCTGATGCTGATCGGCCTGCCGTGGGGCTGGATCCCGCTGGCCGCCGCGGCCGCCCTCGCGGTGACCCTCCTGATCGTGGCCCCGCGCCGTGCGCGCGCCTACGGCTACCTCCTGCGCCAGGACGACCTGCTCTTCCGCCGCGGCATCATGTTCCAGCGCTTCGTGTCGGTGCCGTACGGGCGGATGCAGCTCATCGACGTCAACCGCGGGCCGCTCGCCCGGGCGCTCGGCCTCGCCGACCTCCGCTTCGTCACCGCCGCCGCGGCGACCGGCGTCAGCATCCCGGGCCTGGCCGAGCAGGACGCGGAGGAGCTCCGCGACCGCCTGGTCGAGCTCGCCGAGTCGCGCCGGGCCGGCCTGTGACCGAGCTCCGCGCCGTCGAGACGGACCTCGCCGACGGGGAGTGGCACCGCCTCCATCCCGCGACCCCGGTCCTCAAGGGCGGGATCGGCCTGCTGGTCGTCCTCGGCATCGTGATCACGAACCTCCGCGAGCGCCTGGTCGAGCTGTTCCTGCCCGGGCCGGAGGGCTTCGAGAGCGGCGATCCGGTCGATGAGCTGCTGCGCCGCGGCCTCGTCGGCTGGGCGCTGCTGGCGGTCGCGGTGGGCCTGGCGGTCGCCGTCTTCGCGTTCTGGCTGTCCTGGCGCATGCACACCTTCCGCATCACCGACGAGGTCGTCGAGGTGCGCTCCGGCGTGCTCTTCCGGACCAACCGGCGGGCGCGGCTGGACCGCATCCAGGGCATCGCGGTGCAGCGTCCGCTGTTCGCCCGGCTGTTCGGGGCCGCGAAGCTCGAGGTGAGCGTGGCCGGGCAGGACGCGAACGTCCAGCTGTCGTACCTCGGCTCGCGGCTGGTGGACGCCCTGCGCCGCGACATCCTGCGGCTCGCCTCCGGGGTGCGCGAGCGGGAGGCGACGGTCGACGGTGCGGCTCCGGCGGGCGGGTTCCTGGCGCGCCGGCTGGAGGAGTTCGGTGAGCCTCAGGACGAGACGCCGCCCGAGTCGGTCGTCTCGATCCCGCCGGGCCGACTCCTCGGCTCGCTCGTCTTCAGCGGCTTCACGCTGTTCCTGGCCGCCTCGGTCGTCGCCGTGGTGTTCGTCGCCGTCTACGGCTCGCCCTACGTGCTCTTCGCGATCCTGCCGGGCCTGATCGGCTCGGGCAGCTACTACGTCCGCCAGTTCGTGCGCTCGCTCCGGTACTCGATCGCCGCGACGCCCGACGGCGTGCGGGTCGGCTACGGCGTGCTCTCGACCAGCAGCGACACGATCCCGCCCGGCCGGATCCACGCCGTCGAGATCACTCAGCCGCTGCTCTGGCGCCCCTTCGGCTGGTGGCAGGTGCGGATCGACCGCGCCGGCCACGCGGCCTCCCGCGGGGCGAACGGCGAGCCGAACACCACGATCCTGCCCGTCGGCGACCTCGCCGCGGTCGAGCGCGTCCTCGCCCTCCTGCTGCCCGGACCGGCTGAGGGAGCGGAGTCGACGCCCGTCGGAGACGCACTCCGGCACCGCGACGCGGCCGGCTTCACCCGGGCGCCGCGCTCGGCGGTGTGGCTCCGCCCCTTCTCGTTCCGGAGGACCGGGTACCGGCTGACGGACGAGGTCGCGATCCTGCGCAGCGGAGCGGTCTGGCGGCGGGTCGCCGTGGTGCCCCTGGCGCGGATGCAGAGCGTCGGGGTCCAGCAGGGACCGCTCCAGCGCCTGCTCGGGCTGGCCTCGGCGCGCGTGCACACGGTGGCCGGCCCCGTCACTCCGCTCGTGCCGGTGATGAGCGCAGCCGACGGACTCGCCTTCTTCGAGAGCCTCGCGACGGCCGGAGTGCGGGCCGCCGACCGCGACGCGAGCCACCAGTGGGGGCGGCGGGCGGCCGCACCCGCCCTGCCCGACTGGCCCGCTCCGGAGGGGGAACCGCATGCCTGAGACCCGCCGCGACGGACGCCTGGGCGTCGGCGTGATCGGTGCCGGACGCGTGGGCCCGGTGCTCGGTGCCGCGCTCGCCGGGGCCGGCCACGCCGTGATCGGGATCGCCACCACCAGCGAGAGCGGCCGCGAGCGCGCCGACGCGCTGCTCCCCGGAGTCCCCGTGCTCGCGATCCCCGAGCTCGTCGAGCGCAGCGAGCTGGTGATCGTCGCCGTCCCCGGGAGCGAGATCGCCGCCCTGGTCGCGGGGCTCGCCGCGACCGGAGCGTGGCAGCCCGGCCAGCTGGTGCTGCACACGGCGCCTGAGCACGGCTACGGGGTGCTCGCTCCGGCGCTCGCCTCCGGGGTCATCCCCCTGGCAGTCCACCCGGCGATGGCCTTCAGCGGCACCAGCCTCGACCTGGCGCGCCTCGCCGAGACCTACTTCGCCGTGTCGGCACCGGGCCCGGTGCTGCCGATCGCGCAGGCGCTGGTGGTCGAGATGGGCGGGGAGCCGGTGACCGTGGCGGAGTCCGACCGCGCCGCCTACGCGGAGGCCGTCTCGACCGCCACGACCTTCTCGACCGCGATCGTCGACCAGGCGGCGGGACTGCTGGCGGGCATCGGCGTCGAGAAGCCGGGCTTCTTCCTCTCCAGCCTCGTCCGCTCCTCCGTCGACGACGCCCTGCGCCGCGCGGCGGGCTGACGCGCGGCGCCGCTCGTGACGCCGCTCCCCGGGTGGGACGCCGCTCGGGAGGCGGTGCCTCGCGGAGGAGCACGGCGTCCCGGTGCCGAGGGCCCCGGCGGCCGCGGGACCGCCGGTAGCATCGTCGGGTGATCAGCACCGTCCACCGCATCGGCGACCTCCGCGAGCGGCTGCAGGAGGCGCGGCGGGCCGGTCGGCGCATCGCGCTCGTGCCGACGATGGGCGCCCTGCACGCCGGGCACCTCGCCCTCGTCGAGCGGGCGCGCGAGCTGGCCGACGTCGTCGTCGTGTCGGTGTTCGTGAATCCGCTGCAGTTCGGTCCGACCGAGGACCTGGACCGCTACCCGCGCGACCTCGAGGGCGACACCGCCCTGCTCGACGCGGCCGGGGCCGACCTCCTCTTCGCTCCGGGAGTCGCCGAGATGTACCCCGACGGGCCGTCCTCCACGAGGGTCGTCGCGGGCGAGGTCGGCGGCCTCTACGAGGGGCGCGCGCGGCCGGGCCACTTCGACGGGATGCTCACCGTCGTCGCCAAGCTCCTGAGCATCGCCCAGCCGGACGTCGCGGTCTTCGGGCAGAAGGACGCGCAGCAGCTGTTCCTCGTGAGCCGCATGGTCCGCGACCTCGACCTGCCCGTGGAGATCGAGGGCGTCGGCATCGTGCGGGAGGAGGACGGGCTCGCCCGCTCCAGCCGCAACCGCTACCTCGACGAGGAGCAGCGCCGCGCGGGCCTCGTGCTGCCGCGCCTCCTCGCGGCCGCCGCGGAAGCCGCGGACCGCGGTGCCGCCGCGGCGATCGAGGCCGCCGAGGCCGTCGCGCACGCCGAGCCGCTCGTTAAGCTGGACTACCTCGTCGTCGTGGATCCCGCGACGCTCCTCCCGGTCGACGCCGACCACCGCGGCCCGGCACTCGTGCTCGTCGCCGCGATCGTCGGCACCACCCGCCTCCTCGACAACGCCCCGATCCTGCTCGCCTGATCGCGGCCGTCCGCCCCGAACCGAAAGCACCGCGACCCCTCATGGCCGACACCCCCGACGTCCCCGAGACCACGACCCCCGCCGCCGAGCAGTCCGACTCCGAGCAGGCCGCCGCCGAGCGGGCCGCGCAGCAGGAGGCCTCCGAGCAGAAGGCCGTCCGCCTCGCCAAGCGCGAGCGCCTGCTCGAGCTCGCGGGCGACGACCTCGGCGCCGGCGCCTACCCCGTCGCGGTCGGAGTCACCGACACCATCGCGGCCGTCCGGGCGCGCCACGAGGGCATCGAGCCGGACGTGAAGACCGGCGAGCGCGTCGGCCTCGCGGGCCGCGTGGTGTTCCAGCGCAACACGGGCAAGCTCTGCTTCGCGACCCTGCAGGCCGGCGACGGCGAGCGGATCCAGGCCATGGTCTCGCTCGGCGACGTGGGCGAGGAGTCGCTCGCGGCGTGGAAGGAGCTCGTCGACCTGGGCGACCACCTCTTCGTCGAGGGCGAGGTCGTCTCGAGCAAGCGCGGCGAGCTGAGCGTGTGGGTGTCGGAGTGGACGATCGCCGCGAAGTCGATCCTGCCGCTGCCGAACCTGCACAACGAGCTCGGCGACGAGACCCGGATGCGCCAGCGCTACCTCGACCTGATCGTGCGCCCCCAGGCCCGCGAGACGGTCGTCACCCGCGCCCGCGTGAACGCCTCCCTCCGCGACACCTTCGCCTCGCACGAGTTCCTCGAGGTCGAGACCCCGATGCTGCAGGTGATGCACGGCGGCGCATCCGCCCGCCCCTTCGCCACGCACTCGAACGCGTTCGACACCGAGCTGTACCTGCGCATCGCGCCCGAGCTCTACCTCAAGCGGGCGGTCGTCGGCGGCATCGACCGGGTCTTCGAGATCAACCGCAACTTCCGCAACGAGGGCGCGGACTCCACGCACTCGCCCGAGTTCGCGATGCTCGAGGCCTACCAGGCGTACGGCGACTACAACTCGATCGCCGACCTGACCCAGGAGCTGATCCAGAACGCGGCCCAGGCCGTCGCGGGCTCGCACGTGGTCACCTGGGCCGACGGCACCGAGTTCGACCTCGGCGGCCGGTGGGACCGCATCTCGATGTACGAGAGCCTGTCGCTCGCGGCAGGCATCGCGATCACGCCGGAGACGGAGCTCGCCGAGCTCGAGACCCTCGCCGCGCGCGAGGGCGTCGAGGTGCACGTCCCCACGCACGGCAAGTACGTCGAGGAGCTGTGGGAGCACTTCGTGAAGGGCGGCCTGACGCGTCCGACCTTCGTGATGGACTTCCCCGTCGACACCTCGCCGCTCGTGCGCGCGCACCGCAGCATCCCGGGCGTCGTCGAGAAGTGGGACCTCTACGTCCGCGGCTTCGAGCTGGCCACCGGCTACTCCGAGCTGATCGACCCGGTCGTGCAGCGCGAGCGCTTCGTCGAGCAGGCCCGCCAGGCCGCCGCCGGCGACGACGAGGCGATGCGCCTGGACGAGGACTTCCTCCGCGCCCTCGAGCACGGCATGCCCCCCACCGGCGGCATGGGCATGGGCATCGACCGCCTCCTGATGGCGATCACCGGCCTCGGGATCCGCGAGACGATCCTCTTCCCGCTCGTCAAGTAGGGTCGCAGGAGCCGAGGGGGAGACATGGTCAGGGCATCGAGCATCGTCGCGGCCGTCGCGGCGGGCGTCCTCACGATCGCGCAGTTCGGAGTGGGGACCGCGGTCGCCGCGAGCGTCCTCACCTCCTCCGGCGACGTCGGCACCGCGCTGGCCGACCGGCGGGCGGCCGAGGCGTTCACGCCCGACCCCACGATCGCCGGCTTCGCGGAGCGGACCGCCATGTCCGACCGCGGCCGCGCCCTCTACTACGCGTCGAGCCCGTCGGTCGAGCCGACCGCCGGCTTCAACGACCTCTGCGGCTACGGCGCCTCCGACGACATCGTCCTCGGCTGCTACACCGGCACCAGCATCTACATCTCGGACGTCGCCAACCCCGACCTCGACGGGATCCGCGACGTGACGGCGGCCCACGAGATGCTGCACGCCGCGTGGGTGCGGCTCGACGCGGAGGAGCAGGCCGAGCTGGGCGACGAGCTCGAGGCCGCGTACGAGACCCTCCCGCAGGACGGCACGATCGCCGAGCGCCTCGAGCTGTACCGCACCGGCGGCCTCGGCGAGCGCGTCAACGAGCTGCACTCGATCCTGGGGACCGAGGTGGCCGACCTGCCGCCGGCGCTCGAGGCGCACTACGCCGAGTTCTTCGACGACCGCTCGGTCGTCGTGGGCCTGAACGCCCGCTACGAGGCGGTCTTCACCGATCTCGAGAACCGCATCGAGGACCTGGTCTCCCGGATCGAGACGATGTACGCCGACCTCACGGCGCGGGTCGACGCGAACAACGCCGAGTACGACGCGCTCAACGTCGAGATCGACGACTTCAACTCGCGCGCCGACAGCGGCGACTTCGGATCGACGGCCGAGTTCGAGACGGAGCGCGCCGATCTGCTCGCCCGCAGCCAGGCCGTCGACGCCACCCGGGCCGCCATCGACGCGGACATCGCCGTGTACGACGGCCTGCGCTCGGAGCTGGAGGGCCTCAACTCCGATGCCGCGGCGTTGAACAAGTCGGTCGAGAGCCAGTAGCGCCCAGCGCCCGCGAAGGCCGCTGGGCGCACGGGCCTCCGGGCTCACGGCTCCCGCGCCGGTGCCGCGGGTAGGATCGCCGCATGGACTGGGAGCTGTGGAACCAGGGGCTGTGGGCCCTCGTGCCGACGATCACGGTCGGAGCCATCTTCTGGTTCGTGATGCGCGCCCTCATCCGCTCGGACCGCAACGAGCGCCGCGCGTACGACCGCATCGAGGCCCGCGAGCGCGAGCGCCGCGGCCTGCCTCCCCGCGACGCCTCCTGACCACCGCCGCCTCGCGAGTGCCTCCCGCGCCCGCTGATCGGCTCCGCACGACGAACGAGGAGGCGCGGTGCCCGCACCCGACTGGGCCGTGATCCTCCCGATCGCGGCCGTCGTCGTCGAGCTCGTGGTCCGCGTGATCGCCGTGATCGTCGTGCCGCGGAACCGTCG
This sequence comes from Rathayibacter sp. AY1A4, assembly GCF_002930955.1. Classification (NCBI taxonomy): domain Bacteria; kingdom Bacillati; phylum Actinomycetota; class Actinomycetes; order Micrococcales; family Microbacteriaceae; genus Rathayibacter; species Rathayibacter sp. AY1A4. Next base: position 30,675 of record NZ_PSTN01000013.1, on the reverse strand, counting down.
TCCGACCACCGGCCTCGCCTGGCTGATGGCGATCTTCCTGATCCCGTACGTCGGCATCCTGCTGTTCCTCTTCATCGGGAGCTACCGGCTGCCGCGCAAGCGCCGCCGGAAGCAGCAGGAGATCAACCGGTTCATCCTGGAGTCGACCGACGGCATCGACCGCGTCGCCCGGGAGCACCCGTGGCCGCAGTGGCTGGAGTCGGTGGTCACCCTCAACCGCAACCTCGGCGCGATGCCGCTGGTCGGCGGGAACGATGCGCGCCTCCAGGGCGACTACGAGCAGACCATCCGCGCGATGGCCGCCGAGATCGACCGCGCCCGCCGGTACGTGCACTGCGAGTTCTACATCCTCGCCGCCGACTCGACCACCGCGCCCTTCTTCGACGCGCTCGACCGCGCGGTGGCGCGCGGGGTGCGGGTGCGGATCCTCCTCGACCACATCGCGTCGATCCGCGTGCCCGGCTACTACAGCGGCACCCACCGCCGGCTGCGCGCCCTCGAGCGGGCGGGCGCCTCGTGGTCGTACATGCTCCCCGTGCGGCCGTGGCGCGGGCAGTACCAGCGGCCGGACCTGCGCAACCACCGCAAGCTGCTGATCGTCGACGGCAACGCGGCCTTCATGGGCTCGCAGAACGTCGTCGACTCCAGCTACAACAAGCGCGGCAACATCCGCCGCGGCCTGCACTGGCACGACCTGATGGTGCGCCTCGAGGGGCCGGTGGTGCAGGGCATCAACGCCATCTTCATCACCGACTGGTACAGCGAGACCGACGAGCTGCTCCTGCGGGAGTCGGAGCCGATGGAGGCGCTGCAGCAGCGCGACACCATCGACTGCCAGGTGGTGCCGAGCGGCCCGGGGTTCGAGGGCGAGAACAACCTGCGCCTGTTCCTGACGCTGCTCTACTCGGCGCAGAAGTCGATCATCATCACCAGCCCGTACTTCGTGCCCGACGAGGCGATGCTCTACGCGATCACGACGGCGACCCGGCGGGGCGTGCACGTGGAGCTCTTCGTCTCCGAGATCGGCGACCAGGCCGTGGTCTACCACGCCCAGCGCTCGTACTACGAGACGCTGCTGACCGCGGGCGTGCGCATCTGGATGTACCGCAAGCCGACCATCCTGCACGCGAAGCACTTCACGATCGACGACGACGTCGCCGTGATCGGCTCGAGCAACATGGACATGCGCTCCTTCACGCTCAACCTCGAGGTCTCGCTGATGGTGCGCGGCTCGGAGTTCGTCGAGGACCTGCGCCAGGTGCAGCAGGACTACCGCGAGCACTCCCGCGAGCTGACCCTCCGCGAGTGGCGGCAGCAGCCGCTCCGCTCGACCCTGCTCGACAACCTGGCGCGGCTCACCTCGGCGCTGCAGTAGCGCGGCTCCCGTCCGCCCGCAGGCGGAGGATGCGCGGCCCCGGCTCGTCGCGCAAGGCCCTGTGCGGGCCGCCGCGCCCCGCGTAGCGTCGGAGCGTCCTCAGCACCATCCGGTTCCGCCTGCCCGGCGCCGGGTTCGAGAAGGGAACGGACATGACGGCATCCCGTACGACGCGCATCCTCATCCTCGGCGGCGGCTACGTCGGCCTGTACACGGCCTGGGGCCTCGAGAAGAGACGGGGGGAGGCGCCGATCGACGTCACCGTCGTCGAGCCGAACCCCTACATGACCTACCAGCCGCTGCTGCCCGAGGTCGCCGGCGGGCACGTCCAGCCGCGCCACGTCACGGTGCCGCTGGTCTCCGCGCTCAAGCGCACCCGCGTGATCCGCGGCGCGATCACCGGCGTGAGCCTCGCCGAGCGCAGCGCCACCGTCGCCGCGATGGACGGCTCCACCCGCACGATCGAGTTCGACCAGGTCGTCTTCGCGCTCGGAGCCGTCACCCGCACGTTCCCCACGCCGGGCCTCGCCGAGCACGGCATCGGCTTCAAGACGGTGGAGGAGGCGGCGCACCTGCGCGACCGCGTCATCGAGAACATCGCGAAGGCGGCGCTCACCACCGATCCCGCCGAGCGCCGGCGCCTGCTCACCTTCGTCTTCGTCGGCGGCGGCTACACCGGCGTCGAGGCGCTGAGCGAGCTGCTCGACCTCAGCCGCAAGACCCTCGCCGCACAGCCCTCCCTCTCGATGGGCGACGTGACCTGGCACCTCGTCGAGGCGCTGGACCGGGTCGCCCCCGAGGTCGGTCCCGAGCTCTCGAGGTGGACGCTCGACCACCTCCGCTCGCGCGGCGTGCACGTGCACCTGAAGACGACGATGCCCTCCTGCGAGGACGGCGTCGTGGAGCTCTCCTCGGGCGAGCGCATCCCGACGGCCACGATCGTGTGGACCGCCGGCGTGAAGCCGAACCCGATCCTCGACGCGACCGACGCGCCCCGCGGGCCGAAGGGCCACGTCATGGCGGATGCGCGCCTGCGGGTCATCCGCGAGGACGGCGAGCCGGTGGGCGGCGCCTGGGCGGCCGGCGACGGCGCGCAGGTGCCGGACCTCACCAGCGAGAAGCAGCCCGCGTACTACCCGCCGAACGCGCAGAACGCGGTTCGGCAGGCCAAGCTCCTGGCGCGCAACATCATCGCCGACCTCACCGGAGGCACCGTGGAGGAGTACCGCCACGCCTCCGTCGGGACCGTCGCCGAGTACGGCATCGGCAAGGGCGCGGGCCTGATCAAGGGCGTGAAGCTGCGCGGCCTCCCCGCCTGGCTCGCCCACCGCGCCTACCACGGAGCGGCGATGCCGACCCTGGACCGCAAGTGGCGGATCATCACGGGCTGGCTCGTCGACGCCGTCACTCCGCGCGACCTCTCGCCGATGAGCGCGCTGCAGGACCCGCGCCGCGCCTTCCGCGAGACGGCCGAGGCCACCGATCGCGAGGCCGCGGCGAAGGCCGCCGCGAAGAAGGAGTCGGACGCGTCCTGACGCGCCGGTGAGAGCGCGGGAGTCGCGGTGGTCGAGCGGGATCATCGCGACTCCCGCGCTCCCGAGTCGTGGGCCCCGCCTCGGAGCGCCTCGGCCTGACGGTCTCGGCTCAGGCCCGGCGGCGCGGCTTGAGGCGCACGGTCGGCAGCACGGGCGCGGGGAGCGCGCGTCCGCCGTACCCGTCGACGGTGCCGAACGGTCCCGCGGGATCCGCCCAGGCGATCACGTCGGACTGCCAGCGCTCGCGGGCGGCCGCCACGTCGTCGTGGCTGCGGCCGACGAAGTTCCACCACATCACCAGCTCCTCGGCGAACGGCTCGCCGCCGAGCAGCACCACGCGGGCTCCCGCGTCCCCGGCCGTCAGCACCAGGTGCGAGCGGCCGGGCGCCAGGTAGGCGAGGTCCGAGCGCGGGACGTCCGCACCCTCGACCGCCACGGGGCCGGCGTCGACGAGCACGCCGTACTCCCACGACTCCTCGACCGGCAGCTCGACCCGGGCACCCGGCTCGAGGTCGATCTGCGCCGCGACCAGCGGAGTGAAGGTGCTCGCGGGCACCGACGCGCCCAGCATCCCTCCGACGAAGACGCGCACCAGCGCGCCGGGCAGCTCCACGGGAACGCCGCGGTGGTGCTCGAAGAACGGATCGACGAGCCGTGCCTCCTCGGGCAGCGCGACCCAGAGCTGCACCCCGTGCAGGACGGGCGCGCCCCCGGTCGAGACCTCCGAGTGCGAGATGCCGCGTCCGGCCGTCATCAGGTTGAGCTCGCCCGGGCGCACCACGGCGAGGCTGCCGACGCTGTCGCGGTGCTCGATCTCGCCCTCGAAGAGCCAGCTCACGGTCTGCAGGCCGGTGTGCGGATGCGGCGGGACGTCCATCCCGGCCTCCTCGCCGAGCCGCACCGGGCCGTAGTGGTCGGCGAAGCACCATGCGCCGATCGTCGAGCGCGAGCGCTGGGGGAGGGTGCGGCGCACCTCGATCGCGCGCGGACCGCCGAGCGGGACGAGTCGCGCCTCCAGGATCTCGACCGCGCCGGACTCGCGAGGGACCGGCTCCGCGGCGACGGGGAGCTCGTCGGGATGCTCCTCCAGGTTGCTCATGCGGGAAGTGTATGCCTTCGCATGGACCGGTGGACGGGACCGCCGCCCGCACCCCTCCGGATCGCGTGCACGCCCAGGGCGAACAGGCCTGCTCACCGGGGGGAGCGCTGGTTACAGTCGACGTATCGGAGCCCACCCCTGCGGGTTCTGTAGGGAGTGACAGCATGTTCGAGAGATTCACCGATCGCGCGCGGCGCGTCGTCGTCCTGGCCCAGGAAGAGGCCAAGATGCTCAATCACAACTACATCGGCACGGAGCACATCCTGCTCGGCCTGATCCACGAGGGCGAGGGAGTGGCCGCCAAGGCGCTCGAGTCCCTCGGGATCTCGCTCGACGCTGTGCGCGAGCAGGTGCAGGACATCATCGGCCAGGGGCAGCAGCAGCCGACCGGCCACATCCCCTTCACGCCTCGGGCGAAGAAGGTCCTCGAGCTGTCCCTGCGCGAAGCGCTGCAGCTCGGCCACAACTACATCGGGACCGAGCACATCCTGCTCGGCCTCATCCGCGAGGGCGAGGGCGTCGCCGCTCAGGTGCTGGTCAAGCTCGGTGCCGACCTGAACCGCGTGCGCCAGCAGGTCATCCAGCTGCTCTCCGGCTACCAGGGCAAGGAGCAGGTCGCCGTGGGCGGTGAGCAGCAGCAGCCTCAGGGGGGATCGCAGATCCTCGACCAGTTCGGACGCAACCTCACCCAGGCGGCGCGCGACAACAAGCTCGACCCGGTCATCGGGCGCGAGAAGGAGATCGAGCGGGTCATGCAGATCCTCTCCCGCCGCTCCAAGAACAACCCCGTCCTGATCGGCGAGCCCGGCGTCGGCAAGACCGCCGTCGTCGAGGGCCTCGCCCAGGCGATCGTGCGCGGCGACGTGCCCGAGACGCTGAAGGACAAGCAGCTCTACACGCTCGACCTCGGCTCGCTCATCGCCGGATCCCGCTACCGCGGCGACTTCGAGGAGCGCCTGAAGAAGGTCACGAAGGAGATCCGCACCCGCGGCGACATCATCACCTTCATCGACGAGATCCACACCCTCGTCGGCGCAGGGGCCGCTGAGGGCGCGATCGACGCCGCCTCGATCCTCAAGCCGCTGCTCGCCCGCGGCGAGCTGCAGACCATCGGCGCGACCACGCTCGACGAGTACCGCAAGCACTTCGAGAAGGACGCCGCTCTCGAGCGCCGCTTCCAGCCGATCCAGGTCGCGGAGCCGTCGCTGCCCCACACGATCAACATCCTCAAGGGCCTGCGCGACCGCTACGAGGCGCACCACAAGGTGTCCATCACCGACGGCGCGATCGTCTCGGCGGCCAACCTGGCCGACCGCTACATCAGCGACCGCTTCCTCCCCGACAAGGCGATCGACCTTATCGACGAGGCAGGCGCACGCCTGCGCCTCTCGATCCTCTCGGCGCCGCCGGAGCTGCGCGACTTCGACGACCGCATCGCCGTGGTCCGCTCCGCCAAGGAGGCCGCGATCGAGGACCAGGACTTCGAGAAGGCCGCGTCGCTCCGCGACGAGGAGAAGCAGCTGCTCGGTGAGCGCCTGCGCCTCGAGAAGCAGTGGAAGTCGGGCGACGTCAAGGCCACCGGCGTGGTCGACGAGGGCCTGATCGCCGAGGTCCTCGCCCAGGCGACGGGCATCCCGGTCTTCAAGCTCACGGAGGAGGAGTCCTCGCGGCTCGTCTTCATGGAGAAGGCCCTGCACCAGCGCGTCATCGGCCAGGAGGAGGCCATCGCGGCACTCTCGCGGACGATCCGCCGCACCCGCGCGGGCCTCAAGGACCCCAAGCGCCCCTCGGGCTCGTTCATCTTCGCCGGCCCCACGGGCGTCGGGAAGACCGAGCTGGCCAAGGCGCTCGCCGAGTTCCTCTTCGACGACGAGAACGCGATGATCTCGCTCGACATGTCGGAGTACGGCGAGAAGCACACCGTCTCGCGGCTGTTCGGCGCCCCTCCCGGGTTCGTCGGCTTCGAGGAGGGCGGCCAGCTCACCGAGAAGGTGCGCCGCAAGCCGTTCAGCGTGGTCCTCTTCGACGAGATCGAGAAGGCGCACCCGGACATCTTCAACTCGCTCCTCCAGATCCTGGAGGAGGGTCGACTGACCGACGGCCAGGGCCGTGTCGTCGACTTCAAGAACACCGTCATCATCATGACCACCAACCTCGGTGCTCGTGACATCGCCGGTGGTCCCGTCGGGTTCCAGATCGAGGGCGACAACGCCACCGGCTACGACCGCATGCGCGGCAAGGTCAACGAGGAGCTCAAGAAGCACTTCAAGCCCGAGTTCCTCAACCGCGTGGACGACGTCATCGTCTTCCCGCAGCTGTCGAAGCCCGAGCTGCTCCAGATCGTCGACCTCTTCATCAAGCGCCTGGGCGACCGTCTGCTCGACCGCGACATGACGGTGGAGCTGACGCAGCCGGCCAAGGAGCGCCTGATCGAGGTCGGGTTCGACCCGGCCCTAGGTGCGCGCCCCCTGCGCCGGGCGATCCAGCGCGAGATCGAGGACCAGCTGTCCGAGCGGATCCTGCACGGCGAGCTCGGCGCCGGAGACCACATCCACGTGGACTTCGCCGACAACAGGTTCGTCTTCACCACGACCCCGCGTCTGATCTCGATCAGCGCCGGCGCGTCCACCGGAGCGGCCACGGCCGGCCCGGCGACGCCCGACCTGATGTCGTAGCTGGCTGCCGAACGACCCCGTGCCCGTCCCCTCTCGCGAGGGGGCGGGCACGTCGTCGTCCGGGGGGTGGGCGCCTGCTCGCAGGATCCCGCGCCCGGTGCGGCCTAGGCTTGTCGAATGGCCGATTGGAAGTACCCGGTGCGCCGCGCGCGCACGAGCGATGTCCCCTTCATCCAGGAGCTCAGCGAGCCGCTCGTGAACGAGCGCATCCTCCTGGGCAAGGACCGCGTGGTGCTCTACGGCGCCGTGCAGGAGTTCCGCATCGCCGAGGACGGCCACGGGACGGCGATCGGCTGCGGTGCGCTGCATGTGATGTGGGACGACATCGCGGAGGTGCGCACCCTCGCGGTCGCGCAGGACTGGCTCGGGAGGGGTGTGGGCCACCACATCCTGGAGCGCCTCGAGAACGACGCGCGCGAGCTCGGCCTGAAGCGCCTGTTCTGCCTCACCTTCGAGGTCGACTTCTTCACCCGTCACGGCTTCGAGCCGATCGGCGAGAAGGTCGTCGACCCCGAGGTCTACGCCGAGCTGCTCCGCTCTCCCGACGAGGGAGTCGCCGAGTTCCTCGACCTCGCCCGGGTGAAGCCGAACACGCTCGGCAACACCCGCATGCTGAAGACGCTCTGACCGCCGCCACGTCGTAGCCTGTCCCGGTGACTCCGCCGCCTCGCCGCCTGCCCTCCCGGGTCTACCGGCGACGCCGCGCCGGAGTGCTGCTCGCGCTGGTCGTCATCGTCGCGGGCCTGGCGGTGGTGCTGTCGCTGCTCCCGCGGATGACCGGCTCCGACGCCGCGTCGAGCCCCACGCCGACCGTCGTGCTGCCGACGCTCTACCCGACCACCTCGCCCGGTGCGACGCCCGGCGCCGCACCCGCCTGCACGGCCGACTCCGTCGCCGTCACCGCGGTCACGGACGCCACGAGCTACGCGCCCGGCGAGGATCCGCAGCTCTCGCTCTCGCTGGCCAACATCTCGAGCACCGACTGCGTGATCGACGCGGGCACGAGCAAGCAGGTCTTCACGATCACGAGCGGCTCCGAGCAGATCTGGACCTCGACCGACTGCCAGACCGGCGCGGCCGATCTGCCGGTGCTCCTCCAGGCGGGCCGCTCGGTGATGGGCAGCGCGCTGACGTGGGACCGCACCCGCTCCTCCGCCGACACCTGCTCCGGCGGACGCGAGGCGGTCGAGGCGGGCGGCGCCGCCTACAACCTGTCGGTGTCGGTCGCCGGCATCCCCTCGGGCTCGCCCACGCAGTTCCTGCTCCAGTAGTCCGCCCGGGGGACGTGCCGGGCGTGCGTCGGCGCGTAGCATCGCAGGCATGTGGGGGCTGCTCGGCACGATCCTGTCCGCCTCGACCGGCCGGGCGGGGGTGGTCGCGCGGCGCGCGGCGGCCGTGGCCCTCGCGGTCCCGCTGCTGGTCGGCGGAGCGGCGGCGCAGGCCGTGGCGGCTCCGCACCCTGTCGCGGCTCCGCAGCCCGTCGCGGCTGCGCAGCCCGTCGCGGGTGTCGTGCGCGCGGATGTGGACGGCTTCCGGTTCTCGGAGTACTCGGCCGACTTCCGTCTCGACCGCGACGAGGAGGGCCGCTCGACGCTGACCACTGTCGAGACCTTCGTCGCCGAGTTCCCGCCGTCGCAGAACCGCGGCATGCAGCGCGCGATCCCGCTCGATTACGAGGGGCACCCGACCGACGTCGACCTGGTGTCCGTCACCGACGGCGACGGGGAGGCGCGGCCGGTCGACACCGAGCGCGAGGACGGCTTCCTCCTGGTCACCAGCGCGGCGGACGAGTTCGTCAGCGGCAGCCAGACCTACGTCTTCACCTACACGCAGCACAACACGACCCTGCCTGGATCCGGCACGCGCAGCGGCGAGGACGAGTTCTACTGGGACGTCAACGGCACGGGCTGGCGCCAGTCCTTCGACCGCTACGACGTGCGCGTCGAGCTCGCCGGGTCGCTGGCCTCCGCCGCGACGGGGACCGTCAGCTGCTACCGGGGACCGGAGGGCTCGACGACCCCCTGTCCCATCGGCCGCGACGGCGCGGTCGTCACGGCATCGGGGGAGTCGCTGGCTCCGGGGGAGAACGTGACCGTGGCGATCGGCTTCGCTCCCGGGACCTTCACGCCGCGGGACGACCGCTACCTCGCCTCCGGCTGGTCCTGGGTGCAGCTGGGCGGCCTCGCCGCGGTCCTGATCGGCCTCGCGCTCGCCGTGCACCGCCGCCGGACCGTGCTCCGCGACGCTCCCGGCCGCCCGACCGTCGTCGCCGAGTACGACCCGCCCGCGGAGGGGCTGTTCCTCTCCGCCGCGCTGCTGCGGAAGACGTCGAAGGCCCCCGCGGCCGGACTCCTGGACGCCGCCGTCCGCGGTCTCGTGCGCATCGAGGAGACGGGGGAGGGGCGGAAGCAGGAGTACGCGGTGCGGGTGCTGGACCCCGCGACGACGCCGACGCGACGCGCGGGACGCCCGCGGCCCCTCGCCTCCGACGACCGCGAGTTCCTCGACATCGCCCTCGGCCGGGTGCCGGGGACGGTGCGTGAGCTCTCGGGCAAGGACAAGGAGTTCGGCAAGGCCGTCGGACAGTTCCAGACCGCGCTGGGCAACAGGGTGACCGAGGCGGGACTGAAGAAGGCCGGGACGATCGGCGGCAGCGTGCTCGTGATCGTCCCGCTGCTGCTGGGTGTCATGGCCGCTTTCCTGGGCGCGATCCTCCTGATGACCCGCTCCTTCGGCGGAGCGCTCCCGCTCGTGCTGATGCTCGTCGCGATCGTTGCGGCCGTCGTCGGGACGATCCTGGTCTCGAGGGTGCCGCTGACGGCCGCGGGCGCGGAGTTGTGCGACCATCTGCGCGGGCTCGAGCTGTACATCCGCCTGGCCGAGGCCGACCGGATCGCGATGCTGCAGTCACCACGCGGGGCGGACCGGCGCACGGTCGGACCGGTCGAGGTGGTCGAGGTGACGGAGCGCCTGCTGCCGTGGGCCGTGCTCTTCGGTCTCGAGAAGGAGTGGTCGGCGGAGCTCGCATCGGCCTACGAGCGCACCGGCGAGGAGCCGGTCTGGTACTCCGGACCGAACGGCTTCCACGCGGCGGCCTTCGCCGGCAGCGTGTCCTCGTTCTCGTCGTCGACGTCGAGCTACGTCGGATCCTCGTCGAGCTCCTCGAGCGGCGGCGCGGGCGGCGTCTAGGGGCAGGCTGCGACGGGCGGCCGCGGCGGATCGGACGCGTGCGGTGGTCGCGGGGAGCCGTCGGGAAGTGCCCACGGAGCCGGTGTTCGCCTCCGGTGTCGATGCTCGACGATGCGGTGGACGGGGGCACCCGCGGCTCCGAGCGGTGGACGGGTGCCTGTGCAGCGGGCCGGGGACGCGGCCGTCAGTGCGTGGGAACCCGCTCCGGACGGATGCGCTCGGGAACGGGGACGAGCGCGTGGGTGATCGCGCTCGAGAGGGTGAAGGCGCTGGAGTCGAGGTGCGAGGAGTGCCCGAGTCGTGTCGCTTCGGAGGCGCGCTGCTTCGCTCCTGAGGCGGGCCGGATGTCTCCCGAGAGGCTGATCTCGCCGAACGCGGCGATCCCGGGCCGCAGCGGCGTGTAGGCGTGGGCGGAGGCGATGGCGACCGCGATCGCCAGGTCCGCCGCCGGCTCCATGAGCTTCACGCCGCCGACGGTCGACACGTAGACGTCGCAGCGCCGCAGGGGGATGCCCGCCTGCCGCTCGAGGACCGCGAGGATCATCGCGACCCGGGACGCGTCGACTCCGTTCGTGACGCGGCGGGGGTGCTCGCCGTCGTTCGCGATCACGAGCGCCTGGATCTCGACGGGGAGCGCGCGGCGTCCCTCCATCGCGACCGTGACGCAGATGCCCGGGGTGGGGAAGCGGGTGCGGCTGAGGAACAGACCGCTCGGGTCGGGGATCTCGGCGATGCCCTCGGCGGTCATCTCGAAGCAGCCGACCTCGTCCGTCGGGCCGAAGCGGTTCTTGAGCGAGCGGACGAAGCGCAGCGCCGTCTGCCGGTCGCCCTCGAAGTGGCAGACCACGTCGACCAGGTGCTCGAGCAGGCGCGGCCCCGCGATGGAGCCGTCCTTCGTGACGTGTCCGACGAGCACGAGGGGGAGCGCCCGCTCCTTGCAGACGCGGATGAGGGTCGCGGCGACCTCGCGGACCTGGCTGGGACCGCCGGGCAGGCCGTCGACGGTGTCGCTCGCGACCGTCTGCACCGAGTCGACGATGAGCAGGTCCGGCCGGACCTCGTCGATCTGGCCGAGCACGGTGGCGAGGTCGGTCTCGGCCGCGAGGAAGAGGCTGTCGTGCATCGCGCCGGTGCGCTCGGCCCGCATGCGCACCTGCGCGGCCGACTCCTCCGCGCTGACGTAGAGGACCCGCTGGCCCTCGGCCGCGGCGCGGCTCGCGACCTCGAGCAGGAGGGTCGACTTGCCCACGCCGGGCTCTCCCGAGAGCAGCACGACCGCGCCGGAGACGATCCCGCCGCCGAGCACGCGGTCGAGCTCGCTTACGCCGGTGGGGCGGTGCGCCGCCGACGTGGTCTCGATCTCGGTGATGGGCCGCGCGATGCGGCCGGCGGCCGGAGCCACAGCGGCGACCGCGCGGACGAGGCCGGTGCGCTCGGTGCTCTCGATGACGGAGCCCCACTGCTGGCACTCGCCGCAGCGGCCCACCCACTTCGCGGTCGTCCATCCGCACTCCGAGCAGCGGTACGGGGCGGTGCGCGTCTTCGAGGAGGCCATGAGGTCCTTTCGGGGCGGAGGAGGGGGACGAGCGCGACGCTACGGGGGACCCCCGACACCGCCGCTCGTTCGAACGTGTCTTCGACAGTACCGTCGACCACCGACGCCGCGAGCGGGGCGCGCCAGGCCGGGGGAGAGGTCTCGTGGAAGCCGTCTGTGGAGGAGCGTCGTCGTGGAGGGGCGGAGGCGGAGGATCGCGCCTCGGAGAACGACTCCCGAGCGCCGCTCCGTCGGCGTCGGACGTCTGCGGGAGACTGTGGGACATGCCCTCGACAGTGCACGTCCTCAAGTCCGGCCGCCCGCTCGGAGTCAGCTGGTCCGGCCCCGAGGGCTCCGAGCGGGTCGTCGTCCTGGCGCATCCCGCTCCCGGCTCCTCGGACTTCGACCCCGACCCGGAGGCGACCGCGCGCCACGGGGTGCGCCTGCTCTCGTTCGACCGCCCGGGCTACGGCGCCTCCTCCCTCCTGACCGACCTCGACCCCGCCGGAGCGGGCGTCGGCGCCAGCCCCGAGCAGGCCGCCGCCGACATCGCCGAGTACCTCGCGACCGTCGGCATCGCCTCCGTCAGCGTCGCCGGCTGGTCGGCGGGAGGCCGCGTGGCCCTCGCGCTCGCCGCGAACTACCCCGGCCTCGTGGAGCGCGTCGCCGTGATCGGCACGCCCGCTCCCGACGACGCCGTGCCATGGGTCGGCGACGAGAACCGCGCCGAGCTCGCCCGCCTGGCCGACCTCCCGCTCGACGAGGCCGTCCGCTCGCTCACCCGCACGCTCGAGGGCGCCTTCGGCCCGACCCCCGCCCCGGACGCCCTGCTCGGGATGCTCGGCTCCGGCGACGCCGACACCGCGGTGCTCGAGACCCCCGGCGTCCGCGAGCGCCTCTCGCGCATGCTCGAGCGCGCCGTCGCCCAGGGCGCCCTCGGCATGGCCGCTGATCTCATCGGCTACGGCGTGCAGGAGTGGGGCTTCGCCGTCGAGTCCGCCGAGCCGCCCGCGCTCCTCCTCTACGGCGCCGAGGACGCGGTCGCCGGCCGCCGCCACGCCGAGTGGTACGCCGCACGGCTGCCCGACTCCCGCCTCGAGGTCGTGCCCGGCCGCGGCCACCTGCTCGCGATCCCGGAGTGGGACCGCGTGCTCGGCTTCCTCCTCCCCGCCTGACGGCGGCCCGTCCGCTCGATTGGCGCGACTTCCGGCCGTCGCGTACACTCGACCCCGGTACCGTGTCCGAGCGGCCGAAGGAGCATGTCTCGAAAACATGTGTGGGCTTGCGTCCACCGTGGGTTCAAATCCCACCGGTACCGCCAACGAGAAGGCCCCCCGCTTCCACGGAAGCAGGGGGCCTTCGTCGTTCCCGGCGTCGTGCGGCGGTCGCGACGTGCGGGTCAGCCGGTGTGGAGCAGCCAGGAGCGGCCGGCGCGCAGGGCCCGGTACAGGCGCCTGATCGCGTGGTCGGCCTCGGCCGAGCCGACGTCCGAGAAGGAGCCCGCCCCGCCCCAGAGCCCGAGCGCGTCGGCGGCCGCCGCCCGGACGTCTCGGCGGGTCGTCGCTCCGGCGAACAGCTCGTCGAGCCGGTCCGCGACGCGGGCCCGCGCGCCGTCCTGCTGCGACCGTGCGACGTCGCGCACCTCGGCGACGGCCGCCGTGATCTCGGCGAGCACAGCGGGGATCGTGCGGTCCATCCTCCTGAGCCTAGGAGCGGGAGCGCGAGCGCTGCGAGGCGGCGTGGGTCAGGAGCGTCGCCACGACTCCGACGAGCACGCCCAGCGCGGTCTCGAGCGCCCGGTCGCGCAGCAGCACGAGCTCGTCGACGGGATGCGCGAGCTCGACCATGAGGATCGCGAGCGGAGTGACGAAGGCGAGGGTCAGGCCGTAGTTGCGGCCGACGACGAGCTCGGCGGTCATCTGGAGGAGCACCACCACCACGATCACGGCGAGCGGGGAGAGCGGCAGGGCCAGGAGCGCGGCCGCGATCAGCACTCCGACGATCGTGCCGAGCATCCGGTGGCCCGCGCGCACGAGCCGGGCGCCCGCGTCCGCTCCCGAGACGGCTGCGACGGCGGAGACCATCGCCCAGTAGGGGTGGCCCAGGCCCGTCGCGGTCGGGACGGTGCCTGCCACCAGGACGACGGCCCCGAAGCGGAGCAGGGCGGCGCGCGTCGCCGGACGGGCCGCCGCCGCGCGGAACGAGGTGCGCCACGGCGTCGGGGCGAGGCGGCGTGCGCGGGGGAGCGCGAGACCGCTCAGGCCGACGACGAGCGAGAAGGCGGCGGAGCCCGCGGCGAGAGCGACGGCGAGCGGGATCCGCGAGGGCTCGGACGGGACGGACGCGCACGCCGTGACGGCGAACACCGGGAACAGCGGGCCGGGCGGATGCCAGTGCAGGGCGTCGCTGAGATAGGCGGCCGCGACGGTCACGGCGACCACGACGGGGATGATCAGCCAGTCGCGGTGAGGAGAGAGGGAGACGACGGTGCCGAGGGTCACGGTGGTGACGAGGAACGCGGCTGCCGACAGCTGCATCAGCAGGCGCGGCCGGTGCGTGTGCTGGCGTCCGTAGAGGGCCGTGAAGGCGCCGAAGGTTGCATAGAGGGCGAGATCGGTGCGGCCGAGCGCCCAGAGGACGAGCAGCGGGACGGCGATCGAGACGCCGGCGCGCAGGGCGACGCGATGGGCGCCGGCGTGCGGGCCGAAGGCGAGGAGCTCGCGTGGGTGGGGCAGAACGGGGGTGGCGGCCATCGGGTCCTCTGATCGGGGTCCGAGCGGCGGCGGCCGGAGAAGTGTTTCACGGATGAAGCAGATATACTTTACGTGTGAATCAGTCTGAAAGCCAGCCGGGCGACGCGGTCGACGAGATCAGGGCGGGCTGGGCGGTGCTGCGGCCCGAGCTCGACACCTCCGCCGTCGACGTCGTCGGGCGGGTGATCCGCGCCTCCGCGCTGATCGTGCGGGCGACGGAGGAGCTGCTCGCCGCCCACGGGCTGACCCGCGGCGAGTTCGACGTGCTCTCCACGCTGCGTCGCGCCGGCGCTCCGCAGTCGCCGACGACCCTCCGGACGATCGCCCTCGCCTCCGCTCCCGCGATCACCAAGCGCGTGCACTCGCTGGAGCGGCGGGGCCTGGTGCGGCGCGCCGCGAACCCGGCGGACGGGCGCGGCTCGCTCATCACGCTGACTCGCGAGGGGGAGGAGCTGGTCGACCGGGCCTTCCCCGAGGTGCTCGACGCCGAGCGGGCGCTGCTCTCGGGGGTGCCCGCCGATCTGCGGGCGGAGGCGTCGCGCTCGCTCCGCGCGGTGCTCGCGAGCGTCGAGGCGGCCGCGAGCCGGTGACCCGCGTGGGGACTGCGAGGCTGCGGGCGCTCGCTACCGTGGTCCCATGCGCCTGACCTCGAGCTTCACCGTGCCGACGCGGCCGCCGGTGCTGCAGCTGGTCAAGACGGCGGCGGCCACGGTCGTCACCTGGCTCCTCGCCGGCGTCGTCTTCCCGGGGACGCTGCCCGTCTTCGGCGCGATCGCCGCGCTCCTCGTCGTCGCGCCGAGCATCAACCAGTCGTTCTCCAAGGCCCTCGAGCGCTCGGTCGGCGTCATCATCGGCGTGATCGTCGGATCAGTGATCGGCACGGTGCTCGGCGGCGAGAGCATCATCGTTCTCCTCGCGATCGTGGCCGCGATCGCCGTCGGGTGGGCCGTGCGCCTGACCCCCGCCTCCGCGGTGCAGATCCCGATCAGCGCGATGCTCGTGCTCTCGGTGGGCGCGGTCACGCCGAACTACGCGCTCGACCGCATCCTCGAGACCCTCCTCGGCGCGGCGGTGGGAGTCGTCATCAACGTGCTCATCGTCCCTCCGGTCGTGCTGGCGCCGGCCGAGCGGGCGATCGGAGACCTCACCGCTCAGCTCGCCGCCGCCCTCGACGACCTCGGCGACGCCCTCCAGGCCCCCGTCCCGCGACGCCGGCTCGACGAGCTGCTCATCAACGCCCGGCTGCTGCAGACCATGCAGAGCAAGGCGGAGGAGGCGATCGCGACCGGCGAGGAGTCCCTCCGCCTCAACCCGCGCCGCTCCGCCCACCGCGACCGGCTACTGGCCCTCGACTCCGTCGTCCCGCGGCTGGGGCGCATCGTGACCCGGGTCCGCGGCATGACGCGGACCGTGCACGACCTCTACGACGACGAGCTCGTCGGGGAGCCGACGATCGCCGACATCGCCGTCCAGCTGCACCGGGCCGCCCACGATCTGCGGCTCCTCGTGCAGTCCTCGGTCGACGTTCCCGAGCCGGAGGCGATCACCGACGAGCTGCCCGCTCTCACCGCGCCGCTCGTGATCGCGACTCCGCACCCGCAGCACTGGATCCTGCTGGGGGCGCTCGCCGAGGACCTGCGGCGCATCCGCGAGGAGATCGTCGGCGCGGAGTCCTGACGGGCGGGCGCCGAGTGACGTCGGCGGGAGGTCTGCTCTCGCGAGCGCTCGGCGTCTCACGCCGCGCGACCTGCGGCTCGTGGTGGCCTGCGGTGGTCAGCCGTCCTGCTCGCCGTCCTCCCTCGATCCGCCGCCCTCGACGAGCTCGCCGTCGCCCGGGTCGGGAGCGACCTGGTGCAGTGCCTCGGGATCGCTCGCCTCGGCGTGGAGGGTCTTGCCCTCGGCGATGAGGGAGTCGTCGTCCACGAGGATCCCGGCCAGCTCGGTGATGC
Organism: Rathayibacter sp. AY1A4; assembly: GCF_002930955.1. Lineage (NCBI taxonomy): Bacteria > Bacillati > Actinomycetota > Actinomycetes > Micrococcales > Microbacteriaceae > Rathayibacter > Rathayibacter sp. AY1A4. The sequence goes on along the minus strand of NZ_PSTN01000013.1, from coordinate 14,566 downwards.
GTCCCCGGAGAGCGCCGATCGGGTCCTCGGTGGGCGCGTCCTCCTCGGAGTGGTCGACCTCCGAGTCGGGGTAGCGACGGAGGGCGGCCTCGTCCCGGTCGGGCTGCGGCGCCCGCGCGTGCTCGACGCAGAGGCGGGCGACCTCCTCCGCGTGCGCGTGCATCACGGAGTGGGAGGCGTCGGGGATCTCCCAGGCCCGCGCATGTGGCATCGACCGGGCGATCTCCTCCGCCCACTCGCGCGGAACGAGCCGGTCGAACTCGCCGCGGATGACGAGGGCGGACGCGCGGATCCGGGGGACGGTCTCCTCGATCCGGTAGTGCATCATCTCGGGCAGCACGCGGGAGAACCAGCGCGGTCCGCAGAGGAGGTAGGCGCCCGCGGCGAGGATCGCGACCTTGAGGGGCTCGCGGACGCTCGACTGGGCGAAGCGGAGCGCGGCGGTCGGGAGGCGGCGCTCGTGCCGGTTCATCACGGGTCCGAGCAGGACGATGGTGGTCAGCTCCGGACGGCGGGCGGCGAGCTCGGCCACCACCTGCGTCCCCATCGAGTGGCCGAGGACGACGGGATCGTCGAGGCCGAGCTCGTCGATGACGGCGCCGACTAGCTCGGCGTAGTCCCCGATGTCCATGCGCCGCGCGTCGATCGGGTGCGGCACGCCGCCGAAGCCCGGCAGGTCGAGAGCGTGAACCGGGCCGAACTCGTTGAGCGCGGGCGCGAGGCGCTCGAAGTAGGTGGCCGCGACTCCGATCCCCGGCACGAGGACGAACGTGCGCTCGCCGTCGCGCCCCACTGTGCTCACCCGCGCCCAGACGTCGCGGTGGTGCACGCGCTGGACCGAGACGTCGGTGCTGCGGGTGCGGCGGTGCGGATCCCGCCCCCGGGAGCGCGTGGTCGCGAAGACGTCGCGGACTCCGCGCCGGAGGGTCGTGGCGAGGGTGGGGAGGAGGTCGCTCGGGCGGAGCACGGGGCCTCCTTCGATCGGGGGAGTCGGTCGCTGCGAGCCTAGGCGCTCGCCGCCGGGCTCAGATCAGCATGTCGTCCGACCTGTGGAGGATCAGACGGGCCGGCCCGGTGTGGAGGACGCCGTTGGTCAGGGGGGCGGTCCGGACGCCGCCGCGCCTCCGCATCGCCCGGAACGCCCCGGGGGCGAGCACGACGTCCATCCAGGCGCAGGGGTTCGCTGGTCGTCCGCCCTGGAACTCGATCTGCTCCCCGCCCTGCTCGATCGCGAACGTGCGGCCGGCGAGCGCATCGACGTCGGCGCCGCGGACGATGATGTTGCGGCGGGTGTCGGCGGGGTCGAAGGGCCCTGCGCCGAGCTCGGCGGCGATGTGCTCGAGGGTCTCGACCGCGAAGAGCGTGATCGCCGCGGGGCGGTGCGCGCGCTGGGCGAAGAAGCGATCGCCGACGATGCCGAGGCCTGCGCGGATCTCGATCCGCTCGGGCTGCTCGTTGCCCTCGGACGGCATCGGGCCATCGGCGGGGCGGCCCTCGTAGCGGTGCAGCGGAGAGACGACGAAGCCCACGAGCTCGATCGCGGCGGCCTCCATGAGCCCACGGTACGCCGTGAGGGGGAGCAGCGGCGTCCGCCGGTCGGAGGCTCTGCGAGGCGCTCCGGGACACCGCGACGGAGCCTGGGTCCTCGTGGCTGCGGCGGCGTCCCGAGAGGGAGCCGTCTGCGCCGCCGCCGCCGATTCGCGGAGGGGGCTCCCGGCATGTATAGTCGTACCTCGTTGCGTGCGCCTCTGGCCCACGCGATGGACTGCGCCCGTAGCTCAACGGATAGAGCATCTGACTACGGATCAGAAGGTTGGGGGTTCGAATCCCTCCGGGCGCACTCTGGTTGAGACAGAGCAGAACGGCCCGCCTCGGCGGGCCGTTCTCGTTTTAACGGTCGCTCGTTCCGGTGGCCGTCGGCGTCGGTCTCCCGGAGAGCGCGGGGCGGCGGAACGGCCGGTCCTCCGCCTCGCAGGACGCCTCTTCGCGCCGTCGATGGCGCCGACCGTCTTCCGCCCGCATCCGCGATCAGTCCTCGCCCGCGCTCGCGGTCACTCCGCGCAGGCTCCGCGATCACCCGTCGCGAGCACGCCGCTCGGCTCTTCTCGCGCGCCGTTTCCTCCTCCACAGCGCCCATCTCGCGCCGTTCTCCACGGATGCAGCCGTCCCGGCCGCGGTGACGTCGAACCGAGCAATACTCTCCTTCCGTGGGGCTGAACGGTCGCCGCCGACGCAGTGCGCTCGGTCGGCAGAGGAGAGGACATCGGATGAGTCGAACGGAACAGTCGGGGCAGGACGAGCGCGGACGACCCCGAGCGCGGACGGCGCGAGCGCTGGTCGGCACGACGGTGGGTTGCGTGCTCGTGAGCGGGCTGCTGGGCGGAGGCCTCGCGCCGCCGCCCGCCCTCGCCGCCGACGGTCCTCACACGACGATCGAGAACACCCTCCTGCAGGGAGGCGCGACGAACGCCGGAGTGACGACCGTCTCGGCCTGGGTCCAGAAGGGCGAGACGCTCCGGGTGGACCTCCACCCGCTCCAGGCGGGCTCGGGCGCCGGCGAGGGCGAGACCGGCGGCGGTACCGCGCGGGTGACGGCTCCGGGCGGGGCCGTCCTCGACGAGCAGGACTTCGCGCCCGGAGCGGCGCCCTCGGTGTCCGCCGGCGGCTCGTTCGTGGCGGACGAGACCGGCGTCTTCCAGATCCGGGTGTCCGACGACGACGTGACGGCGCCGGTGAACCTCGTCTGGAGCATCGGCGTCCAGGACGCGCGGGGCGCGGCGGTCGCGGGCCGGGTGTGGTCCGACTCCTATGCGATCCAGTCCGGGGCGAAGGAGTCCTACTCCTCGCCCGAGGAGCGGCGCTCGTCTTTCACGCTCCACGCCGTCACGGAGACGGGCGCCCGCTACGAGCTGGGGCTGCGCGGCTACGACGGGGTCGCCTCGACGGTCCAGGCCACGAACAAGGGCAACGTGAAGGTCGGGTCGTCCGATCCGTCCTACCTCTCGGTCCCCATGCCGCAGTCGAGCGAGGCGGGCGGGATCGGGGCTCAGTACGTGCAGGCGTCCGGACGCTCCGGGATCGACGGCCTGCAGACCTACAAGCTCTTCCTGGACCCGCCGTCGTCCGACCTGCCGGAGTCGATCGCTCCGGCCTACCGCGGGCCGACGATCGAGGGCCTCGCCTTCCGCCGGTCGACCGCCGGCTCCGACGCGGGCACGCTGACCGGCGTCCTGGGGACGCAGCCGGGCACCGTCGTCGTGGACGTCGATGCGGACGGGGACGGCTCCTACGACGGCGAGCGCGACGTGCACCTCACCCGGATCGCGGGGACGACCGGTCCCTTCTCGGTCGACTGGGACGGACGGGACGCGAAGGGCGGGACGGTCGACGTGACCGACCCCGACGTCACCTTCCGCGCCTCCATCGGCCGCACGAACGAGTTCCACTTCACGCGGGTCGACGCCGAGACGTCCGCCGGCGGCGTGTCCGTCGTGAGGTCGACCGGCGGCGGCGACGACCCGTCGATGGTCCACTGGGACGACTCGCTCCTCGCCGGATCGAACTCGGAGCGGTACTCCGGCACCTCCGCGGTGACGTCCGGCGACGGCGGCACCGACTCGTCCGGCGGGGTGCACCGCTGGGAGGGCGACGACTCCGGGCGGGGCCGCGTCCCCAACGCCAACGACTCGGTGCACGGCTCCTACGGCGACCTGCGGGCGATCGACGCCTGGGCCTACGGCTCGGACGGTGCGGTCGCGGTCGCACGCCTCGATCCGCTCGCGCCGCACGTGACCATCGCGAAGACCTCGTCGGTCGACTCCGCCACTCCGCTGCTCCGCGGCGCCCGCGTGCCCTACCGGGTGACGCTGACCTCGGACGGGACAGGGGACTACACCGACGCCGCCGTCATCGACTACCTCGACAAGGGCGTGCTCGACGACGCCGAGCTCGACGCCGACTCCCTCCGCGCCTCGCAGGGCACGGCCACGATCGACGCGGAGACGGGCCGCATCTCCTGGGCGGCCGGCAGCCTGCCGGTCGGGGCGACGGCCGAGCTGACCTTCGACGTGATCGTGACCGGCGAGGGGGACCGCGCGCTGACGAACACGGCCTGCCTCGCCGATGCGCCCTTCGCTCCCGCCTCGTCCGGCACGGGGACCGACGCGAACCCCTGCGCCACCGTCCCGCACGACATCGGCGAGGGGTCGCTCCTGATCCGGAAGACCGCGTCCCAGGCGAGCGCCGAGCACGGCGGCACGGCGGGCTTCGACATCGTCGTGGCGAACACCGGAACGGTCGACGCGACGGACGTGACCGTGACCGACGTCCCGACGCTCGACCACCTGCTCGAGGCGACCATCGAGAACGGCGCCGGAGGAACGCAGCCGGCCACGGAGCCCGTCACGGGTCTCGACATCCCCGCCGGCGGCCAGGTGTCGCTGCACGTCAGCGGCCGGGTCACCGACGGGTACGACTCCGCGACCCTGCCCAACCGCGTCTCGATCACCCACCAGCCCGAGGGCTTCGACCCGCCGACGGTCGAGAACGCCTGCGCTGACGATGCGACGTCGTCCTGCGCGGAGATCCCGGTGCCGCCCGTCCAGGGAAGGCTCTCCATCGAGAAGACGGCGATCGGGAATCAGGTCGACCACGGCGGGCGTGCCGGGTTCCGGATCGTGGTCGCCAACGAGGGGGCTCGGCCGGCGGACGGGGTGACCCTCACCGACATCCCCGAGCTCGCGCACCTGAGCGACGTCACGATCTCCCGGGACGGCGGCCCGGCGTCGTCCGACCTGACTGTCGAGAACCTGTCTCTGGCCCCGGGAGCGTCGACGACGTTCACCGTGACCGGACGGGTCGCCGACGGCGTGGACGCGTGGACCATCCCCAACCGGGCGCGCCTGACCGAGGTCCCGGAGGGCTTCGATCCGACGACCGTCCTGCACCCGTGCGCGGACGACGGCGGAGCCAGCTGCGCCCAGGTGGCGGTGCCTCCGGTCGGACTCGTGCCGACGGTCCTCGCCTCGACGGGAGCGGCGGCCGGGCCCCTCGCGGCCGGAGCCGGCGCTCTGCTCCTGGCCGGCGGCGCCCTGACGGCGCTGCGCCGTCGCTCGACCCGCACCTCGTGAACCGGAGCCCGGGCCGCTGCAGCGCGGCCCGGGCTCTCGGACCCTCTCCTCGAAAGGCACTACTGCATGACCGAGCACGGCCTCCCCTACCGCATCACCGAGCGCTTCCCTCTCCCCGATGGACGCGTCGGCGTCAGCACCTGGTGGTCCGCCGACCCGGAGCAGCTGGAGCAGCAGCTCCGCACGCGCTCCGGGCATCCGCATCCCGAGAGGGAGCCGATCCGGAGACTGCACCTCGCGACCGCGACGATCGTGCTGATCGAGGAGCGGACCGCGGGAGGCTTCCGCCCGCTCGACCCCCACCTCCGAGCCCGCACCGATCCGCGCTGGCGCCGGGCTCTCCTGCGGTCGCGCAGGCCGGCCCGGCTCCGACGGGTCATCGGTCCGCGGGACCTGCCGAGGACGGATCCGCCGGTCGAGGTGTCACGGCACGTCGATCCGACACGTCGAGTGTGAAGGAGGCGGGCGGAGAGCTCGGCACCTGATGCGCGGTGAGGGTCTCCCCGCAAGGACGCCGTCGGGTCAGGCGGCTTCCTCGAGGTCGTCCTCGACTGCGACGGGCGCGTCGACCGGGGCGCACGGGGGAGCCGACTCGGCCGGGGGTGCCGAGGCCGCGATGCGCGAGCGCTCGAGCCCGGCGAGGAGCACGGCGAAGGCCTCCTCGAGCTCGGCGGTGTCGCGGAGCAGGACGCGCTCGCCGCTTGCCGGATCGAGGCGGACCGTCCGGTAGGCCGGGCGGGGGAGGTCGGAGACCAGGGTGATGATGCCGAGGACGACGCCGCTGCGGCGGGCGCGCGCGGTCCAGCGGTTGGCGTGGGTGCGGAGAAGGATCATGACCGGGGCCGTCCTCGGTGACGTGGTGCAGGAGCGGGGGGAGGGGGTGTCGCTGGCGGTGCGGGGATCCTCTCGAAGCTTGCTGCACGAAGGGCCTCCGCTTCCTGTGCTTGACAGCAGAGCCGAGCAGCGGTCACCGGCGCCGGGCGGCCGCCGCGGCGTGCAGGGCCCGCAGGAACTCGGGGACGACCGGGTTCCCGGTGTCGCGGGCGAGCACACCGATCTCACGGCTCGCGCCCGGATCGTCGATCGGGATCTCGCGGACGTCGTCGTCGACCGAGGACGGGCTCGGCGGCAGGATCGTGAGTCCGAGGCCGGCTGCCGCGAGTCCCCGGGCGGCGCGGTAGTCGCCGACCTCGAACGCCGGCACGGGGTCACGGCCGTCCACGGCGAGCAGGCGCCGGGCCGACTCGTGGAGGCCGTAGCCGGGCGCCAGCATGATCAGGTCGAGGCCGCGGAGGTCCTCCACCGTGACGGAGCGCCGCGAGGCGAGCGGATGACGGGGGTCCACGACCGCGAGGAGAGGCTCCGAGTAGAGGGTCGTCGTGGTGGTGCCGGGGAGATCGGGCGGATCCGCGACGATCGCCAGCTCGGACTCGCCCTCCGCCACGGCCCTCAGGCAGAGGGCTCGGGAGCCGTGACGGAGCCCGAAGCCGACCTGCGGCCAGCGGCGGCGGAACCGGCGGATCACATCCGGCACGAAGCTCTCCCCGAGGAGCGTCTGGAAGGCGAGGTCGATCCGGCCGTGCTCCACGTCGCCCGCCTGCCGCACCTCCGCGAGCCCGGTGCGGATCACCGACATGCCGTCCTGAGCGGCCTCGGCGAGACGGGTCCCCGCCTCCGTCAGCACCACCCCGCGGCCCTCCCGGCGGACCAGGGGAGTGCCGACCAGGGCGGACAGCCGGGCGAGCGACCGGCTCGCGGTCGGCTGCGGGATCCCGAGCTCGGCGGCCGCCGCCGTCACGCTCCCGGTCTGGGCGATCGCGACGAGCAGGGGCAGGAGGCGGAGGGTCGCGGGCCAGTCGTCGGACACGCCACCACCCTAGATCCGGACATGACCAGAACGCATGAACAGCACGAGAAAGGACATTAGTCATGCACCCGGAGGCGGTCTACCGTTGGAATCATGAGCGCCGCCGCAGGCACCCGACCGATGCGCGCAGCGGCGCCCTTCTCGCAGCGGCGGCTGACCATCGCCCTCCTCGCCGCCGGAGTCGCGACCTTCGCCGAGCTCTACGCCGTGCAGAGCGTCCTCCCGCAGCTCGCGCGGGAGTGGGCCCTCGCCCCGTCCGACGCCGCGCTCACGGTCTCGGCCGCGACCCTCGGGCTGGCGCTCTCGGTGCTGCCGTGGGCCTCGGTGGCCGAGCGCATCGGACGGCTCGAATCCATGCGGATCGCGGTCCTCACGTCCGTGGTCCTGGCGCTGCTCGCCTGCGTCGCCCCGACCTTCGAGCTCCTGCTCGTCCTGCGCTTCCTCGGGGGAGCGGCACTGGGTGCCGTCCCGGCGCTCGCCGTCGCGGCGATCCACGACCGGGTCGGGGGCGCCGGAGCGACGGCCGCCGCGACCGCCTACGTCTCCGGGACCACGATCGGCGGTGCGGCCGGACGCCTGCTCGCCGGACCGCTCGCGGCGGTGCTCGGATGGCGCGGAGCCCTGCTCGTCGTGACGGCCGTCTGCGCGGCGGCGGCGATAGTCTTCGCCGTGCTCGCGCCCCGGGGCGGCGGCGCGCGCGAGGCGGCTCCCGGCGGCTGGCGAGGGAAGACGGCGCAGGTGCTCCGCGATCCGATGCTCGTCGCGATCGCGCTGCAGACGTTCCTAGCGGTCGGCGTGTTCGTCGCGGTCTACAACTACCTGGCGTTCCGGCTCGAGGCGCCGCCGTTCGCGCTGGCGCCCGCGCTCGTCTCCCTCCTCTTCGCCGCCTACCTCGCGGGAACCGTCTCCTCCCGACTGGCGGGGAGATGGGGTCCGCGGATCGGTCCCCGCCTCGTCATGCGGATCGGCGTCGCCCTGATGATCGTCGGACTGCTGGTGATGCTCGCCGAGAACGTCGCCGTGGTGATCGCCGGACTCCTCGTCTTCACGGCCGGCTTCTTCGCCCTGCACGCGACCGGCGCCGCCTGGACGGGAGCGCGGGCGGCTCCGGCACTCCGCGGGCACGCCGGCGCGGTCTACACGATCGCCTTCTACGCGGGCTCGGCCGCCGGCGGCTGGCTCCTCGGCCTGGCCGTCGGAGCCGGTGGCTGGCCGGCGCTGACGGAAGTGACGATCGGCCTGCTGCTGGTCGGAGCGGGGATCGTCAGCCTCCCGTCGCGCACCACCGCGGCCGGGCGCTGAACCCCCGCCTTTGTCGACCGCACCCCGAGCTCCGCCCGGCACCTCCCCGCAGCGGGCGAGGTGCGACATGATGGCCCGACTGCACGAAGCGGGGGACGGCATGGCGCGGAGCACCGGAGCGGACGGCTCCCCACGCGAGAGCGGCGGGACGGACGAGGGCGGCACCGACCCGCGCTACCACGCGGGCTTCCAGCGCGGCTACGACGGACGCGAGGCCGAGCGGCGCGGCAGCGGCGAGGAGCGCCTCCGCTCCCCGTTCCTGTCGGGCGGGACCTCGGGCACCGGGCGATCGGCCGGCCGGCGAGGTGGCGGGTCCGCTTCTGATCAGGAGGACGTGCGATCGGTCGGCGGCCCGACCGGCTCCCGAGTCTCCGGCCGACGGACCGCTCCTGAGCGCGCGAGAGCGGCGGTGCGGGCCGTCCCGACACCCGCGGAGCCGACCGCGCCGCGACCCGCGGAGCCGACAGCCCCTCTCCCGACCGAGCCGACCGTCCCGCTCCCCGCCGATCCCGACTCCGCTCCCGGCGACGCGGCACCCGACTCCGGTGACCGTCACGACGCGACCGACGCCGACCCCCGCCCCGCTGTCTCCACTCGCCGCATCGCCGGAGCCCTGGCGGTCGTCGGCGGCGTGAGCGTCCTCGTCGGACTCCTCGCCCTCTGGAACAGCTCCCACAGCTGGTACGACTACTCGCCGTCGCAGAGCGCCTTCGGGCCCGAGCAGTACCTGCGCGTGCTCAGCGACAACGCGATCGGACCGTTCCTCACCGTCGGCCTGATCGCGCTCGGCCTGGCGGTCGTGGTCCCGCTGCTGAGGGCTCCCCGCTGATGACGCGGGTCCGCTTGCTCTGGGCCGCCGCCATCGCGGTCACCGTCGTCCTCTGGGCCGCCGTGCTCGCGCTCCCGGTCGTGGTCCTCCTGCTGCCGAACCAGTACCAGGGCGACTCGATCACGGTCCCGCCGGAGCTCTACGTGCGGCAGGCGCTCGCGATGGTCGCGCCGCCGCTGCAGACCGCCGCCCTGGTGATGCTGGGAGCGCTGATCGTCGTCGCGGTCGCGCGGCGCCAGCCGGCGAAGGCCAGCACGACGGAGGCGGCGAGCGGCTGGGACGACGCCGTGCTCCTCGACCCGGACGGCCGCGAGCAGCGCGGGACGGGCCCCGCAGGCCGCTGAGCAGACGCTGCTGCGTCGGAAGCCATCCGCTGCTCCCCGGTCGGAAGCCGCTCCTCCGGACGCACCCGCCCCTCACGCCGGCAGCAGCTGGAACCGCTCCCGCGCCGCTCCGCCGGCGACGAGGTCCGCGAGCAGCTCGCCCAGGACCGGACCGAACTTGAAGCCGTGCCCCGAGAACCCGGTCGCCAGAGTCACGCGGCCCACGCGGTCGAGCACGAAGTCCTCGTCGGGCGTGCTGTCGTAGAGGCAGCTGATCGGAGTGGCGCTCGCCGCGTCCACGCCCGGAATCCACTCCGCGACGTAGCCGACGAGGCGGGCGAGCGCTCGGGGCTCGGGCTCGAAGGTGCGCTCGTCCGGATCGACGACGACTCCGGTGCCGTGCTCGCCCACCTTCACTCCGACTCCGGGCGTCGCGAGCCCGTAGACGACGGGCAGGCCGGCGCGGTGGTGGGCGAAGCTCGGCCAGGAGTCGAGGGGCAGGTCCGTCGCGAAGTGCGCGGGCTGCTCCTGCGTGACGCGCAGCGGAGGGAGGCGTCGACCGGCCGCGCGGACGAGACCCTCCACGAGGGGCGGCGTCCAGGATCCGCCGGCCACGACGACCGCGTCGGCGTCGAGGGCGCCGTCCGAGGTCAGCACGCGCACGTCGTCGGCGCGCTCCTCGATGCCCAGCACTCGCGTCCGCGTCCGGAGGACGGCGCCGCGTCCGAGGGCGGAGTCGAGCATCGCGTCGATCGCGGCCGCCGCGTCGAGGCGTCCGCCCTCGGGGTGCAGCAGGACGTCGGTCTCGAAGCGGAGTCCCGGCCAGCGCGGCTGCGCCTCGTCCGCCCCGATCCGCACTACGGGGATCCCGTCGCGCAGGAGGACAGCCTCGACGGCGGCCAGGACGGCGGGGTCGCCGTGGTCGATCGCGCCGACAGGGTGCAGCAAACGGCGGCCGGTTTCGGCCTCCAACCGTGCCCAGGCGCGCCCGGCCCGTCCGGTGAGGGCGCGGTAGTCGTCCTCGAGGTAGCCGCGGCGGAAGATGCGCGTCTCGCCGTGGGACGAGCCGCGGTCGTGACCCCGCTCGAACTGCTCGACGAGCACCACGCGATCGCCGCGCTCGGTGAGGGCGCGGGCCGTCGCCGCTCCGACCAGGCCGGCTCCGACGACGACGACCTCTCGGGTCACGGGGTCTCCCGGGAGGCGCGGCGCACGCCGAGCAGGACGACCAGGCGGAGGAACCCGACGAGTCCCATGCCGATCAGTGCGGCGATCAGCATCAGCACGGCGACACCGGCCACCCAGGTCGTGTCGCCCGTCACCGACTGTGCCGCGAACTCGGTGCAGAACAGCGCCAGCCCGGCGTAGCTCAGGATGAGGACGGTGATCGTCCCGGGGCGGCGGAGGCGCTGCGCGGGCGTCCGCCAGAGGGCGGGCGGCTCGAGCCAGCGGCGCAGCAGCCGGATCACGAGGGTGCCGACCAGGCCGAGGAAGGCGGCCGCGATCAGGATGATGCCCGCGCCGCCCAGCCCCGACGCCTCGACGCCGGCCAGCTCGAGGGCGATCCCGATCGCGACGCCGACGGCTCCTGCGCCGCCCGCGATCATCGCCGCCCACACTCCGAAGCCGCCGCGGAGGACGCTCTCACGCTCGGCGCGGCTCGGGTCGGCGTCCATCGGACGCTGCTGACGCGGCCGGATCGGCGCGGGGGGAGCCGGCGCCGGCGCTGCTGCCGGAGCGGCCGCGGCCTCGGACACGCCCCAGACCGGAGCGGCGTCCGGCGTCTGCGACTCGATCACGTTCTCGCGCACCGGCACGTAGCGCAGCGGCGCGTCGATCCGCACCTGCGGCCGCCCGCGCACGACGATCGTCGCCCCCAGGTCGGCCCCGCGCTCCAGCGCGACGGGTCCGAGGAGGAGCCCGACCGCCGGATCGATCCGCCACGCGTCCGACCGGGGAGCCGACCCGTACCACTCTGCCGACACGGCCCCGCCGAGATCGACCGAGATCGGCCGCCCGTCGCTGTAGCTCGTCACCGGCACGAGCGACCGGCCGGAGTTGCGCACCCGCGCGCCCACCCGCCACCAGTCGTCCCCGGCGTGCGTCAGCCGCACCTCGACGTCGACCAGCGACGCCGGCACCGCCCGCCGCCGTCCGATGACCACCGCGACGACCGCGAGCCCGGCGATGACCAGCCCGCCGAGCAGGCCGACCACTCCGATGAAGATCTCCATGGGAGCAGTCAAGCAGGCGCGGGTCGACGGTGTGGGCGCGACGAGGTGGCCTCCGCGACGCTCGATCCCGGCCGTCGACGCCGTCGCTCCGCGCGGCCGCCACCCCCGTTCCCGACGCTCCGCCCGACCGTCGAGCCCGGAGCGGGTCACTCCGCATACTGAGGAGGCGCGTCGCGTCGACCGCACCGCGGGTCTCGTCGCAGGAGGGGTCGATCATGCGCCACTGGTCGGTCGCCCCTGTGCGCCGGCGCGCTCGTCGACGGGCCGGAATGATCCTCGCTCTGCTGGGGGCCGCGGCGCTCGCCGTCGCCGCCGTCGCGCTGTCGGACACGGCGGGAGGAGGCGGACCGGAGGGGGTGTCCTCCTCGGCCGGTGCTTCTGCGGCGTTGAGCAGTCCGGCTGCTCCCGCGCCGAGCAGCCCCTCGGCGGACGTCGAGCCGTCCACTCCGGAAACGGAGCCGTCCGCTCCGGAAACGGAGCCGTCCGCTCCGTCCCTCGCGACGCTGGCCGCTCTCCCCTCGGTCGAAGGCCCCGCCGCCGTCCCCTACGACCGCGACCTCTTCGGACAGGCGTGGTCGGACGTCGACCGCAACGGCTGCGACACCCGCAACGACGTCCTCGGCCGCGACTTGCTCGCCCCCGTGTTCAAGCCCGGCACCCGCGACTGCAAGGTGCTCACCGGCACCCTGATCGACCCCTACGACGGCGCCTCGGTCGCCTTCGTCTCCGGGACCGACACCTCCCGCCTGGTGCAGATCGACCACGTCGTCGCCCTCGGCTGGGCGTGGCACCACGGCGCCTGGTCGTGGACGGACGACCAGCGCCTGGCCTTCGCGAACGATCCCGCGAACCTCGTCGCCGCCTCCGAGCAGACGAACCGCGCGAAGAGCGACGCCGGCCCGGGGGAGTGGCTGCCACCGGCCGCGGAGCTGCGCTGCGGGTACGTGGAGCAGTTCGTGGCGGTGCTCAGCGACTACGGGCTCGGGATCGGCGCCCGGGACCGGGCGGCGTCGGAGGCGGTGCTGGCGGGGTGCGGGGAGTGAGGGGGAGAACCTCTTTCCTCTGATGGAGGGTCGTCCCGACGCCGCAACAGCGGCAGACGCGACCGCAGTAGCGGCTTTCAACTAAGACAATAGTGAGTAATGGTCTCTTCCGTGACCTCTTTTCTGGGACCCATGCGGCACAAAGTTCAGCACTTACGCAAAATGAGTAACTCTGTCGCTAACACGAGTGCATCTCGACAGAACGTGCTCCGAGCATTTCTAGTCTCGCGAGATGCCTCCCGTTACTCCCGCCACACTCTCACTTGAACTAGGCGTTTCTCAGCGTCGAATCCGAAGCCTCCTCCGCTCCTCCTACGGAACTCTTCCGGCTGAGGAATCTCGGTGGGATCTGACCGAAGCGCAGGCGGAGGCTGTCCGCTCCCGTCTGCTTCGACGAGACACCACCGAGCGTCGGTTCACCTTGGAAGTGGGCGACCAGGTCCTCCGGCGTGATATTCACCGCGCCTACGGAGGGCAGCAGCAGCAGGGGATCGTGACGCCGCGAGCGCTCCGTGAAATCTTCATCTTCACCGATCCGGCGAAGGGAGCTCGATACGGCTACGACCGCTTCGAGGGACTTCGCGAGGACGGGTCCTACTCATACACGGGAGAAGGGCAGGTCGGTGACCAGGTTTTTCTTCGCGGCAACAGGGCTCTCCGGGACGCGGCGCAGGATGGGCGGGTGCTTCGGCTCTTCACGGTGCAGGGAACGAGCGTGACCTACATCGGTGCCTTCACGACAGGGACTCCGACCTACCGGTGGGAGATCATCCCGGACACCGAAGGGACGCAGCGACGCGGCATCATCTTCACTCTCCTGCCGCTCGCAGCGGACATCACTCGGCTGCCGACCTATGGTGGCACGCAGGAGTCCGCTGCCTCGCTCGGCGACTGGACGCCTCCCGAGCACTCCGACATCGTCATCGCGGGTGCGGATGTCAGCCCTCTCGATGACCGGGTCGTCTCCCGAATTGAGTTCGAGCTGCAGTCCGACTTTGGGCTCTGGCTGACCGAGAACGGCACGCCGCCCAGTCGTCTGACCCTCCCGGTTGGCAGCTCACGGGTCGAGCCGGACCTCTACGTCCGATCGAGCGGCTGGATTGTCGAAGCCAAGAAGTCGACCGCCCGGTCCTTCGTCCGCATGGCCATCGGGCAGGTGCTCGACTATGCCCATCTTGCGCAGCGCGAGGGCTACGCGGCAGTCCCCGTCATCCTGCTTCCCGGTCGCCCGGAAGAGGACATGCTGGATCTCATCCGCAGCCTCTCGATCATCACAGCGTTCAGGTCTGACGAGGGCTTCGACCTCATCGATCCGTAGAGGAAAGAAGCCGAACGGCCGGCAGATCGGGGTGGGCCCACTCCAGTCCGGGGAGTTCGCTCGGAAGGAGCCAGAGGAGTTGGTCGTGGTCGGTGCTCTCCGTGGGGCGTGGGCCACGAACCACGGCTCGGAAGCAGTGCAACCGAATGGAGAGAGCGCCGACCTCCGTTTCGTCTGACGTCAGCTTGGGGCCGACCTCGATCTCCACGCTCAGCTCCTCGCGGATCTCCCTCGCGAGGGCGCCTTCAGCCGTTTCGCCAGGTTCTCGCTTGCCGCCGGGAAATTCCCAGAGCCCGCCCGCCGCCTTGTCCGCCCGCCGACGGCAGGCAAGAATACGGCCGCGATCGCTGATGACCGCCGCAACGACGTCGAGAGTGTCCACGGGTCCATCATGCCGACACCGGTGCAACAACCGCCCTGTACGCGATGGCCGGGATGATCGGCGTGAACACGCTGACCACGAAGTCCATGATCGTCGCGCCGAGGCGCTTGAGGGACCGCGGCTGCTTCGCCTGCTCTGC
>NZ_PSTN01000012.1:0-112285 GCF_002930955.1 Rathayibacter sp. AY1A4 | reverse complement strand
TCGGGGACCGGCTCGCCACAGACACCGCGAACCGGCGATCCGCGTGCGAGCGGATCGCCGTAGCCGGACGCACGACGCTCTCACCGACCCGGCCACCCTCCCCAGCCGACCGCGCCGAGCCGGTCGGGGACCGGCTCGCCACAGACACCGCGAACCGGCGATCCGCGTGCGAGCGGATCGCCGTAGCCGGACGCACGACGCTCTCACCGACCCGGCCACCCTGCCCAGCCGACCGCGCCGAGCCGGGCAGGGACCGGCTCGGAATTCAATACAGACAGTTCGGCCCCAGCAGGCTCTTCAGCTCGCCGAAGAGGTCCGGGGTGATGCGCACGGGGAACGGCACCTCGAACACGCGGGCCGTGTCGCCCTTGATGAGCTTCAGCCGCACCTCGGTCTGGCCGGAGTGGCGGATGAGCACGTCGCTGAGCTGCGAGACCGTGTCGGTGGTCGCGCGCGACTCGGGCATCGAGACGGTGAGCGGTCCCGAGTCGCCGTCCTGGCTCATCTCGGGGGCGAACAGGCTGAACGCGTGCAGATTCATACCGTCGTCGCGCATGCTGACGCGGCCTCTGACGACGACGATGGAGTCGTTCGTGAGCGCCGGGGCGAACTCCTGGTACGCCTTCCCCATGAACATGCAGGTGATCTCGCCACCGAAGTCCTCGACCTGGATCATCCCGTACTGGTTGCCGGAGGCCTTGGCCATGCGGTGCTGGACGCTCGTGACGAGGCCCGCGACGACCACGGTCTCGCCGTCGGCGATCGTCTCCGAGATCAGCAGGTCGGCGATCGTGGTGCTGTAGTGCTTGGCGAGCTCGGTCTCGAGTCCGGCGAGCGGATGGTCGGACACGTAGAGCCCGAGCATGTCGCGCTCGAAGGCGAGCTTGTCGCGCTTGGCCCATTCGGGCCGCTCGGGCACCTGGATCGCGGCCTGCGGCTCGTCCCAGAGGCTGTCGAAGTCGAAGCCGACCTGGCCGTTCGCCTCGTTGCGCTTCTCCCCCACCGCCGCCTCGACGGCGTCCTCGTGCACCTCGACCAGGGCGCGGCGGGTCGAGCCGAGCGAGTCGAAGGCGCCGGCCTTGATGAGCGACTCGATGGTGCGCTTGTTGGTCACCTGCAACGGCACCTTGCGGAGGAAGTCGTGGAACGTCTCGAAGCGCCCCTTCTCCTCGCGGGCGGCCCGGATGCCCTCGACGACGTTCATGCCGACGTTGCGGACGGCGCCGAGGCCGAAGCGGATGTCGGTGCCGACGGCGGTGAAGAAGCCGATCGACTCGTTGACGTCCGGCGGGAGCACCTTGATCCCCATCCGCCGGCACTCGTTGAGGTAGGCGGCCATCTTGTCCTTGGAGTCGCCGACGCTGGTGAGCAGCGCGGCCATGTACTCCGCGGGGTAGTGCGCCTTGAGGTACGCCGTCCAGTAGGAGACGACGCCGTACGCCGCCGAGTGCGCCTTGTTGAAGGCGTAGTCGGAGAAGGGCAGCAGGATGTCCCAGAGGGTCTTGACGGCCTCCATCGAGTAGCCGTTGGCGATCATGCCGCCCGAGAAGCCCTCGAACTGCTTGTCCAGCTCGGACTTCTTCTTCTTGCCCATCGCGCGCCGCAGCAGGTCGGCCTGCGCGAGCGTGAAGCCCGCGAGCTTCTGCGCGATCGACATGACCTGCTCCTGGTACACGATCAGGCCGTAGGTCCCTCCGAGCACCTCCGAGAGCGGCTCCTCGAGCTCCGGATGGATCGGGGTGATCTCCTGCACGCCGTTCTTCCGCAGCGCGTAGTTGGTGTGGGAGTCGGCGCCCATCGGGCCCGGCCGGTAGAGCGCGAGGACTGCGGAGATGTCCTCGAAGTTGTCGGGCTTCATCAGCCGGAGAAGCCCGCGCATCGGGCCGCCGTCGAGCTGGAAGACGCCGAGCGTGTCGCCGCGCGCGAGGAGGTCGTAGGCGGCCTGGTCGTCGAGCTCGAGGTCCTCGAGCACGAGGTCCTGTCCGCGGTTGGCGCGGATGTTGTCGAGGGCGTCGTCGATGATCGTGAGGTTCCGCAGCCCCAGGAAGTCCATCTTGATCAGCCCGAGCGACTCGCACGCGGGGTAGTCGAACTGCGTGACGATCTGGCCGTCCTGCTCCCGCTTCATGATCGGGATGATGTCCAGCAGCGGATCGCTGGACATGATGACGCCGGCCGCGTGCACGCCCCACTGGCGCTTGAGGTTCTCGAGTCCGAGCGCGGTGTCGAAGACCAGCTTGGCCTGCGGGTCCTCGGCGATGACGTTGCGCACGTCGAGCGCTTCCTTGTAGCGCGCGTGGGCGGGGTCGTTGATGCCGCTGAGCGGGATGTCCTTGCCCATGATCGCGGGCGGCATGGCCTTCGTCAGCTTCTCGCCCATCCCGAACGGGAAGCCGAGGACGCGCGAGGCGTCCTTGAGAGCCTGCTTCGCCTTGATGGTGCCGTAGGTGACGATCTGCGCGACGCGCTCGTCGCCGTACTTCTCGGTGACGTAGCGGATGACCTCGCCGCGGCGACGGTCGTCGAAGTCGACGTCGAAGTCGGGCATGGACACGCGGTCGGGGTTGAGGAAGCGCTCGAAGATCAGGCCGTGGCGCAGCGGATCGAGGTCGGTGATCTTCATGGCGTAGGCCGCCATCGAGCCGGCACCGGAGCCGCGGCCGGGACCGACGCGGATCCCGTTGCGCTTGGACCAGTTGATGAAGTCGGCGACGACGAGGAAGTAGCCGGGGAAGCCCATCTGCAGGATGACGCGGGTCTCGTAGTCCGCCCGGTCGCGCACTTCCTGGGAGATGCCGTCCGGGTAGCGCTCGCGCAGTCCGGCCTCGACCTCCTTCACGAACCAGGTGTCCTCGGTCTCGCCCTCCGGCACCGGGAAGCGCGGCATGTAGTTCGCCGAGGTGTCGAACTGGACGTCGCAGCGCTCCGCGATGAGGAGCGTGTTGTCGCAGGCCTCGGGGTGGTCGCGGAAGACCTGGCGCATCTCGCGCGGCGACTTGAGGTAGAACTCGTCCGCGTCGAACTTGAAGCGCTTGGGGTCGTCGAGGGTGGTCCCGGACTGCACGCAGAGCAGCGCCGCGTGCGAGGTCGCGTCGTGCGCGTGCGTGTAGTGCAGGTCGTTAGTGGCGACCAACGGGAGGTCGAGGTCCTTCGCGAGCCGGATGACGTCGCCGATCACCCGCCGCTCGATGTCGAGGCCGTGATCCATGATCTCGGCGAAGAAGTTCTCCTTGCCGAAGATGTCGCGGTAGTCGGCGGCCGCCTGGCGGGCCTCCTTGTACTGGCCGAGGCGCAGGCGCGTCTGGACCTCGCCGCTCGGGCAGCCCGTGGTGCCGATCAGGCCCTCGGAGTACTGCGAGAGGATCTCGCGGTCCATGCGCGGCTTGAAGTAGTAGCCCTCGATCGACGCGCGCGAGGAGAGGCGGAAGAGGTTGTGCATGCCCGTCGTGGTCGAGCTGAGCAGCGTCATGTGGGTGTACGCGCCGGAGCCGGACACGTCGTCCCCTCCGCCGTCGCCCCAGCGGATGCGGGTCTTGTCGGAGCGGTGCGTCCCCGGGGTGAGGTAGGCCTCGGTGCCGATGATCGGCTTGATCCCCGCCGCCGTCGCGGTGCGCCAGAAGTCGAAGGCGCCGAACACGTTCCCGTGGTCGGTCACGGCGATGGCCGGCATGCCCTCCTCGACCGCCGCGTCGATCAGCGGCTTCACCCGCGCTGCACCGTCGAGCATCGAGTACTCGCTGTGCACGTGGAGGTGGACGAAGGAATCGTTACTCGGCAAGGATGCGCCTCCGGCGGACTGCGGGCAGGGGAGGGATGGCCGGCGACCCGGGAGGGCCCGTGGACACGGCGGGAAGAAGTCTAACCGCGCCGGACGCGGGTCCGGCCGGGAGAGCGCGGATCACTCCCCGCGCAGCACCTCGAGGGCGTGCACCAGGTCGTCGGGGTAGGACGCCTCGAACTGCACCCACTCCCCCGAGCCCGGGTGGGTGAAGCCGAGCCGGACCGCGTCGAGCCATTGGCGGGTGAGGCCGAGCCGCTTCGAGAGGGTCGGATCGGCGCCGTACATCGTGTCGCCGACGCACGGGTGGCGCTGGGCGGCCATGTGCACGCGGATCTGGTGGGTGCGGCCGGTCTCGAGGTGGATCTCGAGGAGGGAGGCGAACGGGAAGGCCTCGATCGTCTCGTAGTGGGTCACCGAGGGCTTGCCGTCGGCGCGGACCGCGAACTTCCAGTCCGAGGACGGGTGGCGGCCGAGCGGGGCGTCGATCGTCCCGGCGAGCGGGTCGGGGTGGCCCTGCACGACCGCGTGGTAGACCTTCTCGACCGTGCGGTCGTGGAACGCGCGCTTGAGGTGCGTGTAGGCGCGCTCGGACTTCGCGACGACCATGAGGCCGCTCGTGCCGGCGTCGAGCCGGTGCACGATGCCCGCGCGCTCGGCCGCACCGGAGGTCGACACGGTGAAGCCCGCGGCGGCGAGGGCGCCGAGCACCGTCGGCCCCTCCCAGCCCACCGCGGGGTGCGCGGCCACTCCGACGGGCTTGTCGATCACCACGATGTCGTCGTCGTCGTGCACGATGCCGAGGCCGGGAACCGCCATCGGCACGATCCGCGGCTCCTCGCGCGGGCTCCACTCGACGCTCAGCCAGGTGCCGGCGTGCACGCGATCGCTCTTGTCGAGGACCCGTCCGTCGGCGCTCACTCCGCCCGCCTCGGCGACCTCGGCCGCGAAGGTGCGCGAGAAGCCGAGCAGCTTCGCGACGGCCGCGTCCACGCGGAGGCCGTCGAGCCCGTCCGGGACCGGCAGCTCTCGGGACTGCGCCATCAGCGTCCGCCGGGGCGGTCGGCGTCGCGGGCCGCCTCCTCGACGGAGGAGGCCGCTGCGGGGGCGCCCGCTCCGGGGGCGGCGGGAGCGCCGTCCTCGGACGCGACCTGCTCGTCGCGGCCCGCGCGCTCGCGGGTGCCGTCGAGGCCGACGCCCCGCACGCTCAGGAGGACGAACAGCGCCATCGCCGTGCAGATCGCGATGTCGGCGACGTTGTAGATCGCCGGGAGCAGCCACGGCGTGAAGAGGAAGTCGACGACGTGTCCGAGCCCGAAGGAGGGCTCTCGGAACAGCCGGTCGAAGAGGTTGCCGAGGGTGCCGCCGAGCAGCAGGCCGAAGAAGACGCCCCACGCGGTGGAACGGATCCGGCGCGAGAACCAGATCACGGCGACGACGACGCACGCCGCGATGATCGAGAAGATCCAGGTCGACCCGCTCGCGAGGGAGAAGGCGGCACCCGGGTTCTTCACGTAGTGCAGGATCAGGACGTCGCCGAGGACGTGGACGTCCTCGCCCAGGGTCAGGTTCGTCGTGACCAGGAACTTCGCGGTCTGATCGATCGCGAAGACCGCGAGCGCGACGAGGCCGAGGGTGACGAGCACCCTCGGCCTGACGTCCGCTGCGGCGGGACTACGCCCCAAAGCCCGACAGCGAGGACTCCGTCGACGCCGGCTGGGTGTCGAGGTCGCGGAGCTGGCCCTCGATGTAGCTCTTCAGCTTCTGGCGGTACTCGCGCTCGAAGGTGCGGAGCTCGTCGATGCGGTGCTCGACCGTCGCGCGCTCCTCCTCGAGCTTCGCGACCTGCTGGCGCTGCTTGGCCTCGGCCTCGGCGACGATGCGGGCCGCCGTGGCACGACCCTCGGCGACGAGCGCGTCGCGCTTCTCGGCACCCTCGCGCACGTGCTCCTCGTGGAGGCGGCGGGCGAGCTGCAGGAGTCCGCTGGAGCTCTCGGCCTCGTCGACCGGAGCCGACTGCGAGGAGCTGACGGGAGCGACGACCGGTGCGGGAGCCGGGGTGGGCTCGGGCTCGGGCTGCGGCTCCGGCTCGGGTGCCTCGTCGACCACCGGAGCGGGAGCAGGAGTGCTCTCGCGCGGGGCGTCGGAGACTCGGGCGTCCGAGGGGCGGCTGTCGCCGGAGGAGAGGCGCTGACGAAGCTCCTCGTTCTCCTGGTTCAGGCGGCGGAGCTCCACGACGACCTCGTCGAGGAAGTCGTCGACCTCGTCCTGGTCGTATCCCTCACGGAACTTGGTCGGCTGGAACCGCTTGTTGACAACGTCTTCGGGAGTGAGCGCCATGGCTTTCCACCTTCGATTTCAAGTAGGTACACGTTTAACAACGCGCGACTAAAGCTAGCAACTTCAGGCGCACGGCGCAGTGCTGACACCGCGGGGAACGTCCGGACGTGCCAACGATACAGGGACGGTCAGGCGCGCTGGAGCCACGTGGCGATGTACATGCCCACGATGACGCAGAGCATGGTGAGGCTCCAGCCGAAATCGAGCGCGATCGGACCGATCGAGACCGGCTTGATCAGGCGTCGGAAGAAGCCGATCGGCGGGTCCGTGACGGTGTAGACGCCCTCCGCGGCGACGAGGCCGGCACCGCGGGGGCGCCAGTCGCGTCGGATCACGCGGACGAGGTCGAGCACGAACCGCGCCCACATCGCGAAGAAGTAGAGCAGCAGCACGAAGTACAGGACGCTCCCGAGGAGCGAGACGACGGAGGTCACCGGGGGCCAGGGCTCCCCGGGATCAGGACTTCGCGAAGAACGACGCGTCGGCGTCGCTCTCGGCGGAGGCGGAGTCGCCGGCGACGGTGATGTGCGACGGCGAGAGCAGGAAGACCTTGCTCGTCACGCGCTCGATGCGGCCGTAGAGGCCCTGCGAGAGTCCGCTCGCGAAGTCGATGAGGCGGCGGGCGTCCGCATCGCTCATCTGCGAGAGGTTGATGATCACGGGGATGCCGTCGCGGAAGTTCTCCGCGATGACCTGCGCGTCGCGGTACTGCTTCGGGTGGACGGTGAGGATCTCGTTCATCTCGGCGGGTGCCGTCGCCTTCGGGGTCTGGGGGGTGGGCTTGCGGAGCGGGGTGACCGTCGCGCGGGGCTGCTGCACCGGCTCGACGGGAGGGACGGGCTGCACCGGGGAGACCGGTGCGCGGTGGGCCGTCGCCGGGGCCGCCTCGACGGGCTCTGCGCGCTCGTACTCGACCTCTTCGTCGGCGAGTCCGAGGTAGACCATCGTCTTCTTCAGCGGGTTGGCCATGGGGTGTCCTCCGTGTCGTGTGTGCTCCCACAGGTGGGTCACCACGAGGTTAGGTGCGGGCGGGGCGTTCTCCGGTGATTGCCGATCCGATTCGCAGGTGTGTCGCACCCTCCGCGATCGCCTCGGCGAAGTCGTTCGACATGCCCGCCGAGATCGCCGTGGCGGAGGGCTCGACGGCGCGCACGCGGTCGGAGATCGACCGGAGCCGGGCGAACGCCGGACGGGGCTCCTCGTCCAGCGGAGCGACCGCCATCACGCCGCGCAGCGTGAGGCCGGGCGCCCCGGCGAGAGCCTCGGCGAGGGGCTCGACGTCGGCGGGCGACGCTCCCCCGCGGTCGGGATCCTCGTTGAGGTTGACCTGCAGGAACACGTCGAGAGGCTCCTCCCCCGCCTCCAGCAGCGGGACGAGCGCGAGCCGGTCGACGGAGTGGACGGCGTCGGCGTAGCGGCGCACCTGGCGCGCCTTCTTGCTCTGGAGCTGCCCGATGAAGTGCCAGCGCGCAGCGGTCCCCGCCAGCTCGGCCGACTTCTCCTGCGCCTCCTGGTGCCGGTTCTCGCCGAAGTCGACGACGCCCAGCTCGAGGAGGTCGCGGAGCAGCGACACGGGGTGGAACTTGGTCACCACGATGGTCGTGACCGAGGACGCCTCGCGACCGGCCGAGCGGGTCGCGTCGGCGACCCGCTCGGAGACCTCGGCCCAGCGCGCGGCCAGCTCCGGATCCGGCACGACTACTTGAGGAAGTCGGGGATGTCCAGGTCGCTGTCGTCGTCGTCGAAGGACGGGTCGGCGACAGGGGCCGGGGCGGCGACGGGGGTGCTCGCCCAGATCGAGCCGGCCGCAGGGGCGGCGGCGGGAGCCGGGACGGGCTCGGCGGCCGACTCGCTCGCCGAGCTCTGCTGCTGGCGCGGCTGGGCGATCGCGGCCTGAGCGGTCCCGCCCGGCTCTCCGCCGTCGAAGCCCGCGGCGATGACGGTGACGCGCACCTCGTCGCCGAGCGTGTCGTCGATCACGGCACCGAAGATGATGTTCGCCTCGGCGTGCACCGCCTCCTGGACGAGGCGCGCCGCGTCGTTGATCTCGAAGATGCCGAGGTTCGAGCCGCCCTGGATCGAGAGGAGCACGCCGTGCGCGCCGTCGATGCTGGCCTCGAGCAGCGGTGAGGCGACGGCCAGCTCGGCCGCCTTGATCGCGCGATCGGCGCCGCGCGACGAGCCGATGCCCATCAGCGCCGAGCCCGCGCCCTGCATGACCGACTTCACGTCGGCGAAGTCGAGGTTGATCAGGCCGGGCGTGGTGATCAGGTCGGTGATGCCCTGGACGCCGGCGAGGAGCACCTGGTCGGCGGTCGCGAAGGCCTCGAGCATCGAGATGCCGCGGTCGCTGATCTCGAGCAGGCGGTCGTTCGGGACGACGATGAGCGTGTCGACCTCGTTCTTCAGCGTCGCGACGCCGGCCTCGGCCTGCGTCTGCCGACGGCGTCCCTCGAACCCGAAGGGCTTGGTCACGACGCCGATGGTGAGGGCGCCGATCGACTTGGCGATCCGCGCGACGACGGGCGCGCCGCCTGTGCCGGTGCCGCCGCCCTCGCCCGCGGTGACGAAGACCATGTCGGCCCCCGCGAGGACCTCCTCGATCTCCTCGGCGTGGTCCTCGGCGGCGCGGCGGCCGACCTCGGGGTCGGCGCCGGCGCCGAGTCCGCGGGTCAGCTCGCGGCCCACGTCGAGCTTGACGTCGGCGTCGCTGAGCAGGAGCGCCTGGGCGTCCGTGTTGATCGCGATGAATTCGACACCGCGCAGGCCGAGCTCGATCATGCGGTTGACGGCGTTGACGCCGCCACCGCCGATGCCGACGACCTTGATCACGGCGAGGTAGTTCTGGTTTGAAGTCACGTCTCCGGCCTCCGGGCTGAACCTTAAACCTGTAGTTGAGGCTTAAAGTTATGCTGAGTATGCATTTGGGGTTCGGCTCCGACGGTAGGCGGAGTCCGGTCGCGCTCCCAGCAGACACGCCCGCAACGCTCGAAAGAACGCGCGGATCCGCCGCCGGTCAGGGCCGGGGCGCCACGACGGCGGCCTGGGGCGAGGACACGTCGTAAGTGCCGACGACGGCGGGGTCGGTCGCGGCCATCAGCTTCTCGAGCACGACGGCCTTGAGCGCCGACTCGTCCGACCCGCCCCAGACGACTTCCGTGCCGTTCTGCAGGGTGAGCGAGACGTCGTCGCCGGTCGTGGCGGTGGCGGCCGTCACCTGCGGAGCGAGCGACGCGGGCAGGGAGCGCAGCACCCGCGCGGTCGCGCGGAAGCCGGCTCCCGAGGCGTCGCCGGACGCGGTGGTGAGGACCGGGTAGCCGGGCTGCGCCGAGTCCGCCGTCTCGATGACGACTCCGGCCGCGTCCACGAGCTCGAAGCGGCCCCCCGCCGCGATCACGCCGAGGGGCGTGCGCTCGACGATCGACACCACGAGGGTGCTCGGCGGCCGGGTCTGCACCGAGTAGCTCTGGATGAGCGGGGACGCGCCCAGCACGCGGCCGACCTCGTTCCGGTCCACGAGGGTGAGCGGGACGCCGAGCTGGTCGTCGAGCTCGCTCTGCAGGGCGGCGGCGTCGACGCGCTGGGTGCCCGAGATCTCGATCGTGCGCACGGCCATGAGCGGCGAGAAGGCCGCGACTCCGACGATCAGGGCGAGGGCGACGAGCGACCCGGCCACGACCAGGGCGATCAGGCGGCGCCGACGCGCGCGCTTCGTGAAGCGGCGGACCTCCCCCCGCTCGTAGCGCCTCCGCTCGCGGGCGGCCCGGGAGACGGCCCGGTTCTCGGCACCGGGCAGACGCAGGCCCGAGAGGGCGCGGCGGACCGCGCCCGCGCGCGACGGAGTGCGCTCGGCCGGCTCCGGGTCCACGCGGATCGCGGTGACGATCCGGATCGGCTCGGTGTCCGGCTCCGGCTCGCCGCCGCGCGTGGGGACGCTCCGACCGCGCGCCGGAGGGCGTCCGCCGTCGGGCCGCTTCACGGCCGCTCCCCCGCTTCGG
This sequence comes from Rathayibacter sp. AY1A4, assembly GCF_002930955.1. Taxonomy (NCBI): domain Bacteria; kingdom Bacillati; phylum Actinomycetota; class Actinomycetes; order Micrococcales; family Microbacteriaceae; genus Rathayibacter; species Rathayibacter sp. AY1A4. The sequence goes on along the minus strand of NZ_PSTN01000012.1, from coordinate 102,169 downwards.
GCGCGAGGACCGCGGTCATCGTGCGACCGGCGCGGCCTCGCTCGCGCCGAGCGACTCGAGCACCTGCGGGATGATCCGGTAGACGTCGCCGCAGCCGAGGGTGATGACGAAGTCGCCCTCGCGCGCGATGCCGGCCGTGAGGCGGGCCGCCTCCGCCCAGTCCGGGACGAACGAGACGTGCGACGGGTCGGCGAACTTCTCGCTGACCAGCGCTCCGGTCACTCCGGGCTCCGGATCCTCGCGCGCCCCGTAGACGTCGAGGACGATCGTCTCGTCGGCGTAGCGCTCGAGCGTCTCGGCGAACTCGCGGGCGAAGAGGCGGGTGCGGCTGTAGAGGTGCGGCTGGTGCACGGCGATGATGCGGCCCTCGCCGACCACGGTGCGCGCGGCGGAGAGGGCGGCGGCCACCTCGGTGGGGTGGTGGGCGTAGTCGTCGTAGACGCTGACTCCGCGGACCGCTCCGTGCAGCTCGAAGCGGCGCTCCGTGCCTCCGAACGCCGACACGGCCTCGAGCGAGGCGGCCGGATCGAAGCCCAGGCCCACCAGCACTGCGAACGCGCCGGCCGCGTTGATCGCGTTGTGCCGGCCGGGGATGCGGAGGCGGGCCGAGTAGCGCCTGCCCTCGTACTCGACCGAGAAGCCGACGGGGCCGACGAGGTCGAGGTCGACGACGCGGACGTCCGCCCCCTCGGCCTCGCCGAAGGTCAGCACCCGTCCGCCGTCCAGCCGCTCGGTGACGCGGACGGCGCCGGGGTCGTCGGAGGAGATGACGACGAGCTCGCTCGCGGAGGAGGCGAAGGTGACGAAGGCCTCCTCGAACGCCTCCAGCGATCCGTAGTGGTCGAGGTGGTCCGGGTCGACGTTCGTGATGAGGGCGACCGCGGTGTCGTAGAGGAGGAAGCTGCCGTCCGACTCGTCGGCCTCGACGACGAAGACCTCGCCGGAGCCGGCGGCGGAGGAGGTGCCGAGGCTCTCGATGATGCCGCCGTTGACGAAGCTGGGGTCGGCGTCGACGCCGAGCAGGCCGGTGACGATCATGCCGGTCGACGTGGTCTTGCCGTGCGCTCCGGCCACCGCGACCAGGCGCTTGCCGCGCACCAGCCAGGCGAGGGCCTGCGAGCGGTGCAGCACGGGCAGGCCGCGCTCCTTCGCGAGCAGGTACTCGGGATTGTCGGGCCACAGGGCGGAGGTGACGACGACCGCCTCGGCGTCCCCGAGGTTCGCCGCGTCGTGGCCGATGGCGACCGGGACGCCGAGCTCCCGCAGCTGCTCGATGGGGTGGGACTCGCGGACGTCGGACCCGGTGACCCGGTGCCCGGCGTGGTGGAACAGCCGGGCGATCCCGCTCATCCCGGAGCCGCCGATGCCGATGAAGTGGACCGAGCCGAGCTCGTCGGGGACGGTGATGCCGAGGTCGGGCTTGATCACGGGGCTCTCGCTTTCGGGTGGGTCGCGGCGGGCGGGAGGGGCCTCCCGCGGTGCGCCGGATCAGTGTAGACGGTGGGCGGGAGTGCTCTCACGAGCCGCGCGGAGCGGGCTCAGCGCGGAGCGGAGAGGGTCGACTCGATCAGGTCGACGAGCCGCCCGGAGCCGTCGCGGACTCCCACGCGGGCGGCCCGGCGCGCCATCTCGTCGCGACGGGCGGTGTCGCCCAGGAGCGGTACGAGCTCCCGCTGGACCCAGCCGGGGAGGAAGGCGGCGTCCTCGACGAGGACCGCTCCCCCGGCGTCGACGACGCCGCGCGCGTTGTAGCGCTGCTCGCCGTTGCCGACCGGGTACGGGACGTAGACCGCGGGCAGGCCGAGGGCTGTCAGCTCGCTGACGGTCGCCGCCCCCGCGCGGGAGACGGCCACGTCCGCGGCGGACAGCGCGAGGTCCATCCGGTCGCAGTAGGCGAGGAGGTGGTAGCCGGCCACCCCCGGGTCCGTGATCTCGGCGCGGTCGCCCGTGATGTGGAGGACCTGGAAGCCGGTGGCGACGAGATCCCGGGCGGCGGCGTGCACCGTCGCGTTGATCCGTCGAGCGCCGAGGGAGCCGCCGGTGACCAGGAGGGTCTGCCGGGACGGGTCGAGGCCCAGCGCCGCCATCGCCTCGTCGCGGCGCGCGGCCCGGTCGAGCTCGGCGATCTCGCGGCGCAGCGGCATGCCGACCACCCGCGCGTGCGGCAGGGGCGTGCCCTCGAAGGCCACGCCGACCGAGCGGGTCGCGCGCGCGCCGAGGCGGTTGGCGAGCCCGGGGCGCGCGTTGGCCTCGTGGACGGTGAAGGGGACGCCGGCGCGGCGGGCCGCCAGGTAGGCGGGTGCTGCCGCGTACCCTCCGAAGCCGACCACCGCGTCGATCCGCCGGTCGCGGATCGTCCGGACGATGCCGGCGATGGTCGCGCGGAAGGCTCCGGGGAACCGCAGCGCCGCCGCGTTCGGGCGGCGCGGGAACGGCAGCCGCGGGATCACCGAGAGCTCGTAGCCGCGGAGGGGGACGAGGCGCGCCTCGAGCCCCTCGGCGGTGCCGAGCACGAGCACCTCGTCGTCCGGGTTCCGCCTGCGGATCTCGTCGGCCGTCGCGAGCAGCGGATTGACATGGCCGGCGGTGCCGCCGCCGGCGAGCAGGTAGCGGGTCACTCCGCCGCCGCCTTCCTGCGGCGCAGCACGCCCGCGCCGGGCAGGGGCGCGGTCTGGGTGCGGGCGAAGGAGAGGACGACGCCGATGGCGAGGAGCGAGCTGAGCAGGGCGGTGCCTCCGGAGGAGATCAGCGGCAGCGGGACCCCCAGCACCGGGAGCACCCCCAGGACCACGCCGATGTTGACGAACGCCTGGCCGATCAGCCAGACCATGATCGCGCCGGTGCTGATCCGCACGAACGGATCGGAGGACGCGTGGATGACGCGGAAGAAGGCGACCGCGAGGACCACGAACAGCGCCAGGACGACGATCGCTCCGATCAGCCCGAGCTCCTCGCCGATGATGGCGAAGATGTAGTCGTTGTCCGCGGCGGGCAGCCAGGACCACTTGGCCTTGGAGTTGCCGAGGCCCACGCCGAAGATCCCGCCGGAGGCCATCGCCCAGGTGCCGTGCACCGGCTGCCAGCACGAGTTCTGGTACTCCTCGACGTTGGAGCAGTCGCCGAGGAAGGACATGATCCGGGTGAGGCGGTTGTCGCTGGAGACGGCGAACAGCACCGCTCCGATCGCGCCGACCACCACGATCGGCACGAGGACCTTCATCTGGACGTTCGCGTAGAAGAGTGCGGCGAGGACGATGCCCGCCATGATCACGACCGTGCCCAGGTCGCCTCCGATGAGGACCAGTCCGATCGCTGCGCCGCCGACGATCAGGACGGGGATGAGCGCGTCCTTCCAGTCCTTCGGCGACCGGTAGCGGCGGGCGAGCAGGAGCCCCAGCCAGAGGGCGAGCGCGAGCTTGATGATCTCGGAGGGCTGCATGCTGAAGGCGCCGAGTCGGATCCAGTTGCGGTTCCCGCCGACGGAGTCGCCGAGCGGCGTGAAGAGCACGAGGCACTGGAGGACGCAGCCGGCGATGAGCAGGATCGGCGTCACGCGCTTCCACACGCCGAGGGGCAGCCGCGAGACCACCAGCATCATCGGGATCCCGAGGAGGGCGAATCCGCCCTGGCGCAGGAAGCCGCCGAAGGAGTCGTCGCTCGACACGTAGGAGGTGACCGACGAGGAGGAGAGCACCATCGTCAGTCCGAACAGCACCAGGAAGAGCGTGGTGCCGAAGAGGAGGTAGAAGTTCGGCGAGTGGGAGGCGAAGACCTTCGACAGGACGATCCGCGCGGAGCGGGCCCCGCTCCGGTCCTTCCCGCGCGGCTCAGTGCGCGAGCGGCCCGCGGGGCGGCTCGTCGTCGGAGCGGTCATCGGCTCCCCCTCCCAGGTGTGTCGCCACGGCGGCCGCGAAGGAGCGGCCCCGAGCCGCGTAGTCGAGGAACTGGTCCATCGAGGCCGCGGCGGGTGCGAGCAGGACGACGTCCCCCGAGCGGGCGAGCGTCGCGGCGGCCTCGACGGCCGCCTGCATCACCGCACCAGTGTCGTCCGGCACCGCCTCGCTCACGGGGAGGGCGGGCGCGTGTCGTCGGAATGCTGCGAGCAGCGCCGAGCGGTCGGCGCCGATCACCACGGCGCCCCGCAGGCGGCCGACGTGCGCGGCCACGAGGGCGTCCACGTCGACGCCCTTGAGCAGGCCGCCGACGACCCAGACGACCGACGGGTACGCGCGCAGCGAGGCGTCGGCGGCGTGCGGGTTCGTGGCCTTGGAGTCGTTCACCCAGGTCACCCCGTCGTGCTCGGCGACGACCTGGATGCGGTGGGCGTCGAGCTCGAAGGACGCCAGCGCGGTGCGGACGGCCGTGACCTCGATCCCGCACGCTCGGGAGAGCGCTGCCGCGGCGAGCACGTTCTGGACGATGTGCGGAGCGGCGAGGTTCCGTGCGGCGAGCTCGTCCACGGTGGTGATCTCGAGGGCACTGGTGCGGCGGTCCTCGAGGAAGGCGCGGTCGCAGAGGATGCCGTCGACGATCCCGAAGTCGCTCGGGCCGGGCACGCCGAGGCCGAATCCGATCGCCCGGGCGCCCTCCACCACCTCGGCGTCGAGCACCATCTGCTCGGTCGCCGCGTCGGCGCGGTTGTACACGCAGGCGACGCGGGTGCCGGCGTAGACCTTGCCCTTGGCCGCGCGGTATGCGTCGAACGAGCCGTGCCAGTCGAGGTGGTCGTCGGCGATGTTGAGGCACGCGCTCGCGATCGGCTCGATCGCGCCCAGGTAGTGCAGCTGGTAGCTCGAGAGCTCCACGACGAGGACGTCGAAGCCCTGCGGGTCGCGGACCGCGTCGAGCACGGGCAGGCCGATGTTGCCGCAGGGGGCGGCGCGGAGGCCGCCGGCCACGAGCATCGTCGCCGTGAGCTGGACGGTCGTGGTCTTCCCGTTGGTGCCGGTGACGGCCACCCAGTCCGCCGGAGTGCCATCGGCGCGCACGACCTTGTCGCGGACGCGCCAGGCGAGCTCGACGTCGCCCCACACGGGGATCCCGGACTCCGCCGCCCACACGAGGATCGGGTGCGTCGGCCGGAAGCCGGGCGACACCACGACCAGCTCCGGTGCGAACGCGTGCAGCTCCTCCGGAGCGGAGTCGAGGCGGTCGGCCCGGTGCAGGCGGGCGCCGATCACCTCGAGCAGGCGCTCGCGCTCCTCGTCGGCGCGGTCGGCGAGGACCAGCACCTCGGAGCCGAGCTCGGTCAGGGTGTCGGCCACCGAGAACCCGGTGACGCCCAGGCCCAGCACGGCGACGCGCAGGCCGCGCCAGTCCGAGTGCCAGCTGCTGAGGGAGTCGGGACGGGCGGGATCGGTCATGCCAGCGACAGCCATTCCAGGTAGAAGAGCCCGACTCCGGCGGCGACGAAGATGCCGGCGATGATCCAGAACCGGACCACGACGGTGATCTCGGCCCAGCCCTTGAGCTCGAAGTGGTGGTGGAGCGGGCTCATCAGGAAGATGCGCTTGCCCCGGGTCAGCTTGAAGTAGATCCGCTGGAGGATGACCGAGCCGGTCACGATGACGAACAGGCCGCCGATGAGGATGACCAGCAGCTCGGTGCGGGTGAGGATCGCCAGGGCCGCGAGCGCGCCGCCGAGGCCGAGCGAGCCGGTGTCGCCCATGAAGATCTGCGCCGGCGAGGTGTTCCACCAGAGGAAGCCCACCAGGGCACCGGAGACGGCCGCCGCGATGATGGCCAGGTCGAACGGGTCGCTCACCTGGTAGCACTTGTCGACGACCTCGGGGTTGAGGTGCTGGTCGAAGCACCACTGGTTCGACTGCCAGAACCCGATGATGACGTAGGAGCCGATCGCGAGGATCGAGGACCCGGTCGCGAGTCCGTCGAGCCCGTCGGCGACGTTCACGCCGTTCGACGTGCTGGTGACGATGATGCAGATCCACAGCACGAACAGGCCGATGCCGATCCAGCCGAGGGAGGCGAAGTCGAACGGCAGGTCGCGGATGAACGAGATCGAGGTGGACGCGGGGGTGAGCCCGTTGGAGTCGCGGACCATGATCGCGATCACCGCGAAGGCCGCGGCGACGATGACCTGGCCGGCGATCTTCGCCCAGCCGCCGAGGCCGAGGCTGCGCTGGTTGCGGGTCTTCAGGAAGTCGTCGACGAAGCCGACGAGCCCGAGCCCGACCATCATGAAGAGCACCAGCAGGGCCGACGGCGCGATCGCCCGGTTGCCGAACAGCATCCCGAGGAAGTAGCCGACCACGGTGCCGATGATGATGACGATGCCGCCCATCGTCGCCGTGCCGTGCTTGACGTGGTGCGACTTCGGTCCGTCCTCGCGGATGAACTGGCCCCACTGCAGGCGGTGGAAGAGGCGGATGAACAGGGGCGTCATCAGGAGCGTGAAGGCTCCCGAGAACGCGCCGGACAGGAGGAGTGCCCTCATCGGTGACGCTCCCCGAGACGGTCGGCGAGGAAGCGCAGCCCCGCGGAGTTGGACGACTTGACCAGCACGGTGTCGCCGGGTCGCAGGTAGTCCTCGAGGAGGTCGAACGCCTCGTCGGAGGTCTCCGCGAAGACGGACTCGCCGCTCCACGATCCCTCGCGCTCGGCCGCGACGTGGATCCGGCGGGCGCCTCGGCCCACCACCACGATCTGGGAGATGTTGAGGCGGACGGCCAGCAGGCCCACGCGCTCGTGCTCCTCGTCGGCCCACTCGCCGAGCTCGCTCATCTCTCCCAGGACGGCGACGGTGCGCCCCCCGGGCTTCGCGATCTGGGCGAGGGTGCGCAGGGCGGCCGCGGTGGAGTCGGGACTCGCGTTGTACGCGTCGTTGATGACGCGGACGTCCTCGCCGCCCAGGACCTCCATGCGGCCGCGCTCGGCGAGGGTGACGGTCGCGAGAGCCTCGACGATCGCGGGCAGCGCCACTCCGACAGAGAGCGCGGCGGCGGTCGCCGCGAGGGCGTTCATCACGTGGTGCTCGCCGAGGACGCGCAGCAGGAGCTCGGCGCGAGCGGCCTCGCGGCCCTCCCCCGCCGAGACCTCGATGGCGAAGCGGGTGCCGTCGGCGGTCGCGTCGATGTCGACGGCGCGGACGTCCGCGCTCTCGCCGCGGCCGAACCAGAGGACCCGGGCGGCGGTGCGGCCCGCCATCGAGGCGACCCGGCCGTCGTCGGCGTTCAGCACGGCGACGTCGTCGGCGGTGAGGTCGGCGACCATCTCGGTCTTGGCCTCGAGCGTGCGCTCGATCCCGCCGAACTCGCCGGCGTGCGCGAGGCCCACGGCGAGGACGACGCCGACGTCGGGCCTGGCCATCCGGACGAGGCGGCGGATCTCGCCGACCGCGCTCGCGCCCATCTCGGCGACGAGGAAGCGCGTCGACTCGGACACCTGGAGCATCGTGATCGGCGCGCCGACCTCGTTGTTGAAGGATCCGCGCGGAGCGACCGTCTCGCCGACCCGCTCGAGGACGGTGCGGAGGAGGTTCTTGGTCGTCGTCTTGCCGTTCGAGCCGGTGACGCCGATGACGGTGAGCCCGCCCTTCGCGCGGACGCGCCGGACGACCTCGGTCGCCAGCGCTCCGAGCGCCTCGACGGAGTCGTCGACGAGGACCTGCGGCACGTCGAGGTCGAGCGGGCGCTCCACGATGAGGAGCGCGGCACCGCGCTCGAGAGCGGCGGGAGCGAAGAGGTGGCCGTCGGTGTGCTCGCCGCGCTTGGCGACGAAGATCCCGCCGGGCGCGATCTCGCGGGAGTCGGTCTCGGTCGCTCCGTCGATCACGGTGGCGGCCGTGGCGGACGAGCCGGCCAGGTGGAGGCGTCCGGAGACGGCCTCGGCGATCTCGGTGAGGGTGAGGGCGATCATCTACAGCCAGCCCGCCTCGCGCAGCGCGTGACGGACGTCGTCTCTGGCCGAATACGGCATGTGCACTCCTGCGATCTCCTGGTGGTCCTCGTGGCCGGGCCCGGCGTAGAGGATCGAGTCCCCTTCGCGCGCGAGGGCGACGGCGGCGCGCACGGCGGCGCGCGGGTCGGCGATCTCGTGGATCTCCCGGTCGGGCACGGCGGCCCGGGCACCCTGGAGGAGCGCGGCGCGGATGGCGGCCGGATCCTCCCAGCGCGGGTGGAAGTCGGTGACGACCACGACGTCGGCGAGGCGGGCGGCGATGGCGCCCATGTCGCTCCGCTTGGTCGTGTCGCGGTCCCCGTCCGCCCCGAACACCATGAACAGGCGGCCGGGCGTAATGGTCCGCAGCGCCTCGAGCGCGTTCTGGAACGCGTCGGGGGTGTGGCCGTAGTCGACGTAGACGCGCGGTCCGCGCTCCCCCGAGACGAGCTCGGCGCGGCCCGGGATGTAGACGTCGAGACGGCTGTCCTCGAGCGCGTGCGCGACGGCGTCCAGGTCGAAGCCCGACTCCACCAGCATCACGATCGCCAGCGCCGCGTTGGACGCCATGTACCAGCCGATCAGCGAGACGGTGACGACGACGGAGCGGTTCTCGGGCCCCTCCAGGCGGAAGGTGGTGCTGTCGGCCGTCGCGTCCAGCACCGTCATCGACCAGTCGGCGGGCGTCCTCGGGGCGACTCCGACGACCGGAGAGCCGGCGAGCGTCGCGACGGGGATGCGGCTGCGCTCGGCGAGCTCGCGCCCCCAGGCGCTGTCGACCGTGACGACGCCGCGGCGTGCGCGCTCCGGCTCGAAGAGGTCGGCCTTGGCCTCGAAGTACTCGCGCAGATCGGAGTAGTCGTCGAGGTGGTCGTGGCTGAGGTTCGTGAAGCCGACGACGTCGAAGACGAGGCCGTCGATCCGGTGCCGCGTGAGCGCCTGCGCCGACACCTCGATGGAGACCGCGCGGACGGCGGACTCGCGCATCCGAGCAAGCAGGCCGTGCAGCTCGCTCGCCTCGGGAGTGGTCAGCGAGCTGACCACGGCGACGTCGCCGATCCGGCGCTCGGCGGTGGAGCTGAGGCCGGAGACGACTCCGAGCCGGCGCAGCAGCGCGTCGAGGATGTAGACGACGCTCGTCTTGCCGTTGGTACCCGTCACGCCGAAGAGCGTCGGGACGTCCTCGCGGGTCCGGTGGATCCACGCGGCGACGTCGCCGAGGGCGGCCCGCGGGTCGGGGGTCACCAGCACGGGCAGGCCGCTGTCGGCGGCGAGCTCCGCTCCGGCGGGGTCGGTCAGCACGGCGACGGCTCCGGACGCCGCGGCGGCCGACGCGAAGGCCGCGCCATGGGCACGGCGTCCTGCGACACCGACGTAGAGGTCTCCGGACTCGACCTGGTTCGAGTCCAGCGTGACTCCGCTCACCTCGACGCCCTCGAGGCCGCGGACCGGGCCGAGGGAGAACTCGGCCACGAGCTGCGAGAGGCTCCGCGGCACGGGGTGCTCGGGGCGGAGGGAGGACTGCGGGCGAGGGTCGTGCACTGCCCGCTCTTTCTCTCGTTCTGGTGCGTGGATCGTGGTCCCGGCGGGGCTCACCACGTCGTCGGGTACTCGACGGGCGGCACCGTGGACGGCTCCACCCGGTTGGTCTTGAGCACCTGGGTCATGACCTGCTGGAAGACGGGAGCCGTCGCCTGGGACGTGTTCATCTTAACCGGATCGGCGATGGTGACCGTCACGACGTACTCCGGGTCCTCCGCCGGCGCGAGCCCGGCGAGCGAGACGGTGTAGCTCTTCGAGTAGCCGCCCTTGCCGTCGGGCTGCTGCGCGGTACCGGTCTTGGTGGCGATGTTGTAGCCGTCGACGTGGATGTCGTTCGCCAGCCAGCCCTCGTTGTAGTGCGTCTGCAGCATGTCGACGACCTGCTTCGCGGCCGAGCTCGACACCACCTGGGTGCCCGTCGCATCGGGGACGTCCACGACGGAGCCGTCGGCCGTGGTGCAGCCGTCGATCAGCTGCGACGGGAGCCGCACTCCGCCGTTGCCGAGCGTCTGGTAGATGCTCGCGACCTGCACCGCGGTCGCCGAGACGCCCTGGCCGAACATCGTCGTGTAGTTCGTCTGGTTGTCCCAGTCCTGGTAGTCGGCGAGCAGGCCGCCCTCCTCTCCGGGGAAGCCGCTCGTGGTGGGCGTGCCGAGACCGAACTTCTGCAGGTAGTCGTAGCGGGTCTGGGCCGACAGGCGGGAGCCGAGCATCGAGATGCCGACGTTCGACGAGTCCTTGAGGATGCCGGTCAGCGTGTAGTTCGTCGGGGTGTGCGCGAAGTCGTCGCTGAACGAGGCGCCGTCCTTCTCGAAGGAGTCCGGGACGACGACCTGGGTCGTCGGGCCCGCCTGGCCCTGGTCGATCAGCATCGCGGCCGTCATCGGCTTGAAGGTCGAGCCCGGCTCGAACGGCGCGCGGAAGGCGCGCGAGCTGCGGTCGGCGGAGGCGCTCGCCTCGACGTTGTTGGGGTCGACGGTCGGCGTCTCGGCCACGGCGAGCAGCTTGCCGGTCTTGACCTCCTGCACCACGACGATCCCGTAGCTGCCGCCGACCTCGGCGACGCGCTGCGAGAGGACCTGCTGGGAGTAGTACTGGAGGTCGGAGTCGATGGTGAGCTTCAGCGTCCCGCCGTCGACGGCCGGAGTCTCCGAGACGGTGCTGCCCGGGATCCGGACGTAGTCGGCGCTGCGCTCGTAGCTCTCGGACCCGTTCTGCCCCGCGAGGCAGGTGTTCTCCGCGTACTCCATGCCCTCCTGGGCCGCTCCGTCCGCCCCGACGTAGCCGACGAGGTTGCCGGCCACCGCGCCGTTGGGGTAGCTGCGTCCCTGCTGGGTCTCGAAGTAGGTCCACGGGATGTCGAGCGCGACGAGCTTCTGGTAGGCCTCGAGGTCGAGCCCCTCCGAGAGGATCAGGTAGTTGGCCTTCGCGTCCTTCGCGAGCGCGGCGTCCACCGCTCCGGTGATCTGCTCGACCGACTGCCCGGTGATCGCGCCGATCTCGGAGGCGGCCTGCTGCACGCTGACCATGACCTTCTGGTCCTCGCCCAGCTCGCGCGGGAACTCGGCCACGTTCTTCGGCGAGGTCGTCAGCCGGTAGCGCGTGGTGGTGTCCGCGAGCACCGTCCCGGAGCGGTCCACGATGGGGCCGCGCTGGCCGTAGGTGACGACGCTGTTCGACTGGTTCTGGGCGGCCGCATCGGTGAGCTCGTTCGCCCGCACGATCTGGATGTCCACCAGCTTGCCGATGAAGAGTCCGACGACGGCGACGATGATGACGAACGTGACGGCCGTGCGGCGTCTGCTCGAGCGGTGGTGTCTCACTGCGGCGGTGTCCTTCTTGCTCCGGGCGGGCGGGCCGCCGTTCGTCGGGTCCGGATGGTCGTCGTGCGCCCCGCGGGGCGGGTGCCCGCACGGAGGCGGACCGCGACGCCGTGCGTCAGTGCGTGATGGGCGCGGGCAGCTCGCCCTGCAACGGTACGGCCGCGCCGTCGACAGCCGGGGAGGACGCGCTCGCGCCGGGCTGGAGAGCCGGGACGAGGGCGTTGGGCACGAGCGGCGCGGAGGCGGTGCCCGCGACTTCGCTCGACGCGGCGGAGGAGGGGTCGCCCAGCACGGCACCGTCCGAGAGGCGGAGGTAGACCGGCGCGGTGTTGGCGACCATGCCCAGGCCCTGTGCGGCGGTGGCGAGGTTCTGCGGCGAGCTCAGCGTGTCGACGGCGTCCTGCTTCTCCGCGTTGCTGCGGGTGAGCGACTTCTGCTCGGTCTGCAGCGCCGAGATCTGGTAGGCCCCCTGCGAGAGGCCGACGCTCACCAGGAGCTGGACGACGATGATCGCGAAGAGGCCGGCGACGGCGACGATCCCGTAGACGAGCTTCGGGCGCGACTGCGCCTGACCGGCCGGGACGGCCTCGATGCGGGGGCGGGGCGCCTCCTCCTCGGGGCGTGCTCGGCGGGCGGTGTCGATGACGGCGGGGTCGATGACGGCGGTGGCGCTCATGCGGTGCTCCTGATCCTCTCGGCCGCGCGCAGACGCACGGGTGTCGCTCGGGGGTTGCGGGCCTTCTCGTCGTCGGAGGCGAGCTCGGCTCCGCGGATGACGAGTCGGAACTCGGGTCGGTGCTCCGGCAGCTCCATCGGGAGGCCGGCCGGGGCGGTGGAGGAGGACGCGGCCTGGAGCGCGCGCTTGACGATCCGGTCCTCGAGCGACTGGTACGCCTCGACGACGATCCGCCCGCCCTCGTTGATCCGACCCAGGGCGGCGGGGATCGCCCGCTCGAGGACGGACAGCTCCTGGTTGACCTCGATCCGCAGCGCCTGGAAGACGCGCTTGGCGGGGTGGCCGTTCCGCTGGATCGCGACCGGGGTCGCCGCCTGGATGATCTCGACGAGACGGCCGGAGCGCTCCAGCGGAGCCTCGCGGCGGGCCTCCACGATCTTCTTGGCGTAGCGCGCGGCGAGGCGCTCCTCGCCGTACTCGTGGAAGATGCGGCGCAGGGCGGTCTCGTCGTAGTCGGCGAGGATGCTCGCCGCCGTGAGCGGGGCGGTCGAGTCCATCCGCATGTCCAGCGGCGCGTCCTTGGAGTAGGAGAAGCCGCGCTCGGTCTCGTCGAGCTGGAGCGAGGAGACGCCGAGGTCGAAGAGCGCACCGTCGATCGTGTCGATGCCCAGCTCGTCGAGCACGTCGGGCAGCTCGTCGTAGACGGCGTGCACGAGGTCGATCCGGGAGGCGTGGGCGGAGAGCCGCTCCCCCGCGAGCTGCAGCGCCTCGGGGTCGCGGTCCAGGCCCACGAGGTGCAGGCCGGGGAAGCGCTCGAGCAGCGCGAGCGAGTGCCCGCCCATGCCGAGCGTCGCGTCGACGACGACCGCCCCGTCGCGCTCCAGCGCCGGAGCGAGGAGCTCGACACAGCGCTCGAGCAGCACCGGGAGGTGCCGCTCCTCGGTCGGGCGCGGAGCGTCCTTCGGAGTGTTCTCTGCCATGGCGGTCCCGCCGTTCCCGTTCCTGTCGTCCGATCCCCATCCACCTCGCGTCCGGACACCGGGGAAGGTGCGTCCGGGCGCCGAGTGGCTGGGAGTCGCGCGACAGGACCTAGAACAGGCCGGGGATCACCTCCTCCTGGGTGTCGGAGAACACGGACTCCTGCTCCTGCAGGTAGGTCTCCCAGGCGCCCTGCGCCCAGATCTCGGCGCGGTTGCCCGCTCCGATGACGGTGAGGTCGCGGTCGAGGCCCGCGTACGCACGCAGCGGAGCCGGGAGGGTCACGCGGTTCTGCTTGTCCGGCGTCTCGGCGCTCGCGCCCGAGAGGAACACCCGGAGGAAGTCCCGCGCCTGCTTGCTGGTCACCGGCGCCTGCCGGATCTTCTCGTGCATCACCTCGAACTCGGCCTGGCTGAACACGTACAGGCACCGCTCCTGGCCGCGCGTGACGACGACTCCGGAGGAGAGCTCGTCGCGGAACTTGGCGGGGAGGATCACGCGGCCCTTCTCGTCGAGCTTGGGGGAATACGTGCCGAGGAACACGGACTGCCCCCCACTTCTTCCGGCCAAGGATGGTGTGTCCTCCACAGTACTCCACTTCCCCCCACTCACAACCCCGGCGCGGCGCGGGGCGCGCCGGAGAGGCCCAGGTCATCCGCGTGTTTCCGCGGAATCGCGACAGTGGGGCGAAGTGGAGGGGGAAGGCCGCGGGAGGGAGGCCGCGGGCACGAAAAAAGGGCCGATCCGTGAGGATCGACCCTGTGGTGGAGCGGAGGGGGGCTAGCCGCGCCCGTCTCCGCGGTTGTCCCACCTGTCGTTCAGACGGTCCATGAAGCCGGACCCCTGGCGGTTGCCCGAGCGGGGCTTCGACGGACGGCCGACGTCGGGCAGGCCGGGCTCGGAGGAGCCGCCGGCGGCCGGGCGCATGGCCACGATCACGCCGCCGAGCATGAAGGCGAACCCGAGGATGCCGACGAGGGGCTGGCGCACGACCACTCCCGCGACGAGCACGGCGAGACCGAGGATGCCGAGGAGGATGCCGAGCACGAGGGCCCGGTAGTTGGTGCCGCCGCGTCCCTTGCCGACCGCCGCCACGAAATCGGCGTCGTTCTGGTAGAGGTTCCGCTCCATCTCATCGAGGAGCCGTTGCTCGTGTTCCGAAAGCGGCATCGTGACCCCTTCAGGGTGCGGCGTCGACCCTTTCGGGGATCGGCACCGGAATAGGCGGCGTCTGGGCTCGACCGGTCGGGCGGCGCTTCAGTGTAGACCGAGCCCGACGCAGGCACCAGGCACCTTCGGTGCATAGGCTGGTCGGGTGAACCACAGCTCTCGACTGGTCGATCGCGTCCAGCTCCGAATCGATGAATTCCTCACCGGGCGCACGCCAATTCTGCGCTCCATAGGAGAGGACGTCTCCGCCCTCGGCGACCTTTCGCGGGACTTTCTCAGCGGGGGCAAGCGGTTCCGCGCGCGCTTCTGCGAGGCGGGCTGGAACGCGGTGTCGAGCACCTCGAGCGAGGCCCATCCGAGCGGCTCCGATCCGATCGCGAGGGTGGGCGCCGGGCTGGAGCTGTTCCACGCCGCCGCCCTCGTCCACGACGACGTGATCGACAACTCCGACACCCGCCGCGGCGCTCCCGCGGCGCACCGGCGCTTCTCCTCCTTCCACGCCGACGGCGGCTGGACCGGCGACCGCGACGAGTTCGGCCGCTCCTCCGCGATCCTCCTCGGCGACCTCCTCCTGGTCTGGTCGGACGAGATCTTCGCCGCGGCGGAGTGGTCGCTCGGGGATCGAGTCGCGGCCGAGCGCGCGCGCGCCGAGTTCAACCTGATGCGCACCGAGGTCACGCTGGGCCAGTACCTCGACATCCTCGAGGAGAGCGCGTGGGTGCAGCACCCCGAGCACGAGCACCTGCAGCGGGCGGAGCGGGTGGTGGTCTACAAGAGCGCGAAGTACAGCATCGAGGCGCCGCTGGTGATCGGCGGCTCCCTCGCCGGCGGCGACGACGCTCAGCTGGACGCCCTGCGCCGCTTCGGGCTCCCGGTCGGGATCGCCTTCCAGCTGCGCGACGACGTCCTCGGAGTCTTCGGCGACCCGGCAGTGACGGGCAAGCCGGCCGGCGACGATCTGCGGGAGGGCAAGCGCACCGTGCTGCTCGGCCTCGCCCGCGGCGCGTGCTCGCCGGGCGAGCGGGCCGAGCTCGACGCGGTCGTGGGCCGGAACGACGCCGACGCGGCGTCCATCGCGCGGGCGCAGGAGATCATCGCGGGCAGCGGCGCCCTCGAGCGGCTCGAGGAGCGCATCGACCAGGAGGTGGCCGCGGCGATCGCGGTCCTCCCCGACGCGCCGCTCCGCACGGAGGGCGTGGCGGAGCTGCGCGAGCTGGCCGCCCAGGTCACGGTCCGCACCTCCTAGGAGCGGACCGGCGGGATCAGGCCAGGGCCTGGGCGACCCGCCGGACCTCGGCCTTGCGGCCGGCGCGGAGGGCGACGATCGGGCTCGTGCCCAGGCTCTCCTCGACCGTCAGCATCCAGTCGACCGCCTCGTCGTCGGTGAACCCGGAGTCGGCGAGCAGGATCGCGGTGCCGCGGATCTCGCTCATCGGCTCCCCGTCGCGGAGGAAGAGGGCGGGGACCTTCAGCACGCCGTCGCGGCGGGTGCCGAGCAGGTGGCGCTCCTCGAGGAGGCGGCGGACCCGGCCGGCGCCGAGCCCGGTCAGCTCCACGAGGTCGGGGACGGTCAGCCACTCGAGCTCGGAATCGGTCGAGGTGGCGGGGGCAGCGGACGAGTCGGTCACGCGTCAAGACTGCCACGAGCCCGGAGGGCCGCCAACTGCGGGCGCCGCGGAGAAGGAGCCGAGCCCGTCCTGCGCCGCCCGGGCGTCGCTCACCGGTTCCCCCGGGGGTCTTGCCTAGACTCGTCGCGTGACCACCAGCCAGCTCGACCCTCTCCTCGGCCGTCTCGTCGACGGCCGGTACGAGGTGCGCTCGAGGATCGCCCGCGGCGGCATGGCGACGGTCTACCTCGCGCACGACCAGCGCCTCGAGCGCCGCGTGGCGATGAAGGTCATGCACGGCCACCTCTCCGACGACGCGACGTTCAAGAACCGCTTCGTCCAGGAGGCGCGCTCCGCCGCCCGTCTCGCCCACCCGAACGTGGTCAGCGTCTTCGACCAGGGCCAGGACTCGGACATGGCCTACCTGGTGATGGAGTACCTCCCCGGGATCACCCTGCGCGACCTGCTCAAGGAGCGCGGCCGGCTGACCGCCCAGCAGGTCGTCGACATCATGCACTCCGTGCTCTCGGGTCTCGCCGCCGCGCACCGCGCCGGGATCCTCCACCGCGACCTCAAGCCCGAGAACGTGCTCCTCGCCGACGACGGCCGGATCAAGATCGGCGACTTCGGCCTCGCGCGCGCCGCCTCCGCCAACACCGCCTCCGGTCAGGCCCTCCTCGGCACGATCGCCTACCTCTCCCCCGAGCTGGTCACGCGGGGCACCGCCGACACCCGCAGCGACATCTACGCCATCGGGATCATGATCTACGAGATGCTCACCGGAGAGCAGCCCTTCACGGGCGAGCAGCCGATGCAGATCGCGTACCAGCACGCGAACGACTCCGTCCCGTACCCCAGCGCGTCGGTCGCCTCCGTCCCCACCTCGCTCGACGAGCTCGTCCTCTGGGCGACCGAGCGCGACCCGGACATGCGGCCCCGCGACGCCGGTGTCATGCTCGCGCAGCTGCTCGAGGCCGAGCGGCTCATGGGCATCACACCGAGCGACCGCCGCGGCGACACGCAGGCGGTCACCCCGCTCCCGGCGCCCGTCGCCGATCCGGCGCCCGCGACGGCCGTCTTCGATACGGCGGAGCCCGGGCAGACCTCGGTCTTCGACCCGGCGCCGGCCCCCGGAGCGGTGCTCGTGGTCGACGAGGACGACGACACCGTCGCCCGGCTCGCGAGCAGGCGCCGCGTCCGACGGCGCCGCGGCGTCCTGCTCACGGTGGTCGTCCTCCTCCTGGCGCTCATCGGCGGCGGGACGGCCTGGTGGTTCGGCGAGGGACCCGGCGCGATCGTGTCGATCCCGGACGTCGTCAGCCAGTCGCAGCAGGACGCGACGGCCCAGCTGCAGGCGCAGGGCTTCGAGGTGCAGCCGCAGGAGACGCCCGACCTCACCGTGCCCGCGGGGACGGTGGTGAGCTCCGATCCGCCCGGCGGGCAGGGGGTGCACAAGGGCTCCGTCATCACGCTGACCGTCTCGAGCGGGCCGCGCCAGCTGCCGGTCCCGTCGCTCGCCGGCCTCTCGGAGGCCGACGCTGCCGCCGCGGTGACGGGCGGCTCCTTCACCGTCGGCGACGTCTCGAAGATCTTCGACGCCGACGTCGACGCGGGTGTGGTCGTCTCCGCCTCGCTGCCTGACGGATCGGCGCTGCCCGAGACGATGTCCGAGACCAGCACCATCGCGATGGTGGTGAGCCTCGGACCGATCCCGAACGTCGTCGGCCTCTCGATCGACGACGCGACGGCGAAGGCGGAGGCGGCCGGTCTCGCCCTCGACCGCAGCGGCGAGGACTGGAGCGACACCGTGGCCGCGGGCGTCGTCCTCACGCAGGCGAACCCGGAGGCGCCCGCCGTGACCGGCGACACCGTCTCGGTCGTCGTGTCGAAGGGGCCCGAGCCCGTCGCCGTGCCGAACGTCGTGGGGATGAACCGCGACGAGGCGAAGGCGGCCCTCGAGGCGGCGGACCTGTCGTGGAGCTACTCCCTGACGACGCTCGGCCCGCTGATCGACGCGGCGCCGAACGAGCTGACCAAGGTCACGAACCAGTCCAACAAGGCCGGCGATCTCGTGCAGCGCGGCACGACGATCCAGCTGTCGATCACCATCACGACCTGACGCCGCCGGTCGAGCCCTCAACGAAGACTCGACCGGCGGTCGGGGTCGGATCAGATCGCGCGGCCCCGGAGCTCCTCCGCCACGAGGAACGCGAGCTCGAGCGACTGCATGTGGTTGAGGCGCGGGTCGCAGACCGACTCGTACCGGGTGGCGAGCGTCGCCTCGTCGATGTGCTCCGAGCCGCCGAGGCACTCGGTGACGTCGTCGCCCGTGAGCTCGACGTGGATGCCGCCCGGGTGCGTCCCCGCGGCGCGGTGCGCCTCGAAGAAGCCCTTGACCTCGTCGACCACGTCGTCGAAGCGACGGGTCTTGTAGCCGGTCGGCGTCGTCAGGCCGTTGCCGTGCATCGGATCGGTCACCCACAGCGGCAGGGCGTCGCTCCGCTTGACGGCCTCGAGCAGCGGCGGGAGGGCGTCGCGGATCCTCCCGGCACCCATGCGGGTGATGAAGGTGAGGCGGCCGGGCTCCCGCTCGGGGTCGAGCTTGTCGATCAGCTCGAGCATCGTCTCGGGCGTGGTCGACGGGCCGAGCTTCACGCCGATCGGGTTGCGCACCCGCGACAGGAAGTCGACATGCGCGCCGTCGAGCTCGCGGGTGCGCTCGCCGATCCAGATGAAGTGGCTGGAGGTGTTGTACGGCGTGCCGGTCCGCGAGTCGATGCGCGTCATGGGGCGCTCGTAGTCCATCAGCAGGCCCTCGTGGCCGGTGTAGAACTCGGTGCGCTTCATGCCCTCGAAGTCGGCCCCGCACGCCACCATGAACTTGACCGCGCGGTCGATCTCGCGGGCCAGCTGCTCGTAGCGCTGGTTCTGCGGGTTCTCGGTGAAGCCCTTGTTCCAGTAGTGGACGAGGCGCAGGTCGGCGAATCCGCCCTGCGTGAAGGCGCGGATGAGGTTCAGCGTCGAGGCGGCGGTGTGGTAGCCCTGCACGATGCGGCGCGGGTCCGCGGCGCGCGACTCCGGGGTGAAGTCGTAGCCGTTGACGATGTCGCCGCGGTAGGCGGGCAGGGTCACGTCGCCGCGGGTCTCGAGGTCGCTCGAGCGCGGCTTCGCGAACTGGCCGGCCATCCGGCCCATCTTGATGACGGGCATGCTCGCGCCGTAGGTCAGGACGACGGCCATCTGCAGCACGGTCTTGACGCGGTTCCGGATCTGCTCGGCGGTCGCTCCGGCGAAGGTCTCGGCGCAGTCGCCGCCCTGCAGGAGGAACGCCTCGCCGCGGGCCGCGGCTCCGAGACGCTCGCGGAGCTGGTCCACCTCGCCGGCGAAGACCAGCGGAGGGAGCGCGGCCACCTCGGCGGACGCCGCTCGCACGGCCTCCGCATCGGGCCACTGCGGCTGCTGCTTGATCTCGAGCTCGCGCCAATAGTCCAGGCCGGCGACCACGGAGGGGGCGGCGAGGACGTACGGTTCGTTCGGATCGATGACCACGAGGGTGTTCCCGGTTCTGACGGGCGCCAGCGGCGCGCGGAGGGCCTCCGTCCGGACGGACGGCAGCGGTTGACGAGCTTATCGCCTGGCAGGGCGCTCGGCCGGGAGGGGGCCCCGGCGTCGAGCGCGCGCTCAGCGGGTGAGGGCCGCGCGCTTCTCCTTGACCGAGGTCGCGTAGACGTCGAGGTACTCCTGGCCGCTCAGGGCGAGGAGCTCGTACATGATCTCGTCGGTGATCGAGCGGAGGATGAACCGGTCGCCCTCCATGCCCTCGAAGCGGCTGAAGTCGAGCGGCTCCCCGAAGACGATGCCGATGCGGCCCAGCTTCGGCAGGCGCTTGCCGATGGGCATGATGCGCGCCGTGTCGATCATGGCGACCGGGATGACGGGCACGCGGGCCTCGAGGACCATGCGGGCGACTCCGGTGCGGCCGCGGTACATGCGGCCGTCGGGGCTGCGCGTGCCCTCGGGATAGATGCCCAGGGCGTGGCCGCCCGCGAGGACGCGGAGTCCCGTGTTGAGCGAGGCCTCCGACGCCTTGCCGCCGGAGCGGTCGATGGGCAGCATCCCCGTGGCGGTGAAGAACGTCCGCGTCGCCCAGCCCTTGAGGCCCTTGCCGGTGAAGTAGTCGCTCTTGGCGAGGAAGACCATGTTCCGCTCGATCACCAGCGGGAGGATCACGGAGTCGATGAAGGAGAGGTGGTTGCTCGCGAGGATCACGCCGCCGTTCTGCGGCACCTTGTCGGCACCGACCACCCACGGCCGGAAGATCGTCTTCAGGAGCGGGCCCGCGACGATGTGCTTCATGAACCAGTAGAACATCGGGCTCCTCGGCGGTGCGGCGGATCGGGTGCGGCGGGTGCCGCTAGAGGGAGCTCGCGTGCAGGCGCGCCAGGTCGGCGGCCCCCACGACTCCGGCGTCGTTGACGAGCTCCGCGATGCGGAACTCGGGCTCGGGGTGGTAGCCCCGGGCGGGGAGGTTGTCGAGGTAGGCCTGGCGGATGGGGTCCAGCAGGAGGTCGCCCGCCTGCGCCACTCCGCCGCCGATGACGAACATCTGCGGGTCGAGGACGGCGCTCAGGCTGGCCGCCGCCTCGCCCAGCCAGTGGCCGAGCTGTCGCAGCGCCGCGAGGGCGCCGAGGTCGCCGGCGGTGATCAGCTCGGAGATGAGGTGGCCGTTCAGCTCGCCGCCGTTGCGGGCGCGGGCGTCGGCGATGCCCTGGCCGATCCCGCCCGCGTCGGCCAGCTCGCCGGCGAAGCGCTGGAGCGCGCGGCCCGAGCCGTACTGCTCGATGCAGCCGCGGGCGCCGCAGCCGCAGGGCAGGCCTCCGGGGACGACGCGCATGTGCCCGATCTCGGCCGCTGCGCCGAAGCCGCCGCGCAGGAGCCGGTCGTTGATGACGATCGCGCCACCCACTCCGGTTCCGATGGTGAGCATCAGCATGTCGCTGACGAGGCGGCCCGAGCCGTAGCGGAACTCGGCCCAGCCGGCGGCGTTCGCATCGTTCTCGATGATGATCGGCAGGTCGATGCGGGCCGAGAGCTTCTCGCGGAAGGGCTCGTTGCGCCAGTTGATGTTCGGGGCGTAGTAGACGATCGACTGCGAGGCGTCGATGAAGCCGGCGGCGGCGACTCCGACCGCGGAGACGTCTCCCGGGAGCAGGCCGGAGCGCAGATGCTCGACCATCTCGACCACGACGTCGACGATCAGCTCGGGGTGCCCGGCGGGAGTGGGCCGACGGTCCTCGCGGAGGATCCCCCCGAACTCGTCGACCAGGGCTCCGGCGATCTTCGTGCCGCCGATGTCGATCCCGATCGCGTGCACGCGAACCGCCTTCCCGTCGCCACCGGCGCGGCAGCGTCGGCGGGCCGCCCTGAGCGGCGGCCAGGACGAGTGTAGTGACCGCGAGCGCTCCGATGCGGCTCAGCGGCGAGACCCGGCGACGCGTGTCGGCCCTCCTCGCGGAGCCACCCCTGGATCGTTACCCTGAACGGATCCACAGCTTGCGCCGCGCCGGTAGGGTGGAGACGACGTTCATTCAGGTACCGAAGGAGTTGCCGTGGACCAGTTCGATTCCCCCCTGGTGGTTCCGGCCGATCCCCAGGCCAACACGACCGCCCTCCTGCTGGACCGCGTCCGCGAGACGCCCGATCGCCCGCTCTTCGCGCTGCCCGACGGCGACGGCTGGCGCGATGTGACGGCGCAGGAGTTCCTCGACCAGGTCACGGCCCTCGCGAAGGGCTTCGTCGCCGCCGGCCTCGAGCCGGGCGAGAAGGTCGGGCTGATCTGCAAGACGCGCTACGAGTGGACGCTGATCGACTTCGCCGTCTGGTTCGCCGGCGGGGTCCTCGTCCCGGTGTACGAGACCTCCTCCCCCGCGCAGGTGCAGTGGAACCTCGCCGACTCCGGCGCGCACGCCGTGATCGTCGAGACCCCCGAGCACTTCGCCCGCTTCGACGAGATCCGCGCCGACCTTCCCGAGGTCCGACTCGCCTGGCAGATCGGGCTGGGCGATCTGGACAAGCTCGTCGCGCGCGGCGGCGACGTGCCGGACGCCGAGATCGAGCGCCGCCGCTCGATGGCGACCGGCACCGACATCGCGACGATCATCTACACCTCCGGCTCCACCGGCCGCCCCAAGGGCTGCATCATCCGGCACTCGAACTTCGTCGAGCTCAGCCGCAACTCGGCGGTCGCCCTGACGGAGCTGATCCACCAGCCCGGCGCGTCGACGCTGCTGTTCATCACCACCGCGCACGTGTTCGCCCGCTTCATCGCGATCCTCTGCGTGCACGGCGGGGTGAAGGTGGGGCACCAGGCCGACACCAGGCAGCTGCTCCCCTCGCTCGCGTCCTTCAAGCCGACGTTCCTCCTGGCCGTGCCGCGCGTGTTCGAGAAGGTCTACAACTCCGCCGAGCAGAAGGCCGAAGCCGGGGGGAAGGGGAAGATCTTCCGCCGCGCGGCCGACGTCGCCGTCGCCCACTCGATGGCACTCGAGGCGGGCTCGGTGCCGCTCGCTCTGAAGCTGCAGTTCCTCCTCTTCGACCGGCTCGTCTACTCGAAGCTGCGCACCGCCATGGGCGGGAACGTCCGCTTCGCCGTGTCCGGCTCGGCGCCGCTGGGAGACCGGCTCGGGCACTTCTTCCACAGCCTCGGCATCAAGATCCTCGAGGGCTACGGCCTCACGGAGACGACGGCGCCCGCCACCGTCAACCGCACCGAGCGGTTCAAGATCGGCTCGGTGGGCCCGGCGATGCCCGGGGTCTCGATCCGGATCGCGGGCGACGGCGAGATCCAGGTGCGCGGCATCGACGTCTTCGGCGGCTACTGGAACAACGAGGCGGCGACGGCCGAGTCGTTCGACGGCGAGTGGTTCCGCACGGGCGACCTCGGGACCCTGGACGAGGACGGGTACCTGCGCGTCACCGGGCGGAAGAAGGAGATCATCGTCACCGCCGGCGGCAAGAACGTCGCTCCGGCGGCGCTGGAGGATCCGATCCGCGCGAACCCGCTGGTCGGCCAGGTCGTCGTCGTCGGCGACCAGCGCCCGTTCATCGCCGCACTGGTCACGCTCGACTCCGAGATGCTGCCGACGTGGCTCGCGAACAACGGGCAGGACAAGGGCCTCTCACTCGAGGACGCGGCCGTGAACCCGGTCGTTCTGGCCGAGGTGCAGCGGGCCGTCGATGCGGCGAACGAGCGCGTGTCCCGTGCAGAGTCGATCCGGAAGTTCGTGATCCTCCCGACCGAGTTCACGGAGGCGAGCGGTCACCTGACTCCGAAGATGAGCATCAAGCGCAACGTCATCCTCGCCGACTTCGCCGACACCATCGCCGCCGTCTACTCCGCCGCCCCCGCCACCGAGGGCATCTCCCTCCGCTGACCCCGCGCTCTCCCGCCGTCACCAGCAGGCCGTCCCGATCGCAGCCGCCTCCGAGACAGCGCGCCCAGCTCTATCCCGTCGGCGGAACGCCCGACGCTCTCCTCGACGCGCCCCTGTCGCGGTGCCGACCGCGCCGGGCCGGGCAGGGACCGGCTCCCCCTCAACACAGCCGTAATTGGTGAAGCGCAGGCCAGCGCTTCACCGTCGGCGGAACGCACGACGCTCCACGAAACGCCCCCACCTCGCCAAGCCGACCGCGCCGAGCCGGGCAAGGACCGGCTCCCCACCAACACAGCCGTATCCGGGAAAGCGCGTCCCAGCGCTTTCCCGTCGGCGAAACGCACGACGCTCCATGGAACGCACCCACCTCGAGCGGCCGACTGCGTGGAGCCGGGCAAGGACCGGCTCCCCACCAACACAGCCGTATCCGGTGAAGCGCGTGCCAGCGCTTCACCGTCGGCGGAACGCACGACGCTCCACGGAACGCCCCCACCTCGCTGAGCCGACCGCGCCGGGCCGGGCAGGGACCGGCCCGGAATCGAACTCAGAACCAGTCGGATTCCCGGACGGCCTTCATGGCGGCGCGGCGGTCGTCCTGGGAGAGGCGGTCGAGGTAGAGGCGTCCGTCGAGGTGGTCGCATTCGTGCTGGAGGGCCTGGGCCATGAGGCCGTCGCCTTCGAGGACGATCTCGTTGCCGTCGAGGTCGGTGCCGCGGACCTTCGCGTGCGGGTAGCGGATCGCGGGGTACCAGAGGTTCGGGACGGAGAGGCAGCCCTCGTCGACCGGTCGCGGGTCTCCGCTGAGCTCGATGATCTCGGGGTTGAGGATGTACCCGATGACGCCGTCGACGTTGTAGCTGAAGGCGCGGAGGTTGACACCGATCTGGGGGGCTGCGACGCCGGCGCGTCCGGGCGGTCTGACGCTGTCGACGAGGTCCTCAACGAGGCCGCGGACGCCGGCGTCGACCGTCTCGATGGTCGTGGACGGGGTCTTCAGCACCGGGTCCCCGAAGATGCGGATCTGGCGTTCGGTCATGTGGTGCGCTCCCTCAGGGCCTCCTCCGCGCTCAGGAGGGCGTTCTCGACGACTTCGCTCGCTGCGGGGTGCGGCCAGTACTGGCTGCGGGCGAGTCCGCGGATGCCGGTGCCGGCGCTGGCGGCCTGGACGAGCGGCTGAATGAGGATACTGGCCTGCGGCCCGATGATGTGCGCGCCGAGGAGGGCGCCGTCGATTCCGACGACCAGGAGGCAGGCGCTGGAGTCGTCCTCGAGCGCCCAGCCGAAGGCGGTGGAGCCGTACTCCTGGGTGACGGTGACGACGTCCAGGCCCTGGTCCCGCGCTTCGGCCGCGGTGAGCCCGAAGTGGGCGATCTGCGGGTGGGCGAAGATCGCGCCGGGCACCGGCGAGAGGGTGTTGGAGAGCAGCTCGCCCGGGTGCAGGAGGTTGTGCGCCACGAGGCGCGCCTCGTGGTTGGCGACGTGCTTGAGCTGCCAGCGGGACGACACGTCGCCGAGGGCGAAGAGGCCGGGCACGGGGCGTCCGCCGGAGAGGACGCGCTGCTCGGTGTCGACGCTGATCCGGCCGTCCTCGTGCAGATCGATCCCGACGGAGGCGGCGGCGACCGTGTCGCTGTTGGGGTCGCGGCCGAGGGCGACGAGGAGCAGGTCGGTCTCGACCGTCGTGCCGTCGCTGAGGGCGACGCGGAGCCCGTCAGGGCGGGCGTCGAGGCTCTCGGCGCTCACTCCGGTGAGCACCGTGTACCGCTCGGCGGCGATCCCGGTGAACCGGCGCGAGACGTCCTCGTCGAGGGCGCGGAGGAGGCGGTCGCCGCGGACGGCGACGGTCACGGCCGTGCCGAAGGAGGAGAAGACGTGGGCGAACTCGACGGCCACGGCGCCGCCGCCGAGGATCAGCATCCGCGCGGGGAGCTCGTCGAGCCGCATGACCGAGGACGAGTCCTGGATGCGGGGGTCCGGCTCGTACGCGGCGAGGAGCGGCCTGGGCCGCGAGCCGGCGGCCACGACCACCTGCGGAGCACTGATGCGGGCACCGCTGGCGCTGACGAGGACGTGCGGGCGGTCGCCGTCTCCGAGCGACTCGAAGCCGAAGCTCTCGCGGAGGACGGTCACGTTCGGGGAGCGCTGATCGCGGTACTCGAAACCGCCCTCGCTGATCGCGTCGATCCGGCCGAAGACCCGGTCGCGCACCTCGGCCCACTCGGGGCGGCGGAGGCGGGAGTGGACGCCGATCGGGGCGCCCTGGTCGACGTCGGTGACCACGTCGGCGACATGGACGAACATCTTGGTCGGGATGCAGCCGGCGTTGAGGCAGGTGCCGCCGAACCACTCGCCGTCGTCGAGGATCGCGACCCGCAGGCCGTCGAACTCCGGACCGACGATCGAGTTGCCGGAGCCGGCCCCGATGACGATCAGGTCGAAGGTGTCGGTGGACGCGTCGGGCCCGTCGGTGCGGTCCTGGTGCGCGGCGGACGCCGCCCCGGAGCCCCGGGGCTCAGACACGTCGGACCGGCATGCCCTCGACCACGAGCGCGGCGAGCAGGCGTGCGGCGTCCTTCGTGCCCTCGCGCAGCTGCTCCCACTTCACCACGGATCCGGCGGCGAGCACCGGGTCGTAGGGGATGCGGACGATGTCGCGGACGCGGGAGCGGAAGTGCGACTCGATCTCCTCCAGCTTCACCAGGCTCGTGCCCTGCGTCGCCGTGTTGAGCGCGACGACCGCGTTGCGCACCAGGGCGCCGTAGCCGTTCGCGTCCAGCCAGGTGAGGGTCTCGGAGGCCAGGCGGGCCTCGTCGACGCTGCCGCCCGAGACGATCACCACCGTGTCGGCGCGCTGCAGCGTGGGCCGCATCACCGAGTGCACGATGCCCGTGCCGCAGTCGGTGAGCATGATCGAGTAGAAGCGCTCGACCAGGTCGGCGACCACGTTGTAGTCGTCCTCGTCGAAGGCCTCGGAGAGCTGCGGGTCGGTGTCGGAGGCGAGGACGTCGAGGCGGGTCTCGTCGCGGGAGACCATCGTCGAGAACTCGGTGAACCCGGTCACGCCGGCCGCGCGGTTCACGACATCGCGGACGGTCGCCCGCGTCTGCTTGGGGACGCGCTCGGCCAGGGTGCCGCGGTCGGGGTTCGCGTCGACCGCGATGATGCGGTCCTCGCGCGCGTCGGCGAGGGCCATGCCCAGGAGCGTCGTGACCGTCGTCTTGCCGACGCCGCCCTTGCGGGTCATGACCGGGACGAAGCGGGTGCCGCCCTCGAACTGCCGGCCGATCCGCTCGTCCATCGCCTTCCACGCCTTCACCTTCGCGGAGTCGCCGAGGTTGACCGTGTGGAAGGTCAGGCCGTAGAGGAAGCGGTGCCAGCCGCCCGTGGGAGCGGGGCGGGTCTTGCGGTTGACCTCCAGGAGCCTGTCCGGGGTGAGCATCGACGCCGACTCGGGGACGGCGGCGCTCGGCGCGGACGGGGCGGGAGCGGCGCTCGAGGACTCGGCGCGGAGGCGGTCGCGGCGCGTGGGGACGGCGGGCTCTCCCGCGGACTCGGACGCCGCGGGCTTCTCGGCGGACTCCGCTCGGGCGGGGATCCCCGCCGAGACCGGTCCGTTCGCGCCGGACGGGTGAGCGGGAGCCGGTGCGGGGGTCGGAGCAGGACTCGGCTCCGGGGGCACGAGAGCGTGCGAGCGCGAGGGCGGCAGGCCGAGGCGGCCGACGTCGATCGCGTCCTCGTCCTCGACCGGAGCGGGGGCGGTGGAGCGGCGCCGCGGGCCGGGCGGGGTGATCCGCACGCCGTCGGGCAGGAGGGTCGGAGCGGTGTCGCTCGCTCGCGGGGAGTACTGACCCGATTCCCGAGCCGCGTCCATGGCGGTCCGCGGCGTGGGACCGGTGCCGGTGTCGGTGTCGGGCTGTTCGTCGTTGCGCTCATCCATGCGAACGAGCCTCCTTCCGCTCAGGACGAGTGTACCGGCGGGCCCGGATCGCGCCGGGCGGCTTGGTCGGAGCGCGCTCCGACTGCTAGTGCGGCCCGCTTCCGGAGGCGGCGCGGACGGCGCGTGCAGCGAACGGTTAGGTTCTGCCGCCCGGAGGAACGTAAAGTAGTCAGCCATGCATGTACTCAGCGTGAGCTCCCTCAAGGGCGGCGTCGGCAAGACCACGGTGACGCTCGGCCTTGCATCCGCGGCGTTCTCGAAGGGCCTGCGAACGCTGGTCGTCGACCTCGATCCCCAGTCCGACGTGTCGACCGGAATGGACATCAACGTCGCCGGCCACCTCAACATCGCCGACGTCCTGACGTCGCCGAAGGAGAAGATCGTCCGCTCGGCGATCGCCCCCTCCGGCTGGACCAAGGAGCACCACGGCACGATCGACGTGCTGATCGGCAGCCCCTCCGCGATCAACTTCGACGGGCCGCACCCCAGCATCCGCGACATCTGGAAGCTCGAGGAGGCCCTCGCTAGCGTCGAGGCCGACTACGACCTCGTGCTGATCGACTGCGCCCCCTCGCTCAACGCCCTGACCCGCACTGCCTGGGCCGCGAGCGACCGCGTCGCCGTCGTCACGGAGCCGGGCCTGTTCTCGGTGGCCGCCGCCGACCGGGCGCTCCGGGCGATCGAGGAGATCCGCCGCGGACTCAGCCCGCGCCTCCAGCCGCTGGGCATCATCGTCAACCGCGCCCGCGTCCAGTCGCTGGAGCACCAGTTCCGGATCAAGGAGCTGCGCGACATGTTCGGGCCGCTCGTCCTCAGCCCGCAGCTCCCGGAGCGCACCTCCCTCCAGCAGGCGCAGGGTGCGGCGAAGCCAGTCCACGTCTGGCCCGGGGAGAGCGCACAGGAGATGGCGCACAACTTCGACCTGCTGCTCGACCGCGTCATCCGCACCGGTCGCATCGGCGAGCAGGTCCCCGCCGCGACCTAGGGCGGGCAGGTCCGCCGGACTTCTCCGGCTCGAGGTCTCGGGACGCGGGCGATGCTCGGTGCCCGAGGAGCGCCAGGGACGGCGCCGGCGGACGCTCGGCGTCGGAGTTCAGCGCGGACTCTCGATGCGCGGGCGGAGCCCGTCGTCGGATCCGCAGGGCGGGACACGGACGGAGCCCGTCATCGGACCAGCAGGGTGAGCGGGCGTGATCGGCGGGGAGCTCGCGTCCGGCGGACGGTTCACGCGGGCGGGGCCCGCCATTCGACCAGCACGGTGAGACTCGGGTGGCGCCCGTTGCTCGCACAGCACGGCTGCAGGCGGGTCCGCTGCTGACCAGTTGAGCGCGCGGAGGAGACCCGGGAGTCCCCGGAGCAGCGGCCGCCCCGCGAGGGGTGGGCGGTCAGCCGACGCGGCGGGAGGCGCGGCGCTGGGCGAGCTCGTCGCCAGGGTCGACCGACTGGTGGTCGAGCTCGACGAGGCTCGACTCGACCTCGCGGAGGACCTTGCCGACGGCGATGCCGAAGACGCCCTGGCCGCGGCTGAGCAGGTCGATGACCTCGTCGTTCGAGGTGCAGAGGTAGACGCTCGCGCCGTCGCTCATCAGGGTCGTCTGCGCGAGGTCGTCGACCCCGGACTCGCGGAGCTGGTTGACCGCCGTGCGGATCTGCTGGAGCGAGATCCCGGTGTCGAGCAGGCGCTTGACCAGCTTCAGCACGAGGATGTCGCGGAAGCCGTAGAGGCGCTGCGTGCCGGAGCCGGACGCGCCGCGCACGGTGGGCTCGACGAGCTCGGTCCGCGCCCAGTAGTCGAGCTGACGGTAGGTGATCCCCGCGGCGCGCGCCGCGACGGCCCCGCGGTAGCCCGCGTCGGCGTCGAGCTCGGGCAGTCCGTCGGTGAACAGGACGAGGTCGCGCTGGCCGCTGACGTCGCGGCTGACTTCTCTCATCCCTGTGCCTCTCGGATCCGGACGCCGGATCCTCCGAACGCGCTCCCTACCGTACCGACCGGCGCAGGCCGAGTAAACGACATCGGCCTCGGCGCCGCGGCGTGTCGCACGGGCCGCCCGTCGGCCGGCGGCGCGGCCCTCACGAGCGGGCGATCCGCGAGAGGGCGCCGCGCACCATCGCCCCGCGGATCGTGCCCAGCTGGGTCGCGAGCCCCACCGCGTTCTCGGCAGCACCGGCGGAGCCGGACGCCTCTCCGCGGCGGGCGCTGGAGGCGACGACGCTCTCGATGAGCGACATCTCGCGCTCGACGGCGACGCGGAGCGGTCGGAGGTGACGGGGCTCGATACCCGATCGGCCGAGGTCGACGAGCGCCTTGAGCGTCGTCACGGCCTCGTCCCCGAACACGTCGCCGCCCCGCACGAGCCCGGCGGCGATGGCCTCCTGGACGAGAGCGGGCGTGGCACCGGACTCGGCCGCGAGGCCCTCGCGGGTCAAGCGCGTGGCGGGGCCGAGGAGCGAGGCGCTCGGACCCCCGACACCGGCCGGCAGGGCGGGCTCGCGTCCGGCGTCGATGTCGTCGAGGTACCCGCGGATGACCTTGAGGGGGAGGTAGTGGTCGCGCTGCAGCGCGAGGATCATCCGGAGCCGCTCGACGTCGGAGCCCGAGAACTTGCGGTAGCCGGAGTCGGTGCGGGCCGGCGAGACGAGCCCCTGCTCCTCGAGGAAGCGCAGCTTGGACGGGGTGACGTCCGGGAACTCAGTGGTCAGCCTGGCCAGCACCTGCCCGATGCTCAGCAGAGCGGCGGAGCCGGTGGGGAGGGCGCGCGCGGAGGAGCGGCCCACGGCTCACGCGTCCGGAGCGGCGACGAGGTCGGCGCGGGACGCGTAGAAGGTGAGTCGGAACTTGCCGACCTGCACCTCGGAGCCATCAGTGAGGATCGCGGACTCGATCCGGACCCCGTCGAAGTAGGTGCCGTTCAAGGAGCCGAGGTCGTGGACCTCGAACGCCGTGCCCCGGCGGACGAACTCGGCGTGCCGGCGTGAGACCGTGACGTCGTCGAGGAAGATGCCCGCGTCGGGGTGACGGCCGACCGTCGTGGAGTCGGTGTCGAGGAGGAAGCGGGCGCCGGTGTTCGGTCCGCGGCGCACGACCAGCAGCGCGGATCCCGAGGGCAGAGCGCCGACGGCCTCGGCCTCCTCGCGCGACGCGCGGTTGTCGAGAGCGGCGAGCTGGGCGCCGATGTCGTCGGTGAACGTCAGAGTCGTCTCCGTCGACGGCTCACCGGGAACGGAATTGTGCTGGGCGGATGATGCTCCACCGACGGGCTCGACCAAGACGTACCTCCTATCAGGTCAGCGTATCCGAATCGTGACCCTCGTCGGACCCCTGAGCACCTGTGCGGACCCCCAGGACGAGGTCCCGCGTCTGGACGGCGTAGACGATCCCGGCCCACCAGTAGAGGAACGCGCCCCACAGCGCGAAGGCCCAGGCGATGGGGAGCGAGGCGGGCGCGAGGGCAGGGAACGCCTGCCCCAGCATGATCAGCGGGAGCGCGTAGAAGAGGCAGAAGGTCGCGAATTTCCCCAGGTGGTGCACGGGAAGCGGTCCGTAGCCGTTGTTCGCCAGGACGACCGCCAGGACCACGAGCATCAGGTCGCGGGCGAGCAGCACGGCGACCAGCCACCAGGGCACCAGTCCGCGGGCCGCGAGGCCCAGGACGGTGGCGAAGATGTAGAGGCGGTCGGCGGCCGGATCGAGGACGCGGCCGAGGCGCGTCATCTGGTCGAAGCGGCGCG
Organism: Rathayibacter sp. AY1A4; assembly: GCF_002930955.1. NCBI lineage: Bacteria > Bacillati > Actinomycetota > Actinomycetes > Micrococcales > Microbacteriaceae > Rathayibacter > Rathayibacter sp. AY1A4. The sequence goes on along the minus strand of NZ_PSTN01000012.1, from coordinate 71,378 downwards.
CGATCCAGCCGTCGAGGTAGTCGGTGAGGCTCGAGACGACGAGGGTCAGGAGCGCGAGCGCGTCCTCGCCGAGGACCACGAGCACGAGGAACACCGGCACCAGCGCGAGACGCACCATGCTGAGGACGTTCGGGACCGTCCAGATCCGGTCCTCACCGGTGCGCGCCATGCGCCCAGCCTAGGCGGGGCGCACGGCGGCGTGGTCAGCGCTTGTCGCGCCAGACCCGCTCGAACGGCAGGCGCCAGGCGTGCGGCGCGATCAGCTGGTGGATCGCGTTCGGCCCCCAGGAGCCGGGCGCGTAGAGACGGACGGGCGGCGGATCCTGCAGGAGCGGCGCGGAGACCTCCCAGAGCCGCTCGATGCCCTCCGCGGTGGTGAACAGCGTGTGGTCTCCGCGCATCGCGTCGAGGATCAGGCGCTCGTAGGCCTCGAGCGCGTCGCCCGCGCGGTCGGTCTCCTGGAGCGCGAACTGCATGCTCAGCTTGTCGAGCCGCATGCCGGGACCGGGGCGCTTCCCGTAGAACGAGAGCGAGACCTTCGAGGCGTCCGCCAGGTCGAAGGTGAGGTGGTCCGGGCCGTGGGCACCGACTCCGGAGCCCTGCGGGAACATGCTCTTCGGGGGCTCGCGGAACGCGATCGAGATGATGCGCTGACCCTCGGCCATCCGCTTGCCGGTGCGGAGGTAGAACGGCACTCCCGCCCAGCGCCAGTTGTCGATCTCGCACTTCAGGGCGACGAAGGTGTCGGTCTCGGAGTCGGCGGCGACGCCCGGCTCGTCGCGGTAGCCGATGTACTGGCCGCGCACCACGTTCTCGGGGTTGAGCGGACGCATCGAGCGGAAGACCTTGTTCTTCTCCTCGCTGATGGCCTGGGGCTCCAGCGCGGTCGGCGGCTCCATCGCCATGAACGCCAGCACCTGGAAGAGGTGGGTGACGACCATGTCCTTGTAGGCGCCGGTGGACTCGTAGAACTCGGCGCGGCGGTCGAGAGTCAGGCGCTCGGGGATGTCGATCTGGACGTGATCGATGAAGTTGCGGTTCCAGATCGGCTCGAAGAGGCCGTTGGCGAAGCGGAAGGCCAGGATGTTCTGCGCCGGCTCCTTGCCGAGGAAGTGGTCGATCCGGAAGATCTGCTCCTCGCTGAAGGTCTCGTGGAGCTCCGCGTTGAGGACGACCGCGCTCTCGAGGTCGACGCCGAACGGCTTCTCCATGATGATCCGCGAGCGCTCGACCAGCCCGGCCTCGGCGAGCATCCGCACGACGGAGAGCGCGGCCCTGGGCGGGACGCTGAGGTAGTGCAGCCGGCTCACGTCCGGGCCGAGGACCGCCTCGGCGTCGGTCACGGCGGCGGCCAGCGCGGCCGGGCCCGCGGACTGCGGGACGTAGCGGAGCTTGGACGCGAACTCGTCCCACTGCGCCGGCGTCAGGGAGCGGCTCCCGAACTCGTCGTAGGCCAGCTTCGCGAAGGCGCGGAACGAGGCGTCGTCGTGCTCCTCGAGCGAGGTGCCGACGATCTGCAGGTCCGGTGCGAGGGAGGAGAGCGCGAGGTGGGCCATCCCCGGGATGAGCTTGCGCCGGGCCAGGTCGCCGACGGCGCCGAACAGCACGACGACATGGGGTGCCGCCTGCTCGGTCTGGACGGCGGGAGCTGGGGGTGCGGTTGTCACGGTCACCCCTCGATCATTCCAGTTCGGATCGTGACGCAGGCGTCATGTGCTCGATACGCACCGCCGCTAAGGTCTCTCCCGTGCCTCCGTTCTCCGACGCGTCCGCCGCGACCGCAGCACCCGCCTCCGCCACCGCCCCCTCCTCCGCCGACGGGACGACCGCGCCTCCGCTCGACGAGAGGATCCGCGCCGACGTCCACCTGCTGGGCGAGCTGCTCGGCCAGGTGCTCCGCGAGTCGGGCGAGCCCTCCCTCTACGAGGACGTGGAGCGCCTGCGCGCGCTCACGATCAGCGCCTACGACAGCGGCGACGCGGCCGGGACCGCGGAGGCGGAGGAGTTCGTCGCCTCGCTCACGCTCGAGCGCGCCGAGGAGGTCGCCCGGGCGTTCACCTGCTACTTCCACCTCGTCAACGTGGCGGAGGAGTTCCACCGCGTCCGCGTGCTGCGCCGGCGCGAGGCCGACGCCGGCGCGCAGTCGCCCGAGGACTCGATCCTCGCCTCGATGCGCCGGCTGACCGGGGAGCTCGGGGAGGACGAGGCGTTCGCGCGCCTGTCCCGACTGGAGTTCCGCCCGGTCCTCACGGCACACCCGACCGAGGCGCGCCGCCGCGCAGTGGCCTCGACCATCCGCCGTATCAGCGACCTGCTCGAGCAGCGCGACGACCCGCGCATGGGCGGCGTCGTGCTGGTGGAGATCCGCCGCAAGCTGCTGGCCGAGGTCGACACGCTGTGGCGCACCGCTCCGCTGCGCGAGTCCAAGCCCACTCCCCTCGACGAGGTGCGCACCGCGATGAGCGTCTTCGACGAGTCGCTGTTCTCGGTGCTCCCCCGGGTCTACCGCCGCCTCGACGACGCCCTGCTCGGCGAGGGCTCGGGCACCCGGGCACCGGTCGCGCCGGCCTTCGTCCGCCTGGGCACCTGGATCGGCGGCGACCGCGACGGCAATCCCTTCGTCACCGCCGAGACGACCCTCGCTGCCGTGGACATCGCCTCCGAGCACGTCCTCATGGGCCTCGAGCGGGTCGCCCGCCGCGTGGGCCGCGCGCTGACCCTCGACGCGTCGACCACTCCCCCGTCGGCCGCCGTCGAGGCGCTCTGGGCCTCCTGCGTCGAGCGGGCTCCCGAGCTCGCCGCCGACATCGCCGAGCGCTCGCCCAACGAGGCGCACCGCCGCGTCCTGCTCTTCGCGGCCGAGCGCCTGGCGGCGACCCGCTCCGAGGGGCCGCTGGCCTACTCCGCCGCCGCCGAGCTGCTGGCCGAGCTGCGCACCCTCCAGGAGTCCCTGGTCGAGGCCGAGGACGTCCGCGCCGCCTACGGCGACCTCCAGGACTTCGTCTGGCAGCTCGAGACCTTCGGCTTCCACCTGGCCGAGATCGAGGTGCGCCAGCACTCGAAGGTGCACCGCGAGACGATCGCCGCGATCCGCGCCGGCGAGGAGCTCGACGAGCGCGGCCTCGAGGTCCTGTCGGTGTTCCGGGCGATCGCGAAGGTCCAGGAGCGCTTCGGCACCGACGCGGCGAGGCGGTACATCGTCTCCTTCACGCAGTCGGCCGACGACCTGCGGACGGTCTTCGAACTGGCCGAGGCGGCGACCGACGGCGTGCCGCCGATCATCGACGCGGTCCCGCTCTTCGAGACCTTCGCCGACCTCGACGCCTCGACCGACATCCTCGCCGAGATGATCCGACTCCCCCAGGTGCAGGCGCGCCTCGCGGCCACCGGCAACCGGCTCGAGGTGATGCTCGGCTACTCCGACTCGTCGAAGGACGTCGGACCGGTCTCGGCGACGCTCGCGCTCTACGACGCGCAGGCGCGCATCGCGCAGTGGGCGGCCGACGAGGGCATCGTGCTCACGCTGTTCCACGGTCGCGGCGGAGCGCTCGGCCGCGGCGGCGGGCCGGCCAACCGGGCCGTCCTCGCGCAGCCGCCCGGATCGGTGGACGGCCGCTTCAAGCTGACGGAGCAGGGCGAGGTCATCTTCGCCCGCTACGGCAACCCGGACATCGCCACCCGGCACATCGAGCAGGTGGCGGGAGCGACGCTGCTCGCCTCCTCCCCCGCGGTCGGCGAGCGCAACGCGGGCGCCGCGGAGCGCTTCGCCGAGGTGGCGGCGACGATGGACCGCGAGTCGCGCCGCCGCTTCTTCGAGCTCGTGAAGGCCGACGGCTTCGCGCCGTGGTTCGCCCGGGTCACCCCGCAGGAGGAGGTGGGCCTGCTCGCCCTCGGCTCGCGTCCGGCCCGCCGCGGCCTCTCCGTCGAGTCGCTCGAGGACCTGCGAGCGATCCCGTGGGTCTTCGCCTGGACCCAGGCCCGCGTCAACCTGACCGGCTGGTTCGGGCTGGGCAGCGCGCTCGAGGCCGTCGGCGACCTCGACCTGCTCCGCGAGGCCTACGCCTCCTGGCCGCTGTTCACGACGATGGTCGACAACGTCGAGATGTCGCTCGCGAAGACCGACGAGGGCATCGCCCGCCGCTACCTCGCCCTCGACTCCCGCGACGACCTCGCCGGACTCGTGCTCGACGAGATGGCGCTCACCCGCCGGTGGGTGCTCTCGATCACCGGCGAGGAGAGCCTGCTCACGGGCCACCGCGTGCTCGGCCGTGCCGTGCGCCTGCGCACCCCGTACGTCAACGCGCTCTCGCTCCTGCAGCTGCGCGCACTGAAGGCGCTCCGCACCGACCCGGGCGGATCCGGGACGGAGCAGAACCAGCGTCTGCTCCTGCTCGCGGTCAACGGAGTCGCGGCGGGTCTGCAGAACACCGGCTGATCCCGGCTCGGAACGACGGAACCCCCGGCGGCCTCACGGCTGCCGGGGGTTCTCGTGCGTCTGCGGGCGCCTCCCGCCTGCGGAGCGGGTCGAGGCGCCGGGCGGATCAAGCCTGCGGGGCGGCGCCGGCCTCCTGAGCGGCCTTCGCCTCCTCGTACTGGCGGCGCACCTCGACCATGTCGAGGCCGCGGACCTGCTCGATCAGGTTGTCGAGCGCGGGGGCGGGCAGGGCGCCGGGCTGAGCCATCAGCGGGATGCCGTCGCGGTACACCACGAGGGTGGGGATGGAGGAGATGCCGTAGCTCGCGGCGAGCTGCTGCTGGTCCTCCGTGTCGACCTTCGCGAAGGTGATGTCGGCGTTCTTCTCGCTCGTGGCCTCGAAGACCGGAGCGAACTGCTTGCACGGGCCGCACCAGTCGGCCCAGAAGTCGATGAGGACGATGCCGTCGGCGATCGTCTGGTCGTGGGAGTCGAGGGTCATCGCAGTCGTAGCCATGGGGGATGCAACCGGGTGCCCCCGCGGCCTATTCCCGGGCGGGATCGAGGAGGTCGAGCAGCGACCTCGGACCGACCACGGCGGCCCCGAGCGCCTCGACGCGGGCGGCCAGTCCACGGTCGGCCGTCACGACGACCGCGGTCTCGAGCGCGCCGACCAGCTCGACGATCGCGTCGTCGCCCGAGCCGTCGGCCGAGTGGACCGTGAGCCGCTCGGTGAGAGCGCCCGCCTCCGGGCGGGCGGCGCGCGCCAATCCCTCGAGCACCACGGCGATGCGCGGCCAGACCGTGTCGGCGTCGATCCCCAGGAGACGGCCGGGAACGCCTGCCTCCGCGAGGCGGGCCAGGGTGGCGAGGAGGCGCTCCGCGGCGCCGGCGCGGTCGCGCCACCAGCCGTCGGGGCGTGAGCCGACCACGTTGGCGGCGTCCACGACGAGCACCGGGATCGAGGAGCCGAGCGCGCGCAGGCCCGGCCAGGCCGCTCCGAAGCCCGGGTGCAGCGGCAGGGAGTCGACCTCGTCGGGGGCGACCCAGCGCAGCTCGGTGCTCTCGGCGTCGCTGATGCGGGGAGTGAAGTGCTCGCGGGACTCGGCGAGGACTGTGGAGTAGCTCCACGGTCCGATCACGACGACGCTGGAGAGCACGGGCCGGATCAGGTCGGCGGGGACGCCCGCCTCCTCCTCGGACTCCCGGAGGGCCGCCTCGAAGGCCGTCTCCTCGGGGTGACGGGCGCCGCCGGGCAGCCCCCAGGTGTCCCCGAAGTGGCTCCAGCTGACGCGGTGCTGGAGCAGGACGCGTCCCGACGGATCGCGCAGGAGGAGGCCGGCGGCGCCGAAGCGCCCCCAGAAGCGGCGTCCGTCGCCGATCTCGACCCAGCCGTCGCCGAGCGACGCGTCGAAGGGGTGGCGCGGGAGCACGGCGTCCGCGCCGGGGTCCTCGCTGGTCATGCCCTCCAGCCTCCCACACCGCGCCCGCCGCACCCGACCCCGACGGGCTGGCAGAATCGGACGATGCGCCGCTCGAGACCCCTCCGCCTCGCGACGCTCGCCTGGCTCGCGCTGATCGCACTGATCACGCTGACGCCCGCGCCCTACCCGGCCGGGGAGCCCAACGCGCTGATCCGCGGGATCATCGCCTTCCTCGCCTCCACGCCGCTCACCGGCTGGTTCGACTTCGACGCGGCGGAGTTCACCGCGAACGTGCTGCTCTTCGTGCCGCTCGGTGCGCTGATCGCCGCGCAGCTGCCGGCGGGGCGCCGCCTGTGGGCCGCCGCCATCGGGCTCGGGGTGTCGGCGGCCGTCGAGACCGCGCAGCTGCTGTGGCTGCCGACCCGCGTCTCCGACGTGCAGGACCTGGTCTCGAACGGCAGCGGCTCTCTGATCGGCGCCCTGCTGACGATCGCGCTGCTCCGCTTCTCCCCCCGCCGCCGCTCCCGGAAGGACCGCACCGCCCATGCCCGCTGAGACCCTCGTCGTCCTCGACCGACCCTCCCTCGACGCCGAGGCGCACTCGCCGGGAGGACCCGCGCACCGCATCGATCCGAGCGGGCGCGGCGATCTGGACGTCACCGACCTCGGCTTCACCCGCGGCGACGGCGTGTTCGAGACGATCAACCTCGTCGACGGACGGCTGCAGGCGCTCGACGCGCACCTGGACCGCTTCGAGCGCTCGGCCCGGATGCTCGACCTGCCCCGGCCGGACCGGGCCGCCTGGCTCGAGGCGATCGGAGCGGCGGTGGCCGCGCACCCGCCCGTCGACGAGGCGATGGTGAAGACGATCCTGACCCGCGGCGTCGAGGGCGGCGGGCGGCCCACCGGCGTCGTCTTCGTGCAGACCAGCCCGGACTTCGGCCCGGCCCGCCGCGACGGCGTGCGCGTGGTGCTCCTGGACCGCGGGCTGCGCTCCGACGTGCAGTCGACGTCCCCCTGGCTGCTCGCCGGCGCGAAGACGCTCTCGTACGCGGTGAACCGTGCGGCCGCGCGGGAGGCCGCCCGGCGCGGTGCCGACGACGCCCTGTTCGTGTCGAGCGACGGCTACCTGCTCGAGGGGCCGACCTCGAACCTCGTGCTGCTGGCGGGCGGGGAGCTCGTGACTCCTCCGCCGAGCCTCGGGCTGCTGCCCGGCACCACGCAGGCCGACCTGTTCGCGCTCGCGCCGGGCCTCGGCCTCGGGACGGCGGTGCGTCCGCTGCGCTCGGGCGATCTGGAGGCGGCGGACGCGGCGTGGCTGGTCTCGAGCGCACGCAACGCCGCTCCCGTCCGCGCCGTCGACGGGACCGACCGCCGTGTCGACGCCGACCTCTCGGCCCGGATCAACGCCGCGCTGCTCGCCCGCTGAGACTCCGATCCTCCCCCGTGGGACGCCCCGCGCCGAGCGCGGACGGCGTCCCGGAGGAGAGAGGGCTCAGGAGAGGCCGTCGACGTCCGCGGGGCCGCGGCTGATCAGTCCGCCGCGGACGTGCTCGACGGTGGGGTCGAGCTGGACCGGCTCGCGCTCGTCCGCCGCCTCGTCGTTGATCACGGCCGACACGATGCCGCGCCAGTCGGTGCCCTCGGCCACGGCGTCCTCGGAGCCGACGCGGCGCGTGACGAACACGGCCTCCGACTCCTCGCCCGCGTGCGAGATGACGGCGAGGACGCCGACGGTGCGACCGCCCGGGTGCTCGATCCGCCACTCCTCGTGCCCGGACGGCACGAGCGAGAACTCCAGGCCCGCGTGCGGGAAGCCGGTGGGGCGCAGCTCGGACGGGGATCCGCTCTGCGGAGGCGCGCCGCGGGTGGGGACCCCGGTGCCCTCGCCGCTCGTCGTGCTCATGCCGACGTCGCCGCGGGTTCCGCCGGCTCCGGAGCTGTCGTTCGCCGCGACCATGCGGTCGTCGCCGCTCCGCAGCGCGTCGTCCGCTCCGGTGTAGATGCTGTCGTCTCGGTTCATGGGAACCTCCTTGTCGGCGGCCAGTGTAGGACCGCGGGGTGGGTGGCGAGCGGGCGCCGTTCGTAGACTGGGGGGATGCAGATCCCGGTGACCGGTGCCGTGCGGGTGGACGCGTGGCTCTGGGCGGTGCGCATCTACAAGACGCGCTCCGCCGCGACGACCGCGGCTCGGGCCGGCCACATCCGCGTCAACGGCGAGCGGGCCAAGGCGGCGCAGACCGTGCGGGTCGGCGACGAGGTCCGCGCCCGGATCGGCGGCTTCGACCGGGAGCTGATCGTCCGCGGACTCGTGGTCAAGCGGGTCGGTGCGCCGGTGGCCGCCGAGTGCATGGAGGACCGGACACCTCCGCCGCCACCCCGGGAGTCCGCGCCGGGCGTGATCGTCCGTGACCGCGGAGCGGGCCGCCCGACGAAGCGCGACCGGCGCGACATCGAGCGCCTCCGCGGATTCTGACCGCGCGTCCCGGCAGCGGCCTCAGGGGGCGAGCGCGCGCAGGCGCTCCAGGAGTCCCTCCGCCGCCTCGTCGAGGAACCGCTGCTGCAGCTCGTCGCCGACCTGGACGAGGGCGATGTCGGTGAAGCCCGCCTCGATGTAGGGCACGAAGCTCTGGGCGAGCTCGTCGAGGTCGGGGCCGCAGGCGATCTGCTCGGCGACGTCCTCCGGGCGCACGAACTGGCTCGCTCCGGCGAAGCCGGCGGGGGTCGGCAGATCGGAGTTGACCGCCCAGCCGCCGGCGAACCAGCGGAACTGCTCGTGGGCCAGCGCCACTCCCTGCTCCTTGTCCGGCGCCCAGCAGATCGGGATCTGGCCGATCGTGCGCGAGGGGGCGGCGTCCGCACCGCGGACCGCGGTCCACTGCGAGATCAGCTCCGCGTCGGGCTCGGTCGTGATGAGGTGGTCGCCGATCGGCGCGAAGCGGGCGATCGACTTCTCCCCCGAGACCGCCAGGCCGATCTCGACCGGCTTGTCCGGCAGGTCCCAGATGCGGGCGGAGTCGACGCGGAAGTACTCGCCCTCCCAGGTCACCAGCTCGCCGGTGTGCAGCTCGCGGATGAGGTGGACGGCCTCCTGGAGCATGTCCTGGCGCACGGCGACCGAGGGCCAGCCCTCGCCGACGACGTGCTCGTTGAGGTTCTCGCCCGAGCCGAGGCCGAGCGTGAAGCGGTCGTCGGAGAGGATCGCGAGCGTCGCGGCCTTCTGCGCGACCACGGCCGGGTGGTAGCGGATGGTCGGCGCGGTGACGTAGGTCGTGAGGTCGATGGTCGACGTGGCCTGCGCGACCGCTCCGAGCATCGTCCAGGCGTAGGAGGCGTGCCCCTGCTCGGTCAGCCACGGCGAGTAGTGGTCGCTCGAGACCGCGAACTCGAAGCCGAGCCTCTCGGCGTCGACCGCGTAGCCCACCAGCTGCTTGGGTCCGCTCTGCTCGGTCATCAGGGTGTATCCGAATCGCACCATGGTCCGTCCTCGTTCCGCTCGTCGTGGGATGCCCGGGGGCACGTCCCATGGTGGGCGGGGCGCCGGATGCGCGCTAACCCCTTGCCCCGGTCGCGAGCGGCGGCTAGCGCGGTGTCAGACGAAGCGGATGCGGTTCTGCACGCGGGTGCGGACCTCGAACGACTCGCCGTACCCGCCGAGCCGCGGGTCGTCCGTGCCGGAGCGCAGCAGCTGCGGCAGCAGCGAGCGGCGGATGATGACGGCGCCCTGGTGCCTGCCGCGCTCGACCTGCTCGAACGGCTGCTCCAGCGCGTCGTCCGGCACGACCACGACGCTCGTCGAGAAGCGGACGCCCAGCTCGCGGCCGAGACGGCGCGCGGCCTTCGCGAGCGAGGCGATCGGCTTCTCGTCCTCGGCGATCCCGGGGCCCTCGAGCTCGCCCTTCCTCAGACGGACCGGGTCGCCCCAGTCGGCGGAGGTCAGCGCGAGCAGGCCGGCCGGCCCGAGCACGAGGTGGTCGATCTTGAGCCCGCCGTCGCCGACCGCGACGTCGTTCCAGATCGTGTAGGCGATGCCGAGCGCGCCGACGAGCGCGGCCGTCGCCTCCTCGGCCTGAGCCTTCGCGAGCCAGGAGCGGACCTCGCGAGGAGCGGAGCGGACGATCGCCGGGTCGAAGGGGTCCTCGGTCTCGACGCCGCGGCCGAGCCACTCGCGCACCAGGCGCAGGTAGTACTCGCGCGCCGCGCCTCCCGGGTGACCGTAGGAGCGGGCGCGCACGGCCGAGGCGGTCTGCGGGCGCGGCGAGCCGGTGTACGGCGACTGCGGGGAGGACCTCCCGGGGGCGGGAGCGCCTCGGTCGTAGTCGCCGCGGGCGGAGGCGCTGCCGATCCGCTCCCAGGCGAGCTGCACCGCGTGGAACGACGCGGCGTCGCCTCCCGTGTCCGGATGGGTCTCGCGGAGGCGGAGCCGGTACGCCCGGCGGAGCTCGTCGTCGGACGCGGTGGCGGCGACGCCCAGCACCTCGTAGGGGGTGCGGGCGGCGTGGCTGTCGGGCATGTGCTTCCGGGAGGGTCGGGGCGGGGGGGGTTCCGAGTGTATCGACGCCGGCCGGGCGCCCGGTGGGAGCGCGCACCGCGTCGGCTCGGAACGCGCCGAGCGCCCAGCGGGGGAACGGGCGCCCGGCGGGGGTCAGTGCGCGAGCAGCTCGCGCACCCGCGGGATGACCTGTGTGCCGTAGAGCTCGATGTTGCGCATGATCGCCGGGTGCGGCAGCGTCCCGGCGCTGTACTTGAGGTCGAAGCGGTCGATGCCCAGGGCCTCGACCGTTCGCGCGATCTTCCGGGCGACCGTCTCGGGCGAGCCGAGGTGGATGGCGCCGTCGGGGCCGGCCTCCTCCTCGAAGCGCTCGCGGGTCATCGGGGACCAGCCGCGCTCGCGGCCGATGGCGTCCATCATCGCCTTGTGGTGCGGGAAGTACAGCTCGCGCGCCTCCTCGTCGGTGTCGGCGACGAAGCCGGGCGAGTGCACGGCGACCGGGAGGCGGGGCTGCTCGAGCTGGTCGAGCGCGCGGCCGAAGAGGTCGACGTAGGGGCGGAAGCGGGCCGGCGAGCCGCCGATGATCGCCAGGACGAGCGGGAAGCCGTACCGGGCGGCGCGGACGACCGACTCGGGGCTGCCGCCGACGCCGATCCAGGTGCGGAGGGTGCCGTTGTCGAGGGTCGGGTAGACGCTCTGCTCGGTGAGCGCGGGGCGGGTCGTGCCCTGCCAGGTGACCGGGCCGCCCTGGATCAGGGCGTGGAAGAGGTCGAGCTTCTCCTCGAAGAGGACCTCGTACTGCGCGAGGTCGTAGCCGAAGAGCGGGAAGGACTCGGTGAAGGAGCCGCGGCCGAGGATGACCTCGGCCCGGCCGCCGGAGAGTCCGTCGAGGGTGGCGAAGCGCTGGTAGACGCGCACCGGGTCGTCGGAGGAGAGGACCGTCACGGCGGAGCCGAGGTGGATGCGCTCGGTGCGGGCCGCGATGGCGGCGAGCACGACGTCAGGGGCGCTCACGGCGAAGTCGGCGCGGTGGTGCTCGCCGATCCCGAAGAAGTCGATGCCGACCCGGTCGGCCAGGACTCCCTCCTCGACCACGTCGCGGAGGACCTGGCCGTGCGGCAGCGGGGCGCCGTCGGGGCCGGCGGTGACGTCGCCGAACGTGTCGACGCCGAACTTGACTTCATGCATACTCATGGACTTCTGCAACCTCCGGGGGTCGACGGCTATTCCTGCGGGCGGGGTCCGACGTCCCCGGGCGGGAGCGCGTCGGAAGAGACGATCCCCGCCTCGAGCGCCGGCTCGCGGTAGGCGCGCCCGAGCGAGGCGACCGTGTCGTGCGCGTTCAGGCCGCTCGGGTTCGGCAGCACCCAGAGCGGCGCGCCCGCCACGTCCTCCTCCTGCCTGCCCTGCACCGCCCTGCGGCGTCCGAACGCGATCCGGTAGGCGGTGATGCCGACGACCGCGACGGCCCGGGGACGCACCCGCTCCACGGTGGCGACCAGCCGCTGAGCACCCTCGCGCAGCTCCTCCGCGGTCAGCTCGTCGGCGCGGGCGGTCGCCCGGGAGGCGAGATTGGTGATGCCGACGCCGCGGGAGACGAGCTCCGCGCGGTCCGCAGCGCTCATCCCCTCGGACACGCGCGGCGCGCGCTCGAGGATCCCGGCCGCGACGAGCGCCGGGTAGAAGCGGTTGCCGGGGTGGGCGAAGTGCGCGCCGGTGGCGGCGGTCCACAGTCCCGGGTTGATGCCGACGAAGAGGAGCCGGACGTCGTCGCCCAGCAGGTCCTCGACGGTGCGGTCCTGGAACGCTGCGAGCTCGGCGCGGGTGAACGGCATGCGACCATCCTGCCGCGGCGCAAGTCCTCTCGGCTCGGGGTCGCCGGTGCCAGCATGGAGGCATGACGAACGCATCCCAGGACCACCCGATCCAGCACGGCAGCGACGACGCGCAGCTCGACGAGAAGCTGCGCGGCGTGCTGCTGCAGGTCGCCGGCGACGCCGAGCTGCGACCGGAGGAGGACGTCGAGACCCTGCTGCGCCAGCGCCTGCGCGACACGCGCATCTCGATCTCGGACGAGGCGATCCCGGGGCTCGCCAAGCGCATCCCCGGCCTCATGCAGCGCGGGGGCGGCGACGTGAACCCCGGGGCGCACTAGCTCCCAGGGACGGGCGCGGGCCGAGCGGCCGCTCGGACCCGCGCCGGCCCGCGCTACTCGGGGACTGCCGGGCCCTTGCGGTGGTGGTCGAACACCAGGCTCGTGCGCGTCGAGGCCACCGCCGGGTTCGCCGAGAGGTTCGAGACCACGAAGTCCCGCACGTCGCTGGAGTCGCGGACCGCGACGTGGATGATGAAGTCCTCCGAGCCGCCGAGGAAGAACACCTGCACCACCTCGGGCAGCGCGCGGATCTCCTCCGCGAAGCGCGTGATCGCCTGGCGCTGGCCGACGCGGATGCTGACGCTGATCAGCGCCTGCAGGGTCAGGCCGAGCGCCGCCGGGTCGAGCTCGGCGGTGAAGCCGGTGATGACGCCGCGCTCGACGAGGCCCCGGACGCGTGCGACGCAGGTCGACGGGGCGATGCCGGCGCGCTCGGCGAGCCGGCTGTTGGGCGTCCGCGCGTCGGCGCGGAGGAGGCGCACCAGGGTCCGGTCGACCGGATCCAGGTCGTCGAGGTCGTGCAGATCCTTCGGTGGCATGCGCCCGCTCCCTCACTCCGCCGACGAACCTTCGGCCCGTGCGGTGACTTCCGACCGATCCTGCGGAGTTCCCCCGCTCCGGGCACGATCTTCGCACGATGGGGGCAGAGCCGGTGCAGGATCGGCGCCCACCGCCCGCCCCGCGGGCCGCAGCGAAGGAGCCGCCGTGCGCGTCGGGATCCCCACCGAGATCAAGAACAACGAGAACCGGGTCGCCGCCACTCCGGCCGGCGTCCACGAGCTGGTGCGCCGCGGCCACGAGGTCCTCGTCGAGGCCGGCGCGGGCCTGGGCTCGCGCGTGTCGGACGACGACTTCCGCCGCGCCGGCGCCCTCGTCGTCGACGGGCCCGACGAGGTCTGGGGCGAGTCCGAGCTGGTCCTCAAGGTCAAGGAGCCGATCGAGGCCGAGTACCCGCGGATGCGCCGCGACCAGGTGCTCTTCACCTACCTCCACCTCGCCGCCTCCCGCCCGTGCACCGATGCGCTGCTCGCGGCGGGGACGACCTCCATCGCCTACGAGACGGTCCAGCTGGACGACCGGCGGCTGCCGCTGCTCTCGCCGATGAGCGAGGTCGCCGGGCGCCTGTCGATCACGGTCGGCGCCTACCACCTCATGAGCGCCGTCGGCGGACGGGGCACGCTGCTCGGCGGGGTCCCCGGCACTCCGAAGGCGAGGGTCGTCGTGATCGGCGGCGGCACGGCCGGCGAGCACGCCGCGGCGAACGCCCTCGGCATGGGAGCCGACGTCACGATCGTCGACCTCTCGCTCCCCCGCCTCGCGCAGCTCGAGAACCGCTTCCAGGGCGCGATCCAGACCCGCGCCTCCTCGGCCTACGAGATCGCCGCGCAGCTGGCCGACGCCGACCTCGTGATCGGATCCGTCCTCATCCCGGGCGCCAAGGCGCCCAAGCTGGTGACCGACGAGATGGTCGCCACGATGAAGCCGGGCTCGGTGCTGGTCGACATCGCGATCGACCAGGGCGGCTGCTTCGAGGGCTCGCGTCCGACCACGCACGACGACCCGGTGTTCCCCGTGCACCGGAGCGTCTACTACTGCGTCGCGAACATGCCTGGCGCCGTTCCCGAGACCTCGACCCGCGCGCTCACCAACGCGACGCTCCCCTACGCGCTCGCGCTGGCCGACCGCGGGTGGCGGGCCGCCCTGGCCGCCGACCCGGCGCTCGCCCGAGGCCTGAGCACCCACGACGGCCGGGTGACGAACGCCGCCGTCGCCGCGGCCTTCGACCTCCCGGCCGTGCCGGTGGAGTCGCTGCTGGGCTAGGCGCCCGCGGGGGCGAGGCCGAGCCCTCCGAGGATCTCGGCGATCTCCTCCTCCGGAGCGCCGCCCACGTCGACCGTGACGTGGAGCTCGTCGTCACCGAGGGGCTCGAGCGCCTCGAACTGCGAGTCGAGCAGCGTGGTCGGCATGAAGTGGCCGACCCGCGAGGCGAGCCGCCCGGCGATCCGGTCCCTCGATCCCGCGAGGTGCGCGAAGACGAGGTCGTCGCGGCGGAGGACGTCGCGGTAGCGGCGGCGCAGGGCCGAGCAGGTCACGACGACCGAGCCGCCCGCGGCGATCCGCTGGTCCACCACGCGGGCGATCTCGGCGAGCCAGGGCGCCCGGTCCTCGTCGGTCAGCGGGATGCCGGCGTGCATCTTGTCGACGTTCGCCTGCGGGTGCAGGTCGTCCCCCTCGAGGAACTCCCAGCCGAGTCGGCGCGCCAGGAGCGACGCGACGGTCGACTTGCCGCTGCCGGAGACGCCCATGACGACGACGGCGCGGACGGGGACGGTGGGAAGAGCGGTCATCAGATACCTCCTACGAAGAGACCGATCAGGAGGACCCCGGCGAGCCCGGTCACCGAGACCAGGCACTCCATCACGGTCCAGGTCTTGAGCGTCTGGCCGATGCTGAGCCCGAGGTACTCCTTCACCAGCCAGAACCCGGCGTCGTTGACGTGCGACAGGAACACCGAGCCGGCGCCGATCGCGAGCACCATGAGGGCGACCATCGGCCCGTCCATGGTCTCGGTCAGCGGCTGGAGGATCCCTGCGGCGGTCACGGTGGCGACGGTCGCGGAGCCGGTGGCGACGCGGATCACGACGGCCACGAGCCAGGCGAGCAGCAGCGCCGAGGCGCCGCTCCCCTCCGCGAGCTGGGCGACCACCCCGCCGATCCCGGTGTCGACGAGGACCTGCTTGAAACCGCCGCCCGCGCCGACGATGAGCAGGATGCCCGCGATCGGCGGCAGCGAGCTCGAGAGCGAGGCCTGCAGCTCGGTGCGGTTCATCCGGCCGCCGCGGCCGAGCAGGACCAGACCGGCCAGGAGCGCGATCCCCAGCGCGATGGTCGGCGTGCCGAGGAAGTCGAGGGCCCCCTTCCAGGCGTCCGTGGAGCCCGGGGCCGCGATGTCGGCGATCGCCTTGCCCAGCATCAGCACGACTGGCAGCAGGATGCTCGCGACGGCGGCGGCGAAGCCCGGGCGGTGCTCGCGCGTCTCGCCCGCGCCCTCGCCGAAGAGCGGCGGCGTCTCCACCGGCGCCCAGCGGGCGGCGACCCGGCCGAAGAGCGGGCCGGCGACGACGACGGTGGGGATCGCGACCAGGACGCCGAACGCGAGGGTCACGCCGAGGTTCGCGCCGAGCGCGTCGATCGCGACCAGCGGTCCGGGGTGGGGCGGGACGAGGCCGTGCATCACCGAGAGGCCGGCGAGCGTCGGGATCGCCACCTTCATCAGCGGCAGACCGCTCCGGCGGGCGACCAGGATCACGACCGGGATCAGCAGCACGAGCCCGACCTCGAAGAACATCGGCAGCCCGATCAGCGCGCCGACGAAGCCCATCATCCAGGGCAGCGCACGAGTGCTCGAGCGGGCGATGAGGGTGTCCACGATGCGGTCCGCGCCGCCCGAGTCGGCGAGGAGCTTGCCGTACATCGCGCCGAGGCCGATGAGGATGCCGACGCCGCCCATGGTGTTGCCGAACCCCAGCGCGAAGCTGGCGACCGCGTCCGCCGCCGCCAGCCCCGCGATCAGGCCCGTGGTCAGCGCTCCGATCAGCAGGGAGACGAAGGGGTGCAGCTTCAGCCAGGTGATCAGCACGACGATCACGGCGATGCCGACGACGGCGGCGAGGATCAGCTGCCCCTGCCCGGCGGTGGTGGCGGGGGCGTCCCCGGCGGCGGCGCGGAGGGCGAGGAGGAGGGTCGGTGTCATGAGCGTCCTTGGTCGAGCCGACGGCCAGCGGCCGGCTTTTGTCCGACATAACCTGCGTGTGTCCCGATCATGCCCGAAGATCGGCCGGGGCGCGACTCCGGCGATGGCAGGATGACCGCATGCCCGCGCCGACGCCCTCGCTGCACCACTCGGTGCTGGACGAGCTCGGTTCGCAGATCGTGCGCGGCGAGCTCGCGCCGGGCACCACCTTCAGCGCCGACGAGCGTGCGGAGCGGCGCGGGGTCTCCCGCTCGGTGATGCGGGAGGCGGTGCGCGTCCTCGAGACGCTCGGGCTCGTGACGTCCCGCCGCCGCGCGGGGACGCGGGTCCAGCCTCCGGAGTGCTGGAACGCCCTGGACACGCGGGTCGTCGCATGGGGACTGGACGGCCCGGACCGGCGGCGCCAGCTGCACCAGCTCAGCGAGCTCCGACTCGGGGTGGAGCCGCTCGCCGCCCGGCTCGCCGCGGCGAACGCGACCGAGGAGCAGCGGCGGGCGCTCACGGAGGCGGGCGACGCCCTCTCCACCCACTCCCGCGCAGCCGACCAGTCCGCCTACCTCGCCGCCGACACCGCCTTCCACCGCTCCCTCCTGGCCGCGTCCGGCAACCGGATGCTCGCGCAGCTGGGCGATCTGGTCGCCGAGGTCCTCGCCGGCCGCACCCGCAACGCGCTCATGCCGCGCGAGGCCGACTCCACCGCGGTGCGGCTGCACCGGGCGGTGGCCGCCGCCGTCGCCTCGGGCGACGCGGACGCTGCGGAGGCCGCGATGCGGGCGATCGTCGAGGAGTCGGACCGGGCGGTGCAGGAGAGCTGACGGGGTTGCACGCCCGCAGCGCCGCGCGCACAGTGGAGCGCATGGTCGAGGGATACACGTCCGCGCAGGTGCGGGCCGCCGAGGCTCCGCACCTGGCCCGGCGGGAGCCGCTGATGCAGCGCGCCGCCGACGGCCTCGCCCGCGAGCTGCGTCTCGTGCTCGCCGGGCGCTCCGACCGCTCCCGTCCGGGCTCGGTGCTCGTCCTGGTCGGTCCGGGCGACAACGGCGGTGACGCGCTCTACGCGGCCGCCGAGCTCTCCTCCGCCGGGACCGACGTCGTCCTCGTCCTCACGGCCGAGCGGGTGCACCGCCGGGGCCTCGCCGTGGCGCTCGACGAGGGCTGCGGGCAGGTGCCGGCCGACGACGCGCCCGGCCTCGCCGCGGCGGTGGCGCGGGCGGATGTCCTGGTCGACGGGATCCTCGGCATCGGAGCGACGGAGCCCGCGCTGCGGGGACGGCCGCGCGTCGTCGTCGAGGCGGTGCTCGACGCGCTGGAGCGGCGGGCCGAGCGCCCGGTGGTCGTCGCGGTCGACCTGCCGAGCGGCGTCCATCCCGACGACGGGTCGGTCCCCGATCCCACCGTGCTGCGCGCCGATGTGACGGTCGCCTTCGGCGCGATCAAGGCCGGTCTGCTGCTGCCTCCGGGCGACTCCTACGCGGGCCGTCTGCGCCTGGTCGACATCGGCCTCGGCCCGGACCTGGCCGGAGTGGAGCCCGCGGTCCGCGAGTGAGCGAGCGGCTCAGGAGGGAGCGAGGAGGTGCGCCTTCTCGGGGTGCTGCTCGAACCACTGCCCGACGTACCAGCACATCGGCACGACGCTCCGCCCGCCGGCGGCCTCGATGTCGTCGACGGCGAAGGAGACCAGCTCCCCGGCGAGCCCACGGCCGCGGAAGGGCGGGGTCGTGAAGGAGCGGACGAGGGAGACGCTGCCGGGCGCCTCGCGGTAGTCGAGGACGCCCACCAGGGCGCCGTCGAGGTGGAGCTCGTAGCGCGACGCGTCGTCCGCCCGGCGGAAGTCCTTGGCCATGCCTCCAGAGTAGGACGGCCCGGACGGATCAGGCCTCGTCGCCGAGCATCTCGCCGTCGACGTAGAGCCAGCGACCGTCCTCGCGCAGGAAGCGGCTGCGCTCGTGCACGAGGCCGGGGCCGGCGGGCGAGCGGTAGGAGGCGCGGAACTCGACCAGGCCCTCCTCGTCGCCCTCCCGCCCGAACGAGGTGTCGACGATCTGGAGCCGGCGCCACTGGACGTCGGGATCGAGGTCGATGCGGCACGGCCGGGTCGAGGGGTGCCAGCTCGCGAGCAGGTAGGGGGCGCTGCCGAGGACGTTCGCGCTGTAGCGGCTGCGCATCAGGCGCTCCGCCGTCGGCGAGGTCTCCTCGCCGAGGTGGGCGGGGCGGCAGCAGTCGGCGTAGTGGCGGCGGCTTCCGCAGGGGCAGGAGTCGGCGGGATGCATCCGGCCAGTGTGGCAGGCGATGCGGCGCCCCCGGCCCGGCGCGGCTCCGGCGAGCGCCGCGACTCCTCGGGCCGTCCAGGTGTGCATCCCCTCCACATCCGCTCCGCCGCCTTGAGGGTGCCGCCGGATCCCGGCAACGTGGCCCCCTCATCGACCACGGACGGAAGGAACGACCCGATGCTCACGCTCACCGACAACGCCAGCACCGTCGTCAAGACCATCACCGGGCAGACCGAGACCCCCGTCGAGGGAGGCCTGCGCATCAGCGGCACCGATCTCGACGCCCGCAACTTCGCTGTCGCGGTCGCCGCGGCCCCCGAGACGACGGACGCCGTCGTGGAGCAGGACGGAGCGCGCGTGTTCCTCGACGTCGCCGCCTCCGTCGCTCTCGGCGACAAGGTCCTCGACGCGCAGGTGGACGAGGGCGGCTCCGTCAGCTTCGAGATCGCTCCGCAGGGCTGACCCCGTCGACCCGGAGGCCGCCCCCACCGCAGTGCGGGAGGGCGGCCTCCGTCGTCCCCGGGATCAGGAGAGGACGTCGCGAGTGGTGAAGCGGCCGATCGCGAGCGACCCGAACACGGCGACGTAGGCGAGCTGGAGCAGCGCGTTCTCGCCGAAGGAGCTCCACGCGATCGGGTCGCGCAGGAGGTCGGCGAAGTCGAACCACCGGTCTGTCAGCAGGAACGGGTGGAGGGCGTCCAGCTGCGAGAGCGAGCCGACGATCTGCGCCGCGATGGAGACGACGACGGTGGCCGCCATGGCGCCGACCGGCACATCGGTCAGCGTCGAGATGAAGAGGCCGATCGCCGAGAGCCCGACCAGCGAGAGCGCCGCGTACACGGCGATCGCCAGGGCCCGGCCGATCGCGTCGCCGAGCGGGACGGTGCTGCCGGAGAGGAGCGTCACCGGTCCCGCCGGGAAGAGCGCCAGGCCGATCAGGATCCCGACCACCATGACGGTGAGTGCCGCGGCGAGGCAGAAGGCGAGGGAGGCGGCGAACTTCACCGCGAGCAGCCGCACGCGGCCGACGGGGCTGACCAGCAGGTAGCGCAGCGTCCCGAGCGAGGCCTCGCCCGCGATCGCGTCGCCGGCGACGACCCCGACCGTGAGCGGGAGGAACAGCGGGACGGCGACCGTGATGGCCGCGAAGCCGGTGAAGAGGCCGTTGCCGGCGATCGCGCCCACGAAGGACGGCCCGCCTCCGTCACCGCCCGAGAGCCGCACCGCGACGGCGAGCAGGATCGGGATGGCGGCGAGGGCCGCGAGCAGCGCCCAGGTGCGGCGCCGGCGGAAGAGCAGGGCGAGCTCGGAGGCGAGCAGGGACCCGATCCCCGCGCGGCGGACGGTCGCGTCAGCGCTCGACATCGAAACCCTCCCCGGTCAGCTCGACGAAGCGCTCCTCGAGCGAGGGGCGGCGGACGGCGAACCCGCGGACGCGGACGTCGGCCCGCACGAGGTCGGCGACCAGCGTCTCGGCCTCGAGCCCGGGCGGCAGTGCGGCGACGACCAGCGGCGGATCGGCGGGGTGCGGGCCCGGCGCGGTGCGCGGCTCCAGACCCCGGGTGTGCAGGGCCACGATCGCGCGCTCGCGGTCGGGCGTCAGCAGCTCGACCGAGGCGGCGTCCCCGCGCAGCTCGTCGAGCCCGCCCTGGGCGACGAGGCGCCCGGAGCGCATGACGGCGGCGTGGGTGCAGAGCTGCTCGATCTCGGCGAGGAGGTGGCTGGAGACGAGGACGGTCGTGCCGTCCTGGTTCAGTCCGCGCACGAGAGCGCGGACCTCGCGGGTGCCCTGCGGGTCGAGGCCGTTCGTGGGCTCGTCCAGCACGATCAGGTCGCGCGGCGAGAGCAGGGCGACCGCGATGCCGAGCCGCTGCTTCATGCCCAGGGAGTAGGAGCCGACCTTCTTGCGCGCCGCGGCCGAGAGACCGACGCGGGCGAGGGCCTCCTTCGCACGGGTGTCGCGGGTGCGGGACGAGGTGCCCGCCTCCGCGGCGTCGAAGCGCCGGAGGTTGGCCGCTCCGGAGAGGAACGGGTAGAAGCCCGGCCCCTCGACCAGCGCCCCCACCCGGGGCAGGACCTCGGCCGCGCGCCGGGGCATGGCCTGCCCGAGGACGGTGATGCTGCCCGCGGTCGGCGCGGCGAGGGCGAGCAGCATCCGGATCGTCGTGGTCTTGCCCGAGCCGTTCGGGCCGAGGAAGCCGAAGACGGCGCCGCGGGGAACGGCGAGGTCGAGACCGGAGACCGCCTCCTGGCGCCCGAAGCGCTTGGTGAGGCCCCGCGTCTCGACTGCGAGCTCGCCCGCCGTCACCGAGCGGAGGCCGCGTCGCGGAGCGCCTCGGCCGGGACCGCGCCGGCGAGGACGCGTCCGTCGTCGGTGACGAGGACGGTCAGCAGGGCGGAGGAGAGGACGCGGCCGCCGTCGACCGGCGTGGTGACCGCGTCGAGCGAGGAGAGCGCGTCGGCGTCACCGGCGGGCAGCTCGACGACGCTCGTCCAGCCGGACCCCGTGGTGACGACGTCGGAGTGCTCGGCCGTGTCCGCGGCGGGCGCGTCGGAGGCGTCCGCCTCGTCGTCGACCGGAGCGGCCTGCTCCGTCACCTCGGCGCCGGCCGGGGGCGTGAAGGAGAAGAGGGACGCGTCGGGCGTCGAGAAGTCGATGCTCGTGTACGCGACGCTGAACGCGGGCGCGGTGCCCCCGCGGGCGGTCACGGCCACTCCGAGCGGGAGACCCGTCTCGCCGTCGACCGAGACGGTCACGGAGCCCACGAGGGTGCCGCCGTCGCGGGGCGTGAGCACGAGCTCGTACGCGTCGCGCCCGGCGACGCTGACGTCCGAGCCGACCGCGACCGTGGTCGTCGGGTCGATCGCGGCGAGCAGCTGCTCGGCGGCGGACGACGGCGTGACGACCTGATCGCCCGGCGAGGCCTCGGGGGCTCCCCCCGCGGGAGGCACGAGGTGGGTGGCGGTGTTCGCGCTCGAGTCGTAGATCCAGACTCCGTCGGTCGTCGAGGCGACGACGTCGCGCTCGGCGAGCCGGTCGAGCACCTGGAGGCGCACGCCCTTCTCGGCGTCGACGTACACGCGCGCCTGGTGCGAGCCGGTGGCGAGCTCGACGAGGGAGTCGGCGGGGTCGGCGGACGCCGAGCCGGCGGAGCCGCCGAGCGCCGAGAGGTCGGGCAGGCCGAGGTCCGAGGTCTGCCGGATCTCGCCGGAGAACGCCGTGGTGTCGCTCTCGGCGACGAAGGCGAGGAGGTCGGCGGCGGACTTCTCGGGGAGGTCTCCCGCGGCGCTCGCCGAGAGGGGGAGGGCGACGGCCGCGGCGACGACGACCGCGGGGACGACGGCGACGGGCGTCCAGCGCTTCCAGTCAATGCTCATGCCGGGAACGCTACGCCTCGAACCTCCGCGGCGGGCCCGGAACGTCCCGGTCCACAGCCATCCGGAAGGGGGTGCGGTCGGAGACCGCGGCCGGGATGATCAGGGCATGGACCTCCCGTTCGCGCTCCCCGTCGCCCCGATGCTCGCCAAGGCCGTTCCTGCGGTGCCGGAGCAGACCGCCGTCGCGGGCGGATACTCCTACGAGCCGAAGTGGGACGGGTTCCGCGCGATCGTCTCGGTCTCCGGCGGGGAGTGCGAGATCGGGAGCCGCGGCTCCAAGCCGCTGACCCGGTACTTCCCCGAGCTCGTCGAGGCCTTCCTCCGGCTGCTCCCCGACGGCTGCGTGCTCGACGGCGAGATCGTCCTGGCGACCGGCGAGCCGGGAGCGCAGCGGCTCGACTGGGACCTGCTCTCGCAGCGCATCCATCCGGCCGCGAGCCGCGTGAGGATGCTGGCGGAGACCACCCCGGCGATGCTCGTCGCCTTCGACCTGCTCGCCGTGGACGGGCGCAGCGTGCTCGAGGAGCCGTACTCGGCGCGGCGGGAGGCGCTCGCCGCGGTGATGGCCGGCGTCCCGCATCCGCTGCACCTCGGCCGCGCCACCGACGACGAGGCCCTGGCGCGCGACTGGCTGGAGCGCTTCGAGGGCGCAGGACTGGACGGCGTCGTGGCGAAGCCGCTGGCCGCGCCCTACTCCCCCGGGAAGCGCGCCGTGCTCAAGGTCAAGCACCACCGCACGGCCGACGTGATCGCGATCGGGTACCGCGAGCACGCCTCCAAGCCGGGCGTGGGCTCGATCCTGCTCGGCCTGCACGGCGACGACGGAGAGGTCCGCCAGGTCGGCGGGGCCTCGGCCTTCAGCGACGAGCGTCGCGTGCAGCTGCTGGAGGAGCTCGCACCCGCGGTCGAGCGTGACGCGGAGGGAGCACCGGTGCGCGGCGAGGGCGAGCGGAGCCGGTTCTCGAGCGGCCGCGACACCTCCTTCGTGCGTCTGCGTCCCGAGCTCGTGCTCGAGGTCCGCTACGACCAGCGCGAGGGCGACCGCTTCCGGCACACCGTGCAGTTCGAGCGCTGGCGCCCGGACCGCGACGCCGCCTCCTGCACCATGGAGCAGCTGGAGCAGCCGACCGCGTACGACCTCGGCGACGTCCTCGGCTAGGCCTTCTTCGCGCGGCTGGGCTGCACGCGGGGCGGCTCGCCCGGCATCTTGGGGAAGTCGGGCGGGAACGGCAGCTCGCCGAGGCCGGCGGCGACATCGCGCTCCCACCAGCCGAGCAGGGCGTCGAGGCGGCCGGGGGCGTCGTGCATCCGGGCCCACGGATCACCGCGCTCGGCGAGGCGCGCCGGGACCGTGCGGATCGTGAAGGCCCGCGGGTCGACGCCGTCGAGCTCGTCCCAGTCCAGCGGAGTGGAGACGGGAGCGTGCGCGAGCGGCCGCGGGCTGTAGGCACCGGCGATCGTCCGGTCGCGGTTGGCCTGGTTGAAGTCGACGAAGATCCGCTCGCCGCGCTCCTCCTTCCACCACGCCGTCGTGACCTGCTCGGGCATCCGCCGCTCCAGCTCGCGCGCCGCGGCGATCACCGCGTGGCGGACGTCGAGGAACTCGTGCTCGGCGACGATCGGCGCGAAGACGTGCAGGCCGCGGTTGCCGGACGTCTTCACGAACGGGTCGAGGCCGGCCTCCCGCAGGACCTCCCGCAGCGCGTGCGCGGCGACGACCGCGTCGGCGACGTCGGTGCCGGGCTGCGGGTCGAGGTCGATCCGGAGCTGGTCGGGCAGGTCGGGCGCATCGGCGCGGGACGCCCACGGGTGGAAGACGACGGTGTTCATCTGCGCCGCCCAGACGGCGGCCGCGGGCTCGTCGATCACGAGCTGCGGATGCACCCGCCCGCTCGGGTACGTCACCGGGACGGACCGGACGTACTCGGGCGCGCCCTTGGGCGGGTTCTTCGAGAAGAACTGCTCGCCCTCGATCCCGGAGGAGAACCGCTGCAGCGAGACGGGGCGGCCGCCGTTCGCCGCGACGAACGGCTCGCCGACGGCGATCAGGTACTCCGCGACCTCGCGCTTGGTGATGCCCGGCTCCGGGAAGAGCACGCGCTCGGGGCTCGAGATCCGCACCTCCCGGTCGCCGTGCGGTCCGGGGACGGTGAGGACGACGGCGTCGCTGCTGGGCATCTGCTGAGGCTAGCCCGCGGCGCCGCCCGGCGACAGGGGTCCGCCGGGTCGCCTCCGCAGGCGGATCGGGCCCTTCGCCCGCGAGGGGTCGACGACCTGTCCGCCCTGCACGATGTCGATCTCGCCCCGGTCGACCAGGCGGCGCGCGGCCCGGCGCACGGGCTCCATCAGCGGCCGCCACTCCTCGCCGCCGACCCGGCGCGCGACCTCGGACGGGCACGCCGTCGACGACGCCGCTCGCGCGAGCAGGACGGTGCGGATCTCCTCCTCGAGGCGCGCCTCCTCCGGACCGACTCCGCGACCGCGGCAGGCGTCCGAGCAGTAGCGGACGTCCTCCCAGTCGCGCGCCCACTTCGCGCGCCACTCGATCTCGCGACCGCAGGAGGCGCAGGTCTTGCTCTCGGGATGCGCGGTGGACGTGCGCTGACGGTGGGCCATGCCCTCGAGTCTGCGCGCAGACCGCGGCCGCGGCGACGGGTTGCGCTGAGGGCGAGCGACGGGTGCGCGGACGCCGGCGCCGACGACGCGCACCCGATCCGGCGTGATCGGGAACAGGGAGCGGCGGATCGGCGTTCCCCGAGGTGGCGGCGTCATACTCCGCAATGGGGCGGCCCTCCCCCGGCCTGTGCGCCAGTCTGGAGGAGCCGTGCTGCGGCGCGACGGCGGGCCACCACCCCGTGCCGCACCCTCGATCGATCAGGAGTCTCCGATGAGCCGCGAGAACCTCGCCACCACCCCGGACCGCGAGCCGGAGCACCGCGCCTTCGCCGGACTCTCCCCGGAGGACTTCAAGCTCGCGTTCCGCAACCACGCCGCCGGAGTCGCGCTGATCACCGCCGACCCGGGCACCGGCCCGGTCGCCCTGACCGCGACCTCCGTCTTCTCGGTGAGCGCCGAGCCGCCGCTGTTCGTCTTCTCGCTCTCGTCCGCCTCGTCCAGCTCTCCGGCCATCCAGGCGTCCGAGACGCTGGTCGTGCACCTGCTCGGGGCGGAGCAGCTCGACCTGGCGCGCCTGGGCTCGACCAGCGGCATCGACCGCTTCGCCGACACGTCGCTCTGGTCGCGGCTGCCCACGGGCGAGCCGTTCTTCCCGGGCGCCGCTGCCTGGATCCGCGGCACGGTGATCAACCGCATGGAGGCGGGATCGTCCACGATCGTCGCCGTGCACGCCCTCGAGGCCCACGTGCCCGAGGACTCCGAGACCACGGCGCCGCTCGTCTACCACAACCGCACCTGGCACCACCTCGGCGAGCACTCGCGCCTGAGCTGAGCTCCGCGCGCGATCCGAAGAAGGCGCTTCAGGCCTCCGACCCGGTCGCCACCGTCCGGCCCGGCGTGCTCGACCACTGCGACCAGGAGCCCGGGTAGAGCGCCGGCGCGAAGCCCGCGAGCGTGAGCGCGACGACGTCGACCGCGGCCGAGACGCCGCTGCCGCAGTACACGCCGACGGGGGCGTGCTCCCGCACGCCGAGCGCCTCGAATCCGGCGCGCAGGTCGGAGGCGGGCCGGAACCGCCCCTCGGAGTCGAGCGCCGCGGACGCGGGAGCGTTCCGAGCGCCGGGGATGTGGCCCGCCCGCGGGTCGATCGGCTCGACCTCGCCGCGGTACCGCTCAGGGGCGCGGGCGTCGAGCAGGACGCCCGCCGAGGGCAGCGCCGCCGCCTCGTCGATGTCCAGCACCGGGAGCCGACCGTAGGCCAGCTCGACGTCGCCCCGCTCGCGCGGGACGTCGCCCGTCTCGAGCTCCCGCCCCGAGCGGATCCAGCCGGCGAGCGACCCGTCGAGCAGGCGGACGTCCTCCACTCCCGTCGCCCGCAGCAGCCACCAGGCCCGCGCGGCCGGGACGCTCTGCGCGTCGTCGTACACGACGACGGACCGGCCCCGGCGGAGCCCCCAGCCGCGCGCCGCCTCCTGCAGCACCTCGATCGGAGGCAGCGGGTGGCGCCCCTCCTCCGGCTCGCCGTGGGCGGCCAGCTCGTGATCGAGGTCGACGTGCACCGCGCCGGGCAGGTGGCCCGCGAGGTACTCCGGGCGGCCGTCGGGCCGGTCGAGGCGCCAGCGCACGTCGAGGACGAGCGGCGGCTCGGTGGAGGCCATGAGCTCGGCGAGCTCGTCAGGGGTGACCAGCAGGCTCTCGCGGCTGGAGGGGGTCGTCGGGGTCATGGCGTCCTTCCGATCCGCGTCGTCGGCGGAGTCCTGCCCCAGCATGCCGGGTCGCCCGGCGGCGAGGGAGCTCGCGCGGCAGCGGAGCGTCGGCGCGCAAGGCGCCTCGTCGATGGTCGTCCGCCGGAGAGCCTCTCGCGCAGGCGGGTCGTCTTCGCCACTCGATACCCGCGAGCGTGGCCCGGAGGCCTGCAGGGGACCGCTCGGGCCTGAGAGAGGAGGGTGAGGCTCTCGTCGTCGGAGGACGGCCGAAGGCCCGCCCTCCGGCAGGGCGGGGCGGGCCTTCGTACACGATCGAATGCGATCTCGGAGTGTCAGTACGGGTAGTCCTCGCAGGCGACACCGTTCGGAGGACGGTTCTCGTCGAGTCGGGCGAAGTCGCCGTACCACTGCGCCCAGTACTCCAGGAACGCCTGCGCCTCCTGCTGGCTGCTGAAGTCCCGGCAGTCCCGATCGGCGGGACGCGGGGGCGGGTTGCCGCCGGGCGCCGGTGCCGGTGCCGCGGCCTGCGTGCTCGCCCAGAGTGCGCGGCCCTGCGGCGAGTAGATCACCAGATTGCCGTCGTTCTGCATGACCATCCGGGAGCCCGGGCTGCCCGCCGTGCCGGACTGCCAGCGCGCTCCGCCGGACCCCGCGTAGACCACGGCGTTGCCGTCGGACTGCATCTCGAGCCGGTTGCCGCCTCCGGACGTGCCGGCCGCCCAGCGGGCCGAGCCGCGCGAGTAGACGACGAGGTTGCCGTCGCCCTGCATGACCGCCTCGCTCCCTCCGTCGGAGGAGCGCAGCAGCTGACCGGCGGTCAGCCGGTTCCCGGAGGAGAGGGTGTCCCGGACGGCGGGCGCGGGCGGCGCCGGAGGAGTGTCGCTCGCCCACAGCGCGCGGCCCGAGGCGGAGTAGACGACCAGGTTGCCGTCGTTCTGCATCTGCAGGCGGGATCCCGGGTTGCCCGCCGTACCCGAGGCCCAGAGGGGTCGGCCCGAGGCGGAGGTGACCACGGCGTTGCCGTCGGACTGCATCGAGAGCGTCTCGCCCTCGCCCTGGGTGCCGGCGCCCCAGCGGACGTCCCCCCGCGAGTAGACCGCGAGATTGCCGTCGCCCTGCAGGGAGGCGCGCGACCGGCCGTCCGGCGAAGTGAGCTGCTGTCCCCGGCTGAGCCGCGAGCCGGAGGAGAGGACGTCGCGGATCTCAGGCGCGCGCGAGGTCGAGCTCGCCCAGAGCGGCCGTCCGGAGGCGGCGGTGATCACCAGGTTGCCGTCGTTCTGCATCCGCATCCGCGCGCCCGGGTTCCCGGGCGTTCCCGCCTGCCAGCGCACGCCGGACCCGGGGGCCGAGACCACCGCGTTCCCGTCGGTCTGCATCGCGAGGCGGTTGCCCGCTCCGGAGGTGACGGAGCTCCAGCGCGGCGATCCGTCCACGGAGACGACGAGATTGCCGTCGCTCTGCATCGCGGCGCGCGAGCGGCCGTCGGAGGCGGTCAGCTGCTGTCCCGGAGAGAGCTCGCGCCCGCTGTCGAGGACGTCGGCGATCGGCTCCGGCTCGGGCTCCTGCTCGTCGGCCGAGGACCAGGCCGTGTCCCCGTTCGGGCGGACGAGCACGAGTTGCCCGTCGTCCTGGATGAGGGCGAGCGCGCCGGTCTCTCCCGCGGTCCCGGACGCCCAGACGGGCGTGCCGGAGCCGGTCACGACGACGAGGTTGCCGTCCTCCTGCATCCGCACCGTGGTCGCTCCGGTGCCCTGGGTCCTGGTGCTCCAGACGGGGCGGCGCCCGGCGTCGTAGATCACGGCGTTGCCGTCCGCCTGCATCTCGAAGCTCGCGGAGTCTCCGTTCGAGAAGATGCGCTCTCCCGCGTCGAGCGAGTCGCCGCCGAGGAGGGCGTTCGTGTAGGTCTGCGATCCACGCGCCTCTGGGGGCGGAGTCTCCCCCGGGACGAAGGCGGTCGGAGTCTCGGCGACGGCCTGCGTCGCGAGGGCGGACGGCGCCAGACCGGCGGAACCGCCCGCGGCGAGCAGGCAGGCGAGGGCCATCGCCGCGAGGCGATGAGGAGGTCGTGGCACGGAGAGCCCTTTCGGAGGCGGCGGCGGCGGAAGCCGGGGTCGAGCGGAGCCTGGCACGCGCTCGCCACGGCCGTCCATCCGGGCCGCGCGGAACCACTCAGCCGGAGCGGGCGATCCGCGCCGGCTGCGCGGGCGCCGCCTCCGGACCACGGAGCCTCCGGCCGGCTCGCGCGCCCCGGTCGGGGGCGGCGGCGATCGACGCGGATCGACGGAGGACGTGCTCCCACGGCCGGAGCGCACCCCGCGCGGGCGCCCCGGGAGGCGGCTCGGACCTCCCGCGGCACGGAGGAGGTCCCCGTTCCTCCTAAAATCGGAGGCATGTCGAAAGTGTTGAGCAGTCTGCCCGTGGGCGAGCGTGTCGGAATCGCATTCTCGGGAGGCCTCGACACATCCGTCGCCGTCGCCTGGATGCGCGAGAAGGGCGCGGTGCCCTGCACGTACACGGCCGACATCGGCCAGTACGACGAGCCCGACATCGAGAGCGTCCCGTCCCGCGCGGCCCAGTACGGCGCCGAGATCTCGCGCCTCGTCGACGCGAAGAGCGCGCTGGTCGAGGAGGGGCTCGTCGCCCTGCAGTGCGGCGCCTTCCACATCCGCTCCGGCGGCAAGACCTACTTCAACACCACCCCCCTCGGCCGCGCCGTGACCGGAACCCTCCTCGTCCGCGCCATGCGTGAGGACGGCGTCGACATCTGGGGCGACGGCTCGACCTACAAGGGCAACGACATCGAGCGGTTCTACCGCTACGGCCTGCTCGCCAACCCCCGCCTGCGCATCTACAAGCCCTGGCTCGACGTGCAGTTCGTCAACGAGCTCGGCGGCCGCACCGAGATGTCGGAGTGGCTGGTCGCCCGCGGCTTCCCCTACCGCGACGCCACCGAGAAGGCCTACTCGACCGACGCCAACATCTGGGGCGCCACCCACGAGGCCAAGCGCCTCGAGGAGCTCTCCAGCGGCCTCGAGCTCGTCGAGCCGATCATGGGGGTCGCGTCGTGGCGCGACGAGGTCGAGATCGCCTCCGAGGTCGTCTCGGTGCGCTTCGAGTCCGGCCGTCCCGTCGCGCTGAACGGCGTCGAGTTCTCGGACGCCGTCGCGCTCGTGCTCGAGGCGAACGCGATCGGCGGACGCCACGGACTCGGCGTCTCGGACCAGATCGAGAACCGGATCATCGAGGCCAAGAGCCGCGGCATCTACGAGGCCCCCGGCATGGCGCTGCTGCACATCGCCTACGAGCGCCTGCTGAACGCGATCCACAACGAGGACACCGTCGCCCAGTACCACTCGGAGGGCCGCCGTCTCGGCCGCCTGATGTACGAGGGCCGCTGGCTCGACCCGCAGTCGCTGATGCTGCGCGAGTCCATCCAGCGCTGGGTCGGCTCGGCCGTCTCCGGGGAGGTGACCCTGCGCCTGCGCCGCGGCGACGACTACACGATCCTCGACACGACCGGCCCCGCGCTGAGCTACCACCCCGACAAGCTCTCGATGGAGCGGGTCGGCGACGCCGCCTTCGGCCCCGAGGACCGCATCGGGCAGCTCACGATGCGCAACCTCGACATCGCCGACTCCCGCTCGCGGCTCGAGCAGTACGCGGCCGCCGGCCTCGTCGGCGGTCCGACCGCCGAGCTCGTCGGCGAGCTCGAGATCGGCGAGGCCGACGCGATCACCGAGGGCGGCGGGTCCGCAGCGGCCGATGCGCTCGGACGCGCCACCGACCTGGCCTCGGAGGGTGCGGCGTTCGACGCCGGAACCGACTGACCCCGCCCGCCTGACGCCCCCGCGCGCATCCGTCCCACCGGGACGCGAGGCGCACGGGGGCGTCGTGCTGTGCGGACCGACCCGGCGCGCCGGGTGCGAGGGCGGGCCCGGCGCGAGAGCAGTGCTCCGGCGTTCGTCGCGCCGGCCGTCAGGGCGCGGAGGACCGGACGAGCGCGAGCGCGGCGTCCACGGTGGCGAGCGACTGCGCCGGATCGACGCGGGCCAGCACGAGCGCGGCCACCAGGAGCGACACGAGGACGTCCGCCTGAGCCGACGCCCACGCCTGCGCGTCGGGCCAGCGGGCCAGCGCTCCGGCGCGCAGTGCGCCCAGCAGCTCGGCCCGGTAGTCGGCGATCACCTCGCGCACGGCGTCGTCGCGCGCGATCGGCGCGCCCGCGGCGTTGAGCAGCAGACAGCCGCTCCTCGCGGAGAGCGTGCGGGAGTCGGCGAGCGCCGCCCGCAGCCCGGTGAAGTACACCTCGAGCGCCGTCGGCGACGCCCCTCCCGGATCGACGAGCGGGGCGAGCCGGGGCCGCACCACCTCGTCGAGGTAGCTCTGCACGGCAGCGTCGAAGAGCCCGCGCTTGCTGCCGAAGGCGTGGTAGAGGCTGGAGCGGCGCAGTCCGGTCGCGGACTCCAGGTCCGGGAGCGACGCCTCCTCGAAGCCGCTCTCCCAGAAGACGGCGCGGGCGGCGCGGACGACCTGCTCGGTGTCGAAGCCCTGCGTGCGACCCACGGTGCTCCTCCTGAGGGGTGACAGCTGCGGCGCCGCACTGGCGCGGACCGCTCGCTCCAGTATATTGTGGACTGGTCGTTACACAATCGGTGCGGAGCCCTCCGCACCACGACCATCGCCTGGAGGCCCGCCGTGATCGTTCTCGGACTGGTGCTCGCCGCTCTCGCCGCGGCGCTGCACGTCTACATCTTCGTGCTCGAGTCGGTCCTCTGGACGACCTCGCGCGCCCGATCGACGTTCGGCACGACCGCCGGCGAGGCGGAGGCGACGAAGGAGATGGCCTACAACCAGGGCTTCTACAACCTCTTCCTCGCCGTCGTCACCGCGGCGGGCATCGTCGCCGTCGCGATCGGCGCCACCGCCGTCGGCGCGGCCCTCGTGTTCGCCGGCGCCGGATCGATGGTCGCCGCAGCACTCGTCCTGCTCCTCTCCGCTCCGACCAAGCGCCGCGCCGCGCTGACCCAGATGACCCCGGGTCTGCTCGCGGTGATCGCGCTCGCCGTCGGCCTCTCACTCTGATCCCCTCCGATCCACCACCACGAAAGGTCCTATGAGCACCGTCACCAGCACCCAGATCCAGCTCGTCCGCCGCCCCGACGGCTGGCCCGTCGCCGAGGACTTCCGGACCGCGACCGTCGAGTACGGCGACCCGGCCGCGGGCGAGATCCGCGTCGAGAACGCCTTCCTCTCGGTCGACCCCTACATGCGCGGCCGCATGAACGACGTGAAGAGCTACACCCCGCCCTTCGCCCTCGGCGAGACCATGACCGGCGGTGCCGTCGGCCGGGTGACCGTCTCCGACGACCCCGCGTTCCCCGTCGGCAGCGCGGTCCTGCACCAGCTCGGCTGGCGCGACGTCGTGCAGGCCGAGTCGTCGCAGTTCCGCGTCGTCCCCGAGATCCCCGGAGTGCCGCTCTCGCTCCGCCTCGGCATCCTCGGGATGACCGGACTCACCGCGTACGTCGGGCTCACCGCCATCGCGGGCATGAAGGAGGGCGACACCGTCTTCGTCTCGGGCGCCGCGGGAGCCGTCGGCTCGGCCGCCGGCCAGATCGCGCGCCTCCTCGGAGCCGAGCGGGTCGTCGGATCCGCGGGCTCGGCCGAGAAGGTCGCCCTGCTGACCGAGAAGTACGGCTACGACGCCGCCTTCGACTACCACTCCGGCCCGGTCCGCGAGCAGCTGGCCGAGGCCGCGCCCGACGGGATCGACGTGTACTTCGACAACGTCGGCGGCGACCACCTCGAGGCGGCCCTCGACGCCTTCCGCGACGGCGGCCGCGCGGCGCTCTGCGGAGCGATCGCCGGCTACAACAGCACCGAGAAGACGCCCGGCCCCGACAACATGGCGAACATCATCACCCGCGGTCTCACGCTGCGCGGCTTCACGCTGTCCGGCTACCTCGACCACGCGCCGGAGTTCAACCGGCTGATGGCCGGCTGGTTCGCCGACGGAGAGATCGCCTACGACGAGACCGTCGTCGACGGCATCGACCACGCCGTGGACGCGTTCCTCTCGATGATGCGCGGCGGCAACACCGGGAAGATGGTCGTCCGCGTCTAGCGCCGACCCCGGTGCGGCGGGCGCGAGGAGGGGGCACCTCCGGACGCCCGCCGCATCCGTCCTCCGCCTCCCTGACCGGGACCTCCGAGAATGCTCGCGGATCCGCGGGGCCGATCGGTCCGGGCGGTGGCAGACTGCGGACATGAGCACGTTCTCGCACCGGACCGGCGCCTCCGCGCCGGCAGCAGCAGCACTCGTCCTCGTCCTCACCGGCTGCGCGGGCAGCGGCGGAGCCCCGTCCGCGCGGACGCCGCTCCCGACGCCGACCGCGACCGCGACCTCTTCGCCGACTCCCGCTCCGACGCCGACTCCCACCGTGACCGTGACGGTCACGGCGACCCCCGAGCCCTCGTCGACCGGTTCTCCCGCCGCGGATCCGGCGGCGGCGCGCTGCACGGGCTCCGACCTGACGATGGAGTACCGCCCCGACCCCGACGCGTCGGGTGCCGGGAACAGCGCCTTCGACCTCGTGCTCACCAGCACCTCCTCCTCGGACTGCGCTCTCGCGGGCATCCCCGGCGTCTACGCGACCGACGCCGACGGGAACCGGATCAGCGCGGTCGCCGGCGCGTCCGGCCCGAACCCCGATGCTCCCGTGATCCTCGTCCCCGGCGCCCGGGCGGACGTCCGGGTCGCCTGGCACTCCCCCGGCGCCTACGGCTGCGCGGTCGGGACCTCCGCGTTCCTCGTCGCCGAGGTCCTCGACGCCCCGGACGGCGCGGTCCGCGCCCCCGCCGAGCTCCAGGTGTGCACCGACGGCACCGTGATGATGGACGCGTCCGCCTACACGCTGCTCTGAGCCCTTGCCGAGCGCGCACGCCTCCCGCGCGGCCCGCTCACCGGGCGCGACCCCTTGACCGGGCGCGGCGCAGCCGGGACCCTCGCACTACACGTCCCCACCCCACCCCGGAGGTCACCATGAAGGTCGGCTCACTCGTTCTCCGTCTCGCCGTCGGCGGGCTCTTCGTCGGACACGGTCTGCAGAAGCTGCGGGGCTCGTTCGACGGCCCCGGCCTCGACGGCACCGAGCAGATGATGTCGAGCCTGGAGATGCACCCGGCCCGGCGCAACGCCGTCGCCGCAGCGGTGACCGAGACGGCCGGAGGCGCCGCTCTCGCCCTCGGCGCCGCGACTCCGCTCGCCGCCGCCGGACTCGTCGCCACGATGGTCACCGCCGTGCGCAAGGTGCACTGGAGCAACGGCCTGTGGAACGCGGGTGGCGGGTGGGAGTACAACGCCGTCCTCGTCGCGGCGACGGCCGCGATCGTCGCGGACGGCCCCGGCGCGCTCTCGTTCGACGCCCTGTTCGGCAAGCGCAAGTGGGGAGCCGGCTGGGCGCTGTTCGCCCTGATCGGCGGAGCGGCTGCGTCGACCGCCCTGATCGAGGCCGGGCGACGCGCCGCGCCGGTCGGAGCGGGCACCTCCGGCTCCGACGACGGCGGGTCGGACGACGACGGCGCCGACTCGACCGCCTCGTAGCCCCGCTCCGCCGCACTGTGCGGGCGCGGTAGCGTCGGAGGCGTGACCGAGACACGCGCCTCCGACTCCGACCGCCCCGAGACCGACGCGCTCGCCCTCTGGCTCGCGGCGGTCGAGCGCCTCGACGCTCAGGACGACCCGGACGGCGTCGTCGAGCGGATGCGCGTCCTCGCAGCCCGCTACCCGGGACACGACGGAGTCGCCGCTTTCGAGCTGGGTGGCGCCCTCGACAGCGCGGGACACGAGGCGGAGGCGGCGGTCGAGTACGAGCGCGCCCTCGCCGCCGGCCTGGATGACGAGCGGCGGGCGCGGACGACGATCCAGTACGCCTCGACACTCCGCAACCTCGGCCGCACCGACGAGGCGATCGACCTCCTCGCCGGCGCCGCTGCGCACCCCGCGGTGGGCTCCGCGCGGGAGGTGTTCCTCGCGCTGGCCCTGCACAGCGCCGGGCGCGTCGACGAGGCCCTGCGGATCGCGCTGGAGGCGCTGGCTCCGGGGCTCCCCCGGTACCAGCGCTCCGTCCGCGCCTACGCCGCCGCCCTCACCGACTCCGAGCAGTAGCGCGGGCGGCTCCTCCGCACGGAGGCTCGGCGCGGCGAGCGCCGAGGCCTCCGGGTCGACGGCGCCGACTCAGTCCTCGAGCAGAATCGCGTCGATCTGCCCCATCGCCTGGCGGAGTCCCTCCTCCATGCCCATCTGGACCATCTGCTCGAGCTGCTCGACCGACTCGAAACGACTGCTGAGGACCATCCGCGTGCGCCCCGGCTCGATCTCGTCGAGGGTGACCGTGGCCCGGGTGACGCCCAGCGCGTCGACCGGGTCGCCCCGCTCGTCGGCGAAGCCGTCCTCGAACTCGAACCGCGTCGGCTCCTCCACCCGGGTCACGCGCCACCAGCCGCGCGCCTGCTCGCCGTCCGGTCCGGTCATGACGTAGGCGCTCCGCCCGCCCTCGACCGGCTCGTGCCGCTCGAACGTCGCCGGCCAGGTCGGCGGTCCCCACCAGCGCTCGAGCCGGCGCGGGTCCGTCCAGAGGAGCCAGACGCGCTCGATCCCCGCGTCGAACTCGGCGGTCACGGTCAGGGTCAGTTCCTCGATGTCCTTCACGGACTGCAGCACGCTCATCGCGCCTCTCCCTCCAGCAGGTCCCGCGCACCGGTCGGCTCGCGGGTGTCACTCCTCGTCGAGGAGGTCCGACATGCGGTCGACCCTCCCCGCCCACAGCTGCTCGTAGGCGTCGAGCAGGCGCGACGCCCGCCGCACTGCGGCGACCTCGCCCTGCACCAGCTGCTCCCGCCCGCTCCTCCGCTTGCGGACGAGTGCCGCCCGCTCGAGGACGGCCACGTGCTTCTGCACCGCCGCGAACGACATCTCGTAGCGCGCCGCGAGTGCGGAGACGGACTGCTCGCCGACCAGCACCCGGGCGACGATGTCGCGGCGGGTGCTGTCGGCCAGCGCCCGGAAGAGCAGG
This sequence comes from Rathayibacter sp. AY1A4, assembly GCF_002930955.1. Lineage (NCBI taxonomy): Bacteria > Bacillati > Actinomycetota > Actinomycetes > Micrococcales > Microbacteriaceae > Rathayibacter > Rathayibacter sp. AY1A4. Next base: position 36,095 of record NZ_PSTN01000012.1, on the reverse strand, counting down.
TCGATGTCGGCGTCCGTTCGTACAACCATGTGGTTGCACATTAGGGCCGTCCCCTCCCCCGCGCAAGAGCATCCGTCTCCGGGACGAGCGCACCGGCCGGCGCCCGACCTCAGGCGCTCGCGGCGTCGAGCGCCTCAGCAGCGGCCGCGAGCACCCAGTCCGGCAGGGGGCGGGCCGCGAACAGCGAGGCGTAGAGCCGGGCCATCGAGTCGTCGGGGTCGAGCCGCAGCGCCTCGTCGAGGTGGAGCCCGGCGAGGCTCGAGACACCCCTCGCCCACCAGCACCACGCGAGAACGGTGAGCACGGAGGAGCGCGCCTCCTCCGGCGCCAGCGCGGCGGCACGGGCGAGGAGCCCGGTCGCCCGCGCCAGACGGCCGCGCTCCGGAGCACGCCCGCTGCCGAGCAGCAGGGCCGACAGCTCGAGGTCGTGGTTGTCGTCCGTTCCGGCGCGGGCGTCGCCCACCGCGCCGGGCGGCACTCCCATTCCCGCCTGCGGGCTCCGCGCGATCTGCACGGTCACCCGGTCTCGGAGGGGCGGCGACTGCAGGGTCCGCACGATCAGTCCTTCGCGGCGGACGTCCCGCGGTCCGCTGAGCCAGCGCTCGACGAGCCGTTCCGTGTCGCCGACCAGGGGCGGCCGGCGGAGCACCTCCGCGACGAGCGCGCGATCCTCCTCGACGACCGGCGGCAGCACGGAGAGCGCGTCGATGTCCAGAGGCTCGTCGGCCACCGCTCGGGCGAGGACGCCGGTCTCGCTCCGCTCGATCTCGAGGAGCGGACGTGGCCTGCGGCACTCCTCGGCGTCCGTGTAGCGCCCCCATCCGTCGGCGGCGATGCAGGCCACGGCGATGATGTCCAGGCGCGTGCGCTCCAGGCGCCGGAGCACCGCGCGGCCGAGGTCGAGATGCGGGATCCCCCGCTCCTCGGCGTAGCCCGCACGGGTGCAGACCACCACCAGCACACCGGTGGCCCGCGGCATCGTCTCCATCATGGCTGCGCAGCCGCCCGCCAGCGCCTCCGCCTCCATCCCGCGCAACGTCTCCGGGAGCGGGATCCGGAAGCCGCCTCCGGCGCGCGTGCCGAGGAACGGCACCACCACGACGGACTCCTCCGGACGGATGCCGATGATGGAGGGGACGGCCGCCAGGAGGTCCTGGATCGCGCTCGCCCGCAGGACTTCGGGATCGCGGCGGCGGGACGGAGGAGCAGGGGTTCGCTGTGTGGATGTCATGTCCGACACCCTGCTCGCGTCGCCGGCGGCGCGAGATCCCGCCGGCCCGGACCGGGGAGAACCGGAGCGGATCGGCGCCTGTGGAGGAGCGTCCGGGGCCGGCGGCTCAGCCGGCCGCGGGAGCCCGCAGCACCTTCGCCATCGGCCGTCCCTTCGCGATCTCGTCGATCAGCTTGTCGAGGTACCGGATGCGCTGCATCAGCGGATCCTCGATCGTCTCGACCCGCACGCCGCAGATCACCCCCGTGATCGCCGAGGCCTGCGGAGGCAGGCGCGCCGCCGCGAAGAACTCCTCGAAGGTCGTCCTGCTCTCGAGGTGCCGGGCCAGCTCCTCGTCCGAGAAGCCGGTGAGCCAGCGGACCGCCTCGTCGACCTCCTCCCTCGTCCGGCCCTTGCGCTCCGCCTTCGCCACGTAGAGGGGGTGCACGTCGGCGAACGCCACGGAGAAGATCCTGCTCATGGCCGGGAAGCGTACTCGCGCGACGCCCGGCGCGGCAGAGGCGCCCGCCCCGCTATCCTCCCCAGTGGCCCTCGCGCCTCCACCCCGCAGCCCACAGAGAGAACCACCGTGAGCCTCCTCCGCACCAAGTCCGTCGAGCAGTCGATCGCCGACACCGATGAGCCCGAGTACAAGCTCAAGAAGTCGCTGACCGCGCTCGATCTCACGGTCTTCGGCGTCGGAGTCGTCATCGGCGCCGGCATCTTCACCCTCACCGGCCGCGCCGCCCACGACATCGCCGGACCGGCGATCGTCCTGAGCTTCGTCGTCGCCGCCTTCGCCTGCGCCCTCGCGGCCATGTGCTACGCCGAGTTCGCCTCCACGGTCCCGGTGTCGGGCTCCGCCTACACCTTCTCCTACGCCTCCCTCGGCGAGCTCTTCGCCTGGATCATCGGCTGGGATCTGATCCTCGAGCTGTTCCTCGGAGCGAGCGTGGTCGCGCAGGGGTGGAGCGCGTACCTCGGGTCGCTGCTGCAGCAGCTGGGAGTGACCCTCCCGCCGGCGCTCACCTACGGCGGCGTGGTCGACGTGCCGGCGATCCTGCTCGTCCTCGTGCTCGGCGCGCTGATGACCTTCGGGATCAAGGAATCGCTGCGCGTCAACCTGGTGCTCGTCGCGATCAAGCTGTTCATCGTCCTGTTCGTCATCATCGCGGGCCTGCAGTTCGTGAACACCGCCAACTACACCCCGTTCGTCCCCGCCGCCGAGCCCTCGCCGTCCGCGTCCGGTCTGACCCAGCCGCTGCTCCAGTTCCTCTCGGGCATCGAGCCGGCCACGTTCGGGGTCGGCGGCATCATCGCCGGCGCCTCCCTGGTGTTCTTCGCCTACATCGGGTTCGACGTCGTCGCGACGACCGCGGAGGAGACCCGCCGCCCCCAGCGCGACCTGCCCATCGGCATCATCGCCTCGCTGATCATCTGCACGGTCCTGTACTGCGCCGTCGCCCTCGTCGTGACCGGCATGGTCCCCTACCGCGAGCTCGACCCGTCGGCCGCGCTCGCCAACGCGTTCGCCTACCACGGGCAGACCTGGATGGCGACGGTCATCTCGGCCGGCGCCGTCGCCGGTCTGACCACCGTCGTGCTGACGCTGCTGATCGGAGCGACGCGCATCATCTTCGCGATGGCGCGCGACGGACTCCTCCCCCGGCGCCTTGCCACCGTCCACCCGCGCCTGCGCACGCCGTGGTTCACCTCCGTGGTCGTGACCATCGTCGTCGCGCTGCTCGCCGGGCTCACTCCGATCGGCGTGCTCGAGGAGATGGTCAACATCGGCACGCTCTCGGCGTTCGTGCTGGTCTCGGTCGGCGTCGTGGTGCTGCGCCGCAAGCGGCCCGACCTGAAGCGCGGCTTCCGGGCCCCGCTGAACCCGTGGCTCCCGCTGCTCTCGGCCCTGATCTGCACCTACCTGATGCTCAACCTCTCGATCGAGACCTGGCTGCGCTTCCTGATCTGGCTGGCCGTGGGCTTCGCGATCTACTTCGCCTACTCGCGCAGCCACGCGAAGATCGGCGAGCAGCCCTAGGGGGCCAGGCCCACCTTCGGCCTGGCCCAGGAGCGTCCGCGCGTGTCCTTGAGGATGTCGTACTCCACCTCGACGTGCGGCTCGATCGCGCTGTACTTGTCGTTCGGGGCGCCGATCACGAGTTGGAAGCCGAGACCGCGCCACGCACCGATCGCCCGCTTGGTGAAGTGGGCGTCGGCCTTGATCAGCGCCTCGTCCATGAAGACCGGGGCGTACCGGGGACGGTCGGCTCCCGCGTCGCCGAGCTGGTAGCGCAGCGCCGCTCCGACGATGAAGGCGATCAGCTCCTGCGACTCCCCGCCGGACTTCTCGCCGATGTGGTCGTACAGCGCCACGTGCGCTCGGGTGACGGCGTCCACGCGCTCGGCGCTGACCCGGACGTGGTTGCGGACGTCGACGAGGTCGCCGAAGTCGGGCGCGGTGCGCCGCAGCCGCTGGATAAGCCGGGACATCCGCCGGTAGACCTGCTCGCGCTCCTCCTCCGCGGACACGGCCTGGATCTGCGCGCGCACCTCGCGGAGCTCGCGGCGGAAGCGACGGCGCACCTCCGACTGGTTCTCGCGCGTCGTGATCTGCAGGCGGTGGCCGTCGTCGTAGAACGGCAGATCCTGCATGATCACGTTGATCGGCTCGATCCGCTCGCGGATCTCCCTCAGCGAGCGGCCGAGCGTGGAGTCGAAGCTCGTGAGGTCGTTGCCGGAGAGCGTGAGCAGGCTGTCGCGCCACTCGGTCTCGAGCCGGTGCAGGCCGCTGGTCTCGAGGGCGTCGAGCAGCCGCTCGAAGTCGCCCGCGGACGCCTCGGGGTCCGCGAGCAGGTTGGGGTTCGGCCAGCGGTCGAGGAAGCCGGCCATGATCCGGCCGGCGCTCTCACGCTGCTGCTCGTGCGCCTCGGCCGCGGAGCGGCGGTCCTCCGCCAGTCGCTGCGCCGCCGTGGCGAGCGCTGCGTCGAAGCGGACCAGGACGTCCGAGGCGCTGCCGGACGCCGCGGCCTCGGTCAGCGTGAACCGGGCGTCCAGGAAGGCGCGCTGGTCGTCGTCGAGCTCGCGTCCTGCGCGCTCCGCCGCATCGAGAACCGCCTGGCTCGCGTCGACGTCGTCGACCACGACGGCCCACTCCGCCTCGATCCGCTCGCGTTCCACACCGGCGCGCGCGATCTCCTGGCGGAGGCGCTCGAGGCGGCCGCGCAGCCCGTCGATCTGCTCCTGCAGGCCGGCGAGCTCGGGGTTCGCCTCCGCCGCCTCGGCGCCGACCGCCTCCCAGCGCTCCTGCTCGGCGAGCAGCGACTCGACGTCGACCGTCTCCCAGCTCACCAGCGCGAGGCGGGCGTGGCGCGTCATCCGGTCGTCGAGCGCATCGAGGGCCTCCTCCGCCGCCGACGCCGCCGAGACGGCCGCCGCGCTGCGGGCTCGGGCCGCCTCGACCAGGGCGTTCAGCTCGCGGAGTCGACGGGAGTTGGAGAAACCGAGGACGTTCGCGGCGCCGTGGCCGCCGTGCGCACCGCGCTGCCCCTGCGAGAGCTGACCGGTGAGGGTCAGGGCGAGCCGGTGGCGTCCGAGCTCCGCAGCGCTGTCGACGCACACGTAGCCGAAGCGGTCCTCGAGCCGGTCCTGCAGCCAGCCGGTGAAGGCGGTGGCTCGGTAGTCGAGGCGCCCGGGCAGCGTCTGCGGGTCGAGGCCCCGCACCTCCTCGAGCCCGGTCTCCACGCCCTCGTAGCGGAGCCGGACCGGGAGCCGGAGGGAGTCGATGGCGCGGCGGAAGCGGTCGAGGTGGGCGGAGTCGATCATCAGCGTCGTCGCGAAGCCGCCGAGGGCGAGCGTGAACGCTTCGCGCCAGGGCTCGAACTCGGCGCGCACCTCGACCAGCTCGCCGACGAAGGGCAGGTCGTCGGCGGTGAGGCCGGCTGCCTCCGCGATCCGCTCGCGCGCCTCGTGCAGAGGCCGGGGGATGCTGTCCCGACGGTCCGAGGCCGAGCGCTGCTCCGCCTCGAGCTCGGCGAACTCGCGCGCCGCGGCCTTCCGCTCGGCGACCGCGTCCGACCAGGCCGCACGGGTGCTGCGCTTGGCGTCGGCCGCGCTCGCCGCCCGGGCGAGCACCGCCTCGAACCGCTCGCGGGTGGTCTCCGGCTCGCCGAGAGCGCGCAGGTCCTCCTCGAGCCGGGCGCGGTTCTCGCGCGCCGCGCCCAGCCGCCGCTCCACCTCGCGGAGCTCGCGCTGGGTCGTCTCGAGGCGGTCACCGCCGGAGGCCCGCAGCACCTCGGCGAGCCCGTCCCGCTCCGACTCCGCCGCCTCGGCGAGCGCCCGCTTCTCGCGGAGCACGGCGTCGACGGCGCGGGTGCGCTCGCGCAGCTCGACCTCGACGTCGCGCAGCAGACCGAGGCGCTGCTCAGCGCGCCACAGGGCCGCCGGCGACACCGGGGCGTCGAACTCCCCGAGCGCGTCGATGAGGCGCACGCGCTCCGCGGACGCGGCGATGCGCAGGCGCAGGCCCCGCAACGGCTCGAGTGCCGCGACCTGCTGGCGCGCGGTGAGCATCCGCTGCCGGGTGCTCTCGAGCTCGTCGAAGTGGGCGACGACCGCGTCGGCGGAGGCCAGGGTCTCGGGCTCCTCGAGCACGAGCCGCTTGTAGAGGTCGTCGACGGTCGTGATCTGCTGACCGGCCTGGATGCGGGCGAGCAGGCTCATCGCCTTCGATCCGGCTCCCGCCGCTCCGATGCCGAGCACCGCGTGCAGACGCGCCGAGAACTCGCGATCGGTGCCGAGCGGATCCAGGCCCGCCGCGCGCAGCGACGTGTCGGAGAAGCGGTGCGCCGCCGCCCGGTCGAGCGCGGCGAGGTCGACCGGGCCCTCGGCGCTCGCGCGGATCCGCACGGTCTCCTCGAGCACCCGGGAGCCGGCCGGGACGTACCAGGCGCGGACCGCGCTGAAGCGCGAGCCGTCGTGGTCGACCCAGGTCATCGCGACGGCGGTCCAGGTGTCGACTCCGTCGCCGCGCAGGACGCGCATGGTCGTGCCCTCGTCCGTGCGCGACTCGTCGAGCTTGCCGCGCGCGTAGGAGAGGATGTTCCGCTGGTCCTCGCCGCGCGGACGGCCCGTCACTCCGCCGTTCGAGGCACCGTTGAACGGCGTGGTGTGCGGCATCATCAGGGCGATGTAGGCGTCCATCAGCGTGGACTTGCCGGAGCCGGAGCCGCCGCAGAGCAGTGTGGCCCCCGGCGAGAAGCGGACCCGGTGCGCGCCGTCGTAGCCGCCCCAGTTGACCAGCTGCAGGTCCTCGGCGAGCCACTGCTGACCGCGGGAGGCGGCGGGGATCAGGCCGAAGAGGGTGTCGAGCATCGTCATCGGGGGTCGTCCTCCGGGTCGGGGGTGTCGTCATCGGTCGGCTCGTCGTCCAGCGGCTCGTCGTCCGCGACATCGGCTCCGGGCAGGACGCCGTTCGTGGGCGGGTCCGCGTCCTCGTCGAGGCCGTCGTCCTCGAGCGCGTCGTCGTCCGCCTGCTCCGGATCGTCCGAGCCGGGCTCTTCGGCGAGCGCCGCTTCTGCGACCACCGAGGAAGCGTCTTCGCCCGCCCGCCCGCGCAGCCAGTCGCTCAGCTCCCGCAGCTTCGGCGCGCTCAGCACGATCTCCACGATCGGGCTGATCCGGTACCGCCCTGCGGACTCCTCGTCGACGATGCCATCGCGCCCGAGCCGCTCCAGCGCCTTGCGGACCATGCGCTGCCGGCGGGCGGTGTCGCGCTCGGCGTCGGCGAAGTAGCTGAGCACCGTCTGCTCGACCTCCTCGACGTCCACCCGCGCCGACGCCTCGCCGGCCGCCGACTCCCGCTGATGGACCGTGCGCAGGTGCACCAGGACCAGCGTCTCGGCGCGGGTGTAGGGGAGGTCGCGCAGCAGCACCGGCATCTCCACCTCGTCGGAGCGCACCTGCTGCTTGTAGGCGACCCCGCGCTCGTGGTCGACGACGAGCCGCACGAACAGGTCGTTCAGCCGCGACTCGATCAGCTGCCGGTGCTCCTGGAGCACGGCCCACTGCTCGCGGTGGCGGTCGGCGAGGAGGAAGCGGCGCTGCAGCACGTGCACGAGCACCCGGCGCACCTCGGTGTCGAGGACGCCGCGGTCGCCGGGGAAGAGCTCGTCGGGGTCCTCCTCCATCGACACGGGCGCGATGAACGGATCGGCGGCGGGCCCGTCGGTCGCCAGGGTGTCACTCATCGTCGGTCTCCTCCTCGGTGCGGGCGGTCACGGATCCGAAGGCGAAGCGGCGCACGGTCCCGTCGGGTCGGCGCGTGCTCACGACGGAGTAGCCGTCGCGGTCGACGAGGCCCGTCCGGTGCGCGATCTCGAGCAGCCCGAGCAGGTCGACGGGCCGTCGCGTGTCCTCCGGAGCCGCGCTGAACGCGTCCGCCAGATCGAACTCGTCGCCGAGCTCCGCCACGTAGGCCTCCAGCTCCGCGTAGCGGGGACCGCCCCAGGCCCGGCTGTCGTCGCCGACGAACTCGGCGTCGCCGTCGTCTCCGGCCAGGGGCGCCGGCCCGCCGGCCGGGCGCACGTCGCCGAGGGTCTGGCGCAGGTGGCCGATCCCGGCGACGGGCAGGTGCCGCAGCGGCGTGACCGGCGCGTCCGGCGAGATCCCGCCCGTCCACTCCTGGAGCCCCGCCATCACGTCGCGCAGCAGCTCGTCCACCTGGCGGTCGCGAGCGGGATCGTGGGTGCGGACCTGGCCCGTGATGACGTGGGACGCGCGACGCTGCGCGGTCAGGACCTCCTGCACGCCCAGCTCCACCCGGCGGCCGATCGCGGCCAGCTCCCCGCGCTGGGCCGGGTCCATCAGGCGGGAGAACGGCTGCACGAGCACGGTGTGCAGCTGATCGGCGAGCGCATCGATCCGCTCGGGGTCACCCAGGAGGCGGAGGGCTCCGGCGAACGCACGGCCCTCGCTGGTGGCCTGCATCACGTGCTGCCCGCGCTCGAGGTACTCCCGCAGCACCTCGCCGGTCGGACGGACGTCGCGGCGCAGGTCCGCGACCACGTCGCGCTGCATCGCCTTGATCGACTCCGCCACCCGCGCGAAGTCGGCCGGCAGCTCGCGGGCGAGGTGCACCACGTTCTCGGCCTCCTCCAGGAGCTGCTCGTCGTCGGCCGGCTCGAGACCGGCGCCCTCCTCGAGTGCGGCGATCTCGGCGTCCAGGCGCGCCCGCTCCTCGCGGAGCCGCGAGAGGCGGGCCTCCGGGTCGGGATCGACGTCCGCGGCCAGCCGCTCGACCGCCTCCAGCAGGGTGCGCACCCGCGAGTTCGAGACGCGCGTGCGTCCACCTCCGGTGCGCCCGGTGATCTCGAGGGCGCTCACGGCGTGGGCGCTCAGCCGGTAGACCTCGGCCTCGCCCTCGATCTGCGGCACGAGCCAGCCGACGCGGACCCAGTAGCGGCACACCTCGCGCGCCGTGCCGCTCGGCAGCGCGCGCTCGCCCTCGTCGTACCCGGCCGAGCGCAGCTCCTCGAGCAGCTCCCCCACCTCGGCGTGCGCGTCGGCGACCGCCACGGCCTGCCGGTCGACGGTGAACACGAGCGACAGGGCGGCGACGACGAACGGCGCGTAGCGGCCGTGGAGGAGATCGAGGGTCGGCGTCCGGAAGGCGCCGAGGGAGCGCAGGTAGGCGGCCTCGGCGCGGGAGTTCGACATCGCCCTCAAGGATAGGCGGCGGGCCGGGCGCCCGAGGACGGCCGCGCCTGGGCCGCAATCCGACCAGCGCCTTCAGGCGCCGTCGGGGCGGAAGCCTTTGTAGAGCGCGAGCGCGAGGGCGGTGCGGTCGCGGAGGCCGAGCTTGCGCAGCAGCGCCGAGACGTGGTTCTTCACGGTGCCCTCGGCGAGCACGAGGGCGGCCGCGATCTCCCTGTTGGTCCGCCCTTCGGCCACCAGCTCGGCGACCACCCGCTCGCTCCGCGTGAGCAGCGTCAGCGGGCTCTCGCCGGTGCGACCCGGCTGGACGGCCGGCCGGGCGACGCGCGGATCGATCACCATCCCGCCGGCGATCACCGCGTCGAGGGCCACGACGAGACCCTCCACCGAGGTGTCCTTCAGGAGGAATCCGGAAGCGCCGGCCGAGAGGGCCGCCTGCACGAGCGCGTCGTCGTCGAAGGTCGTCAGAAGGAGGACGGGCAGACGCGGATGGAGCTGCGCACACTCGGCGGCGAGCTCCACGCCGCCCATGACCGGCATCCGCGCGTCGGTGACGACGACGTCCACCTCCGTCGTGCGCAGAATGTGCAGAGCAGCCTGTCCGTTCTCGGCCTGGGCCGAGACCACGACACCCTCGACCGTCGAGAGGAGCATGACCAGCCCACGGCGGATCATCTGCTGGTCCTCCACCAGCAGCACTCGCCTCGGTGTCGTCTCCGTCACGAGGCGCGGCTCTCCCGTTCCCCGTCGGCGCCTCCGAGAGGGATCGAGAGGCGCAGGAGGAACCGGTCGCCGATGCGCCGCGCCGTCAACCGACCTCCGCGAGCCGTCGCGCGATCGTCGAGGCCGCGCAGCCCGAACCCCAGCACAGGCTCGCCGTCGCTGATCCCGCTGCTCCTTCCCGCGCCGATGTCGCTGAGCAGCGAGAGCTCGAGCCGGACGTCGTCCGTCTCGATATCGATGCGGACTCTGCGGGCAGCGCCGTGCCGCAGAGCGTTCGTCAGCCCTTCCTGCACGCCTCGGTAGACGACGAGCGCGGTCTCATCGTCGCTGGTGAGCACACGGTCCGACGCCTCGTCGCCGACCACATCCACGGTCACGCCCGTGCCGCGGAAGGACTCCGCGATCAACTCCAGCGCAGCCAGGCCGCGGGCGCCCGCGTCCCGGAAGGGACTGAGCGCTCGTACCCACATCCGCATGTCCGCGAGAGCCTCGCTCGACGTGGATCGGGCGGTGCGGACCTCGGCCCACGCCTGCTCGGCATCGGCGGAGCGCAGGCGATCAGCGAGCTCGAGACTCATCGAGACGAGGGTCAGCTTGTACCCGAGGCCGTCGTGGAGCTCGCGTGCGCTCCGGGCGCGCTCGTCCGACAGCAGCAGCTCCTTCTCCGTCTCGGAGGCGCGATGCAACCGCCTGATCACACGCTGGTCGGCGGATCGCTCGCTCTCGAAGCCGCGAAGAGAGAGTCCCAGGGCGATCCCGAAGCACATCAGCACGGCCACGGGCACCACGTTGAGCAGACCGTCGAGCACTCCGGAGAGCAGCGCCCTCCCCGAGCCGACGGCGCCCCCGACATGGAGGGCCAGTCCGACGGAGGCGATCCAGATCATCGCGTGCGCCCCTGCGCGGAGCGAGACGTCGACCACCGCGAACGCCACGACGAGGAGGAGGACCGGGATCGTGAAATCGAGCCGGCCGAAGACGACGACCGGCGTCGCCGCGACGATGGACACCGTCGTCACGGCGACCCCGTGTCCCGCTCGGATCAGTCGGGGCCGGACGGCCCAGAGCCCGGCGATCACAGGCACCAGCGCGAGCCATGTGACCGCGACCGCTGCACCCGTGCCTCTCTGCGCGGAGTCCACGACGCCCAGGATCCCTGCCAGGACGAGGCAGCACAGGGCGATCGCCTGAAGTGCGATGACGGTCCTGTCCACGGTGCTCGACGGGGACGGCGCGACCGCGACCCGCTCGTGTCCTGCCGCTGACGGCGCGGAGATCTCCGCCGCCGTCTCCGGAGTTGAGCCCATGTCGACAACTGTAGCTCCGACTCCGGGATGCCGACCCGTGACCGCAGTCACGCCCTCACCGTGACTCCGGTCATCCTCATCCGTGACTTCGGCGGGAGGTGGTCGACTGCGGACCTTCCTAGCCTCGAAGTCAGCGCCGGGAGCCGCATCCCGCACCGCGAGACAAGTCGGACAGGAAAGGGAAGCGATGCCGCTCGACCTCGAATATCTCCGGTACTGCCGCCCGGGCAACCCGTTCTACGCGGTCGCCGAGGAGGGGGACGACATCGATGGCGACGCCTTCGACGTCGCGTCCTTCGCTCCGGAGGACTGGCAGGTGAGGGAGTCGCGGCCGTGGCGGAACTGGATGCCGGACGGTCGCCTCCTCCCTCGTCAGGGATGGAAGCTCCACCTCTCGTCGACACTCGATGACGCGGAGAAGGTCCTCGCCGCTGCTGCACGCTACTGCTTCGCCTCCCGACTGCCTTTCAAGCATCTCTCGACCACCTCTCACCTTCTGATGCAGAACGGCAAGTACGCCGATCGAGCGGGAGCTGGGAAGTTCATCACCGTGTATCCCGGTTCGGACGACGAGTTCGCCCGAGCGCTGGAGGACCTCGACGTCCGTCTTCGCGGGTTCAGAGGCCCGTACGTACTGTCCGACCGGCGGTGGAAGTCCGGGCCTGTGCACTTCCGTTACGGCGCCTTCGTCCCGTCCGAGACGGAGAGCGGCTTCGTCTCGACGGTGCTCGACCCGGACGGGAACGAGGTGGAGGACGTCCGGCGGCCGACGTTCACACCTCCCCCGTGGGCTTCACTACCGGAGTCCGTCACTGTCGGGGCGGAGAACGAGGAAGAGGTCGCCTTCGGCTTCACGATGCTCTCAGCGCTGCACTTCTCGAACGGTGGTGGTGTCTATCTCGCTGAAGCGACGACCGACGAATTCGTGCCGATCGGGACGATCGTGGTCCTCAAGGAGGCGCGCCCGCACGCCGGGTTGGACGCCGACGGAGTCGACGCCGTGACTCGCCTGGCTCATGAGGAGGAGGTGCTCGTCGATCTGCAGTCCCTGGACTGCGTACCCGTCTTCTACGGATCCTTCACGGCCTGGGAGCACCGATACCTGGTCATGGAGCACATCGAGGGGAACGATCTGAAGCGCGAATGGATGACGAGGACTCCGCTGCTCCGACCAGCACCGTGGCGCGTCGGTGACCCTGCATACACCTCCTGGCTGACCACGACCGTCGCTCGCCTCGACGCCGCTCTCGCCTCCGTGCACCGCGCAGGATGGCTGCTCGGCGACATCCACCCGAAGAACGTCATCATGCAGAACGGCACGCACCCGTGCTTCCTCGACTTCGAGTTCGCGCATCGAATGGATCCGGAGTGGCGTTGTCGCCAGGGAGCGCCCGGCTACGAGCCCCTGGAAGGCCTGAAGGGGACGGAAGCGGACGAGTGGTCGCTCGGCATCCTCGAACTCGATCTCCTCTTCCCCCAAGCGACGATCGCCGACCAGGGCAACGTCGCGAAGATCGAGCAGCTCCTCCGAGCAGCCGCAGACGATCTCGCGGTTCCGCCCGCTGTGCTGCGGTCGATCAGGACCTCCACCCTCGACGTACTCCCCGCCTCCGGTCAGAGGTCGATCGACGAAGACGTCGGTCGACTCGCCGCCCTCTCGGACGACCAGCTGCGCGGCCAGATCGCCCGCGGTGTCGCATCGGTGCTTCAGTGGACGGACGACTCGCCGGTCGTTCCAGGAGACATCCCTGTCCTCGCCCGCGACAGCGCGGACCACCGTGCCGGATTCCCCTACGGCGCGGCTGGAGTCGTCGCTGTCTTAGGACGATCCGGAGATGTCGACCTCGAGGCCGCCGATCACTGGCTCGCCGCTCGCGTGGCCCAGGTGCGGTCGCGTGGTCTCTGCGGACGCGAGGGAATTCGCTACGCGGCTCGCCAGGCAGGACTCGCGCGCACACTCGAGGTCCTCGACCGCAGGCTCTCGGCCGCCCCTTCAGGTCCGACGCTGTGGTCGGGGTGGGCCGGTGCAGGGCTCGCCGAGCTCGCAGACGGAGGGGACCCGTCGGAGGCGGCCCACCATCTCACCACGCTGCTCGATGAGGACGTCCGAGGAGCCTCCGTCGGCCTCCTGCACGGATGGTCTGCGGCCGCGATCCTGTTCGCCCGACTCCACGAAGCCACTGGCGACGACTTGTACATCACGCTCGCGATACGAGCCGTCGACGCCGATCTGGCGCGCTGTGCGATCACCCGGAACAACACTCTCGAGTTCGATGAGGGATGGAGGACTCTTCCTTACCTGGGGATCGGCTCGACCGGGCCCGGCCTGGCGATCCTGGAGCTGCGGCGGGTCACGGGCGAGGAGCTCTTCGCCGATCCCCTCGCGTCCATCGACGCCGCCGCGTCCTACCAGCAGTGCGCGCAGGCCTCACTCGCCCACGGTCTGTCCGGATTCCTCGTCTACCTCCGCCGCCGCGTACTGCACCGCCCGAGCGCGGAACTCGAGGAGGTCCTCCGCTCGCACGTCCGGTCGCTGCGCCTGCACGCCGTGCTCGACGACACCGGCGTCTTCTTCCGCGGCAACCAGAACCTCCGACTCTCGTCGGACTACCTGACCGGCTCGCTCGGAGTGCTCGCAGCGCTCGACGAGCTCGAGACCGGACGCTCCGCCCTGCCGTTCGGACTCTGACCGAGTCGGCCCGAGACGAGGAGAGGAGGTGATCACATGAACCGGATCCTCGATTTCCAGACCCTCGAAGGTGAGGCCGACGCGCACGACGCCGCGCGCGTCAGCACCTTCAGCGTCATCTCGCCGTGCCCGGGCTGGCCCAGCTCGATCACGTGGGGCAACTGCTGATAGTCGCTACCGGGCGCCCGCGATCCAGCATGACGTGGATCGCGGGCGTCTCACGAGTAAGACGTCCCCACCTTCGTCGAGGAGAAACGCTCATGATCCCCACCCTCCAGGCTCGAGCCGTCGAGCAGGTCATCACCGTAGGCCGGCAGCGGACGACCGTCCTGCGGGGCTGCGACATCGATCTGGAAGGGGGCGGGCTCACCGCTGTCGTCGGACGCTCCGGCTCCGGCAAGTCCTCTCTCCTGATGTGCCTCAGCGGACTGGACCGGCCGACGTCCGGCGTCGTCGAGGTCAACGGCCGGGACGTGAACAGGCTGTCAGCGGCCGATCGCGCTCGCATGCTCCGCGCCCAGATCGGGTTCGTGTTCCAGCAGTACAACCTCGTGCCCTTCCTCGATGTCGAGGAGAACATCGCGCTCCCCTTCAGGCTCGACCGATCACCCGTGCCGCACGACCTGATCGGTGGACTCGTGGAATCGTTCGGCCTGCGCGACCGGCGCCGTGCGCCGGCGCGAACGCTCTCGGGAGGTGAGCAGCAGAGGACCGCTCTCTGCCGCGCCCTTGCACGGCGGCCCGGCATCGTCTTCGCCGACGAGCCGACCGGCGCCCTCGACTCGCAGAGCTCGCGGGTCGTCCTGTCGACTCTGAGGACGATGGCGGACGAGGGCCAGATGATCGTGATGGTCACGCACGATCTCGACGCCGCAGCCCTCGCGGACACGGTCGTGGTGATGCACGATGGTCGGACCGTGCGGACGACCGGACGCTGCACCAGCCATGAGCTGCTGAGCATCATCGAAGAGGCCGGGGCCTGACTCGTGTCCCGTTACGTCGTACGCCTGTTCGCCGACGAGTGGCGCCGATGGTCTCCCGCGATCGCTGTGGTCGCCCTGATGGCGACGCTGATCGGGTTGTGCGTTCAGCAGTTCGCCTGGACCGGCGACCCCGCATTCACCGCCGCTGTCACGGAGGCCGGCGTCGCGCTCGGGGAGTTCCGGATCCTCTCGATCACGATCTACACCGTCGTGGCGCTCGTCGGCTGGGTCGCCCTGACGATCGTCGGCCGAGCGAGCGTTCTGGCCACAGGACGCACGCACGCGCTCTGGCTCCTGCTGGGCGCCTCCCGAGCCCAGGTGTTCGTCGTCACTCTCCTCGTGCTCGGCATCGTGAGTCTCCTCGGCGCCGGCATCGGAGCGCTCCTCTCGACACTGCTGGCGTTCTGGGCGGTTCCCGCATTCAACGGTGCCGTCTCGTCCGAGGTCGATCTTCCGAGCTTCTCGCTCGCGCCCTGGGCTCCGGTGGTCACGCTGGCGCTCGGCACGCTCACCGCTCTGGCGGGCGGAGTCCTGCCCGCGCGCCGCGCCGCCCGCACGCCGCCGAGCGCCGCGCTGCGTGAAGTCGGGAGCGGTCGACCGGGTACGGCGATGCGCGCGGTGCGGATCGGCTGCGGCATCGCCCTCCTCCTCATCGCCTCCGGCCTTGTCACGGCATCCGCCTCTGCTCGAGAACTCGGAGCGACCGGACCGGCGCCGATGTTCAACCTGGCCGTCGACGTAGGAGGCAGCGTCCTCGTGGCCGTCTACCTCCTCTGCCCGGAGGTGATCGCGCTCGTCTTCCGGGCTCTGCACGCGCTCTCCGCCCGATCGGGTCTCGTCGTCGCGGCTCTCGGAATCCGCGCGGCAGCAGCCCGGGTGCAGGTCAGCACCGCCACGATCGCGCCGCTCACGGCAGGGCTGGGGGCGATCGCCGTGCTCCTGTGCGCGGTGGAGTCCGTCGTCGCCATGACGACGGCGGTCCGGCCCGGGACCCGCGCCGATCTCACCGATGTTCTGACGATCGTCGCAGTCGTAGCCGTGTCGATGCTCGCCACCAGCGCCACTGTCGTCGCTCTCTCTGCGCAGAACCGCGAGCGCGAGATCGCCCTGCTCCAGGCAGCGGGCCTGCAGCGCCGACAGATCATCGGGCTCGTCGTCTCCGAGAGCCTCGCGATGTCCCTCGCCGCTTCCACAGCAGCTGCCGCACCCGTCGCCGCCACCGGCGCGGTCTGCTGGCTCGTCAGTCGCGCAGCACTGGGCGAAGGGGTAGTGATCTGGCCGGTCCCGAGCGTCGTTCTCGGCCTCATCGGCTCGTGGATCGTGCTCTCGCTGATCCTCCTGATTCCCGCGCAGGCTCGGCTTCGCCGTCCCCCTGGACCGAGGTTGCGTGAGCAGGGTGTCTGACGTGATCACGGGTCGCGACGCACTGCCGCCTCGGGTTTCTGCGATCGCCGGACGGCTGCGACATCTCGCAGCTCTGCAGCCGTCGAGCGCAGCCGCGGAGCCGACAGGCCCCCGGCAGGTGCTCCTCCGGGATCCCGACGGGCGCCCCGTGCAGCACACCCTCGTCATCGCACCGCAGGAGTCTCTGGTGCTCTCGCCGGGCGCCGCCGCTTTCGCACTTGTGAGCGATCAGGACGGTGATGAGCATCACCGCATCCGCGTCGCCGTCGCGACCAGGAGCGGAGCCGTCGAGATCGTTCAGGACGAGCGCCCCGTCTCCCCGCGCATCCGATCGTTCTCGGATGGATTCCTCTGGATAAGGCGGAACGACGCGGGTCGGCCCTGGCAGGCGGTCTGGTGGCATCGCAGCCTGACGACTCCCCACGTGCTGCTCGAAGAGCCCGATCAGGCTCGGAGGCTCGATCTGCGCAGCGTCGCCGGGGCGATCGCCGTACTCGCATCGAGAGGGGCGCGCGACTCCCGGTACTGGGTGCTGACCGGAGAGGAGAGCAGTCCCCCGACGTGCCGTCGCCTCGACCTCGGCACGGAGAACGCGGATGTCTCCGCCTGCAGGGGCGGCCTCGCGGTCCTGTATCGACGGCACGGAGTCGTCCGGATAACCGGCTCGACGCGTCCTCTCGAGGTTCCCGTTCCGAAGGCCCTTCAGGCGGAGCACCTGCAGGAGGCCCAGGGTGAGCTCTTCGTACTCGGTCGGTCGTCCGGCAGGAGAGCGGTGTGGCTGCCCGGCGGCGGGGCAGACGCGCTCTGGCTCGCGCCGGCGGCCGGGACCCTTGTTCCCGCCGTCGATCCGATCACCCGCCACCCGATCATGCTCGTCTCCTCCCCTGCTCACCGCGCCCACTGCGTCACCCCTGTATCGGGTAAGGCACTCGCCACCGAGGTCACAGAACGGATGAAGGTCACGTCACTCACTGCGCCGAGCCGGGACGGCACCCTCGTCCCGCTCACCCTGATGACTCCTGACGGCGCCGACAGCTGTCCCGTCGTCGTCCACGTCTACGGCGCCTACGGCATCAGCCTCGAGGGGCCGTTCGATCCCTTCACGGACGACCTCCTCGCGCGCGGAGCCGCGATCGCCTACTGCCATGTCCGCGGGGGCGGAGAGAACGGCCCGGAGTGGCATCGGCAGGCGACCGGCCTCGGCCGCGAGCGCCCGATCGAGGACCTCCTCGCCTGCCTGGCGTTGCTTCGTGAGCTTCCAGGGATCGACTCGCACCGGCTCCTTCTCACCGCGGCGAGCGCGGGCGCGCTGGTCGCTGCGACGGTCTGCCTCCGTCGCCCCGCAGAACTCCGTGGCCTCCACCTCGTGCATCCCTTCCTCGATCCCGTCGGCGCGCTCGATGATCGCTCCGCAGCCGCGGCGGCGTCCGACCGTGAGGAGTTCGGTGACCCTGACTGGATCCTCGCGAGCGGGCTCTCTCCACTCGCGACGATCGCCACAATGGTGGGGCGGAGCCGACCGCTTCCGCGCGCGTGGATTCGAGCCGGTCTCCGCGATGCCCGAGTCGACGCGTCGGCGATCGCGGAATTCGCAAGCGCCTACCGGGCAGTGGCTGAGCGCGACGATCCCGCGCACGTCGTCCTCCGTGCGACCTCGGGCGGTCACCTCAGCGGACTGACGCCCGAGGAGTCCCACCAGGAGAACGTCCTCGCTCACGCCTGGACGCTCGACCTCCTCGGCCTGGCCTGACCCGTCGAGCGCAAGGACGAGGGCGATCGTTCCGGCGGGAGCCGATCTCGTCCAGGCGAGAACTGCCCTACGGCGTCACTGGCCGGCACCCGACACCCCGCCCGCCGAGCCGTGCGGCATCGCCACGCACCGCCACAACGAGAACCCGGTGACCGCGGAGGCGTGCTCTCCCGACTCCGTCGCCGCCGGCCCCCACTCCTGCAGCTGTGTGCATCCGTCCGCCACCACGGCCTTCCGCACCGACTCGGTCGGTGGCGCCGAGTTCTTCAGAACCAGCAGAGGCGTGCGTCCTGCCGCGATCATCCCGGCGACGTCCTGCTCGGTGAAGACCCGCGCCTGGCCGGAGTAGCCGCCGTCGGTGAGCACGCTCGCGCCGGTCGCCGTGATGATCGGCGCCGAGATCGCCCAGGAGTCGGTGAGGAACAGGGGCGCTCCGTCCACCCCGCCGCCGGCGGCACGAGCAGCGGCGACCAGTGCGGTCTCGTCGGCGGTCATCGAGTCGTGCCCGCCGACCGCGTCCGGCGACGAGACCGCGAACGGAGCCGAGGTCTCGGCCCTCTGCGGGAAGCGCAGGCCGACGAGCGCGTCCCCGCCCGACCCGTCGAGGGACGCGTCGAGCACCTGGAGGCTGAACGCGATCGGCCCTGCCAGGATCACGACGGCCGCTGCGAGCGCGATCGAACGATGCCGGGCCGCGCCTCTGCTCGCCGCCGCACCGCCCCTACTCCACCGGGCCGCCACCGCGACCACGACGAGCCCTGCTCCGGCGAGCGCCGCGAGCGGCAGGCCCAGCACCGACGGCAGCTGCCCGCCCACGGCGAGCGCCGCGCTCCACGCCGTCTGCCCGACCAGGAGGAGCGGCAGCACCAGCCGCGCGCCGACCCGGGTCGACGCGAGCAGCCGCACCGCCTCCGCCCAGCCCAGCGCCGCGAGGAGCGCCAGCTGCACTCCGATCGCTGCGACGTACGCCGTGTGCGGCACCGTCGCCACCGAGAGCACGCCCGCCGCCGTCACCAGCCACACCGCGAGGCAGACCAGGAGGGCGAAGGCACCGCGCGCGTCTCCCCGCCTCTCCCGCCGCGGCCACCAGCGCACCGCGCCGAGCACCAGCCCGGCGAGCGCCGCGGGATACAGCCAACCGACCTGCGTCGCGTACTGCGCGAGCAGCAGCTTCACCGGCGACGATCCGGCGGCTCCGCCCATCGCCGCGACGTGGGCGGATGCGACGACGGCGCCGGGCACCGCGCCCGAGATCAGCCGGTCGAGCCCGTTGAATCCGAACACCATCGCGAGCACGTCGTTCCCCGTCGACCCGTCGATGTACGGCCGGCCGCCCGCGGGCACCGCCTGGATCGCGACCGTCCACGCCACGGAGGCGCCCACCGCGACGGCCAGGAGCCCGCCCGCCCAGGCGAGGGCTCGGCGCCACCCGTGCACCCCGACGAGAGTCGCCACCACGAGCGCCGGCAGGACGAACCAGGCCTGCATCATCTTCGCCTGGAAGCCGATCCCGATGGACAGCCCGGCCAACAGGAGAGGCCACCACCGCTCCGTCAGCACCGCGCGCTGCCACCACATCAGCGCGACGGCGAGCGCTGCCGTCAGCAGGCCGTCCTCCATCGGGTGCCCGAACATCGACACGAAGATCGGCGTGCTCGCCGCCGCTGCCGCCGCGACCAGCCCGAGCCCCCGGCCGCCCCACCGGAGCCCGACGACCGAGCACGCCGCGACCGTGATCAGCCCCTCGATCAGCTGCGGCAGCGCGATCGACGACGTCGACATGCCGAACAGTCGGATGCTCAGCGCCTGCGGCACCGCGAACCCCGCCAGCTTGTCCAGCGTCACCGTGGCGGCGGGATCGAAGGCTCCGAACGCCAGCGCGTGCCACGACTCCGACATCGACCGTGCCGCCGCCTCGTAGAAGACGGCGTCTCCGCCCCGGGCGAGATTCCAGCCGGTGAGGACCGTCGATCCGCACAGGATCGCGAGGAGGGTGAGCCGCGCCCACCAGGGTTCGCGCCACCAGCGGGCGAGCGGAGCGGAGTGGGTCACGTCCACCGACGCTAGGGAGCCGGCCTGCCGCCGCCCTTGCGGGCGGTCGGGGAGACGCCGTGCGTGCCGCTCCGGCTTCTCAGTCCGGACGCCGCCGGCACGGCCGACGACCAGGAAGGGTGCCGCGCCGCCCCGGTGACCCTCTAGGGTGCGGACATGCCCCGTTCCATGGCCGACCTCTCCTTCCGCCGCGCCCAGTGGGAGCAGCGCTACGCACCGCACGTGGCTCCCGTGAACCGCTGGGTCGACGAGCTGCGGAACCCCTACGGACGCGGCTGGCTGCCCTACGTCGCTCCCCTGCACGGCGGAGTGGAGGCGCGCGTGCTCAGCGTCCTCCGCGATCCCGGCCCCGCCACTCAGGACGGCGTCGGAAGCGGCTTCCTCTGCACCGAGAACGACGACCCGACGGCCGAGCTCATGGCCGGGCTGATGGACGAGGTGGGCCTCGCTCCCGTCGACCTGCTGCCGTGGAACGCCTACCCCTGGTACATCAACCAGGCGCCGAACGCCGAGCAGCTCGACGCCGGCGTCGAGACCGTCCTGCATCTGCTCGCGCTCGCCCCCGACGTCGAGGTGGTCCTCCTGCAGGGCGGCGACGCCGATCACGGCTGGCGGCGCCTCCTCAGGCGGCACCCGGCGATCGAGCGCGAGCGCGGCCTCACGGTGATCCGCACCTTCCACCCGTCACGACAGGCGCTCTGGGCACGGGATCCCGCCGAGCGGGAGGCGCGCTCCGCCCGACGTCGCGAGGCCTTCGCCGAGGTCGCCGCAGCGCTCCGGTGAGCGGCCCGTAGCCTCACGACGAGGCCCGGAAACGACGGAAGCCCTGACGACGACCAGTGGTCTCATCAGGGCTTTCCGTCGGGCTGACAGGATTTGAACCTGCGACCCCTTGACCCCCAGTCAAGTGCGCTACCAAGCTGCGCCACAGCCCGTGGCAGACCGGGCCGAGGCCCGGGCAACTCGACTACCTTAGCGGATGCCGACGCCGGAAGTGAAAACGAGCGGGCCCCGTAGACTCGCTGCGCGGAACGCGTCGGCACGGGTCGACGCGCCGTCGGCAGCTCGGGAGGCGTCAGCAGTGGATGCGCGGCAGAAGCGATCACAGGTGGCCCTGCACCGGGCCATCATCGAACTCGCGACCGGCCGCGACGTCGCCACCCTCACCGTCTCCGAGATCACGGATCTCGCCGGCGTGAACCGCTCCACCTTCTACGCCCACGCCTCCTCCGCCGCAGAACTGCTCTGCGCCGCCCTGCAGGACGAGCTCGACGCGATCCGCGAGGGCTACCTGCAGCAGCTCCGGAGCGGCGCCGCGACCGACGCGAGCATCCGCGAGGGCACCTCCCGCGTCCTCGGCCACCTGGACGGCCACCGCGACCTCTACCTCCGCGCCTTCGACGCCCCCGGCGGCGACTCGGGCCTCCGCGCGATGCTCGCGGGGCACTTCCGCACCGCCGTCTCCGCGACGCTCGACACCGGGATCCTCGACGTCCCGGCCGCGGAAGCACCGCTCGGGTTCCTCGAGGACGCGACGGCCTCGTTCCTCGCGGCGGGCTCCGTCGGCCTGATGGAGCAGTGGCTCCGCCTGCCCGAGCCCCGCGATCCCGGGAGCTACCTCGCCGCCTACCGACGGCTCCTGCCGCCGTGGTGGCCCTTCGCCACGGGCGACTGATCGGCCTCCCGGCCCTGCCGACGCCCGCTCGGAGAGACGACCGCTCGGTTCGAGGGAGGCCGCTGGGCCTTCGGCAGCACCGCGCCGCCCGTCACTCCCGCTCGCGACGAGGCCGACCCGCTCGATCGAGCCGCATCGGAGCGGCATCCGCCCCTCGACTCGACGACCGCTCCTCCCGGAGACGCGGACGGCCCGCGGGAGGAGCTCCCACGGGCCGGACACGGTGCGGCTGCGCTCAGCGCGCGCGCTTCTCGCGGACGCGCATGTTGACGTTCACCGGCGAACCCTGGAAGCCGTAGATCTCGCGCAGGCGGCGCGCGATGTAGCGGCGGTAGCCCGGGTCGAGGAACCCGGTCGTGAAGAGGACGAATGTCGGCGGGCGCGACGAGGCCTGCGTGCCGAAGAGCACGCGGGGCTGCTTGCCTCCGCGGAGGGGGTGCGGGTGCGCCGCGGTGAGCTCGGCGAGGAACGCGTTGAACTTGCCCGTCGGGATGCGCGTGTCCCACGACTCGAGGGCGAGCTCGAGCGCCGGCACGAGCTTCTCGAGGTGGCGGCCGGTGCGGGCCGAGATGTTGACGCGGGGCGCCCACGCCACGTGGGCGAGGTCGGTCTCGATCTCGCGCTCGAGGTAGCGGCGGCGCTCGTCGTCGAGGAGGTCCCACTTGTTGAAGGCGAGCACGAGCGCCCGGCCCGACTCCAGCACCAGGTCGATGATGCGGACGTCCTGCTCCGAGATCGGCTGCGAGACGTCGAGGACGACGACGGCGACCTCGGCCTTCTCGAGCGCCGTCGAGGTGCGCAGCGACGCGTAGAAGTCGGCGCCCTGCTGGAGGTGCACGCGGCGGCGGATGCCCGCGGTGTCGACGAAGCGCCAGACCTTGCCGGCGATCTCGACCTGCTCGTCGACCGGGTCGCGCGTGGTGCCGGCGAGCTCGTTGACGACGACCCGCTCCTCCCCCGCGGCCTTGTTGAGCAGGCTGGACTTGCCGACGTTCGGGCGGCCGAGGATCGCGACGCGGCGCGGTCCGCCGACCTCGCGCTTGGCGACGGCCGACTCCAGAGGCAGCTTCTCGAGCACCGCGTCGAGCAGGTCGGCGACGCCGCGGCCGTGGACGGCCGAGACGGGGCGGGGCTCGCCCAGGCCGAGCGACCACAGCGAGGCGGCGTTCGGCTCCTGGCGGGCGTCGTCCACCTTGTTGGCGGCGAGGAAGACCGGCTTCTTCGTCTTGCGCAGCAGCTTCACGACGTGCTCGTCGGTCGCGGTCGCGCCGACGTTCGCGTCGACGACGAAGATGACGGCGTCGGCGAGGTCGATGGCGATCTCGGCCTGCATGGCGACGGAGGCGTCGATGCCGCGGGCGTCGGGCTCCCAGCCGCCGGTGTCGACGATGGTGAACGCCCGGTCGATCCACTCCGCCTTGTAGGACACGCGGTCGCGCGTGACGCCCGGGGTGTCCTCGACGACGGCCTCGCGGCGGCCGAGGATGCGGTTCACCAGCGCGGACTTGCCGACGTTGGGGCGGCCCACGATCGCCACGACCGGGAGGGCGGGGAGGTAGCGGACCTCGTCCGAGTCCTCCCCGGCGAACTCGAGGAGGTCGAGGTCCTCCTCGTCGAGGTCGTAGTCCTCGAGTCCGCTCCGGAGCGCCTGCGCGCGTGAGGAGGCGAGCTGCTCGTCGAGGTCGCCGAGGCGCTCGACGAGGTCGTCGTCTCCGAAGTTCAGCTCGTCGTCACCGACGTGCGTGTCCTGTGCCATGACCGGCCCTTGCTCTCGAAGTTCGGACCTCGGCGACGACCGCGTCGACGGTCTGCTCGAAGTCGAGATGAGTGGAGTCGAGAAGAGTGACTCCTTCTGCGGCGTTCATGAAGTCGACCACCTGCGAGTCGGCGCGGTCCCTCGACCGCAGCGCCTGACCCGTCGCCTCGGCGGATTCCGTGGTGACCTCGCGCGAACGCCTGGCCATTCTAGCCTCTTCGCTCGCCGTCAGCAGGATCCGGACCGGAGCGGTCGGTGCGACGACCGTCGTGATGTCGCGGCCCTCGACGATGATGCCCTCCCGGCGCGTCTCGCCGATGATCCTCCGGAACAGCAGGGTGATCCTCCGACGGACCTCGGGGACTTTCGCCACGGCCGAGACGCGCGCGGTCACCCGGGGCTCGCGGATGGCGGCGGTCACCTCGGTCGGACCGACCCACACCGAGTACGACTCGGGGTCGGTGCCGATGGAGTAGTCGAAGCCGTCGAGCGCGTCGACGATCGCGTCCTGGTCCTCGAAGTCGAGGCCGCGGTCGAGCCCGTGCCAGGCGAGCGCGCGGTAGGCCGCTCCCGTGTCGAGGAACTCGAAGTCGAGGCGGCGGGCGGCAGCCCTCGACACGCTGGACTTGCCGCTGCCGGCCGGGCCGTCGATGGCGACCACGACGGCCTCGCCGAAGTCGCCCTGCTCGGCGGCCTCGGAGCGCGCCTCGCGCTCGGGAGCCGCGCCCCCGTCCTCCGGGATGCTCTGCTGTGCCCGGCGGGCGGGCGTCATCCTGTTCAGGCCGCCCTCCTGCCTGTTCTGCTCGGTGCTCATCCGGCGATCCTCCAGCCGCGTATGGTCAGTTCTTCGGTCAGCGGCGCGACCGCTTCGGGCACCACCGAGATCTCGGCGAGACCCACTCGACGCCCCTGCGCGTGCTCGAGGCGCACGTCCTCGAGGTTGACGCCCGCCTCGCCGATCTCCACCAGGAGCCGCGCGAGGGTTCCGGGAGAGTCGTCGACGAGGACGATCAGGGTCGAGAAGCGCTGGTCCTGGCCGTGCTTGCCGGGCAGGCGCGCCACTCCGGCGTTGCCCGCGGCGAGGTGCTCGGCGAGCACGCGGCGCGAGCCGGGCGCCTCGAGGTCGCGGAGCGCGTCGGCCACCGCAGCGACGTCGTCGCGGAAGGCGTCGAGCACCGCGACGACGTGCTCGCGGTTCGCGGCCAGGATCTGCATCCAGAGCTCGGGGGCCGAGGCCGCCAGGCGCGAGACGTCGCGGACGCCCTGCCCGGCGAGGCGGAGCGCCGCGTTCGGGGCGTCGAGGAGGCGCTGGCCGAGCAGTGACGAGATCACCTGCGGGGCGTGCGAGACGAGGCCGACCGAGAGGTCGTGCTCCTCCGGGTCCATCTCGACGATGGTGCCGCCGAGGTCGAGAGCGAGGCCCTCCACCCTTGCGAGCGCGTCGGGCGCGGTCTCGCCGTCGCGGCAGATCACCCAGGGTCTGCCGACGAAGAGGTCTCCCCGCGCGGCGACCGGTCCGCCGCGCTCGCGGCCGGCCATCGGGTGCGAGCCGATGTAGCGGGCGAGGTCGACGCCGCGGGAGCGCAGCTCGCGCAGCGGCTGGGTCTTGACGCTCGCCACGTCGGTGACGACGGCTCCGGGGTGCGCCGCGAGCTCGCGCTCGACGACGCTCGCGGTGACGTCAGGGGGGACGCAGACGACGACGACGGAGGGCCGGTCGTCGGCGGAGGCGGCGCGGCCGGCCCCGTAGTCGATGGCGAGGGAGAGGCTCGCGGGCGAGGCGTCGTCGAGGACGACGTCGATCCCGCGGGAGGCGAGGCCGAGGCCGATGGAGGCGCCGAGCAGTCCGGAGCCGACCACCCGCACCGTCCCGGTCGTCCGCATCGCGGGCGGCGCGGGGTGCAGGAGCTCGTTCACCCCGACAGCCTAGCGATCGGCGCGGCGCTGCTTGTCGGCGCCGGACCGGCGCGGAGGACCGTCGCTCCGCCCGCCGCCGGCGGAGGAGCCGCCGCGATCGGACGACCGTCCCGCCGAGCCGCCGCGGTCGGACGACCGTCCGGACGATCCGCCGCGATCCGAGGATCGCCCGGCCGAGCCGCGCTCCGCCGGGGCGACGCGCTCGCCGCTGTCAGGCCGGGGCCGCCGCGCACCCGCGCTCGCCTTCTTCGAGGGGACCGCGGGAGCGGCCGCCACCGCCTCGCCGCCCTGCCGCGCGATCGTGAGCAGCGCGCCCAGCTCCTCCCGGGTCAGGTCGCGCAGATCGCCCGAGCGCAGGGTGCCCAGGTGCAGCGGCCCGAACTGGCGCCGGACGAGCTCGATCACCGGGTGGCCGACCGCCGCCATCATCCGGCGGACGACCCGGTTGCGACCGGAGTGCAGGGTGATCTCGACGAGCGAGGCGTTCGAGCGGCCCTCCGGCCGGCCGAGGAGACGCGCCTTGTCGGCGGCCACCGGTCCGTCGTCGAGCTCGATCCCGGAGGTCAGCGTCGCGATCGTCTGCGGGAGGACCTGCCCGTGCACCTTCGCGATGTAGGTCTTCGTCACTCCGAACGACGGGTGCGCGAGGACGTGGGCGAGCTCGCCGTCGTTGGTCAGCACGAGCAGGCCCGAGGTCTCGGCGTCGAGGCGCCCGACGTTGAACAGCCGCTCCTCGAAGTTCTTCGTGTAGAGGCTGAGGTCGGTGCGTCCGTTCTCGTCCGCCAGCGAGCTGACGACGCCGATCGGCTTGTTGAGCATGACGTAGCGGCGCGAGGTGTCCAGCTGCACCGCGACCCCGTCGACCTCGATCCGGTCGGTTGCCGGATCGATGCGGCGGCCGAGCTCGTCCGCCACCTCGCCGTTGACGCGGATCCGCCGCGCCACGATCATCTCCTCGACCACTCGTCGGGAGGCGACCCCCGCTGCCGCGAGGACCTTCTGCAGTCGTTCGCCGTCGGGGCCGCTGTCAGGCGCGCTCATCGAATCCGTCTCTTCCGTCGCTCAGTAGGGGGGAGATCTTCGGCAGCTCGTCGAGCGAGGTGAGGCCGAGGTGCACGAGCAGCTGCTCGGTGGTGCCGTAGAGGACCGCGCCCGTCTCGGGGTCGTGGCCGACCTCCGCGATGAGGCCGCGGCCGAGGAGGGTGCGCGCGACGGAGTCGACGTTGACCGCGCGGATCTGCGCGACCTGACCGCGTGAGACCGGCTGCTTGTAGGCGATCACGGCGAGCGTCTCGAGCGCCGCCTGCGAGAGCCGCGTCGGGTTCTGCGTCAGGACGAAGTCCTTGACCACCGGGTCGTACTCGCGGCGCACGTAGATCCGCCAGCCGGCACCGACCTCGCGCAGCTCGAAGCCCCGGCGGATCGCTCCGTCGGCGCCGTCGTAGTCGGCGACCAGGCGCTCGATCGACTGGCGGACCACGGCGATCGGCCTCGACAGCGCGGTCGCGAGGGAGGCGAGCGGCTGCGGCTCGTCCGCGACCATCAGGATCGCCTCGATCGCCCGGTCGATCTCGAAGGCGACGGTCCCGGGGCCGGCGTCAGGAGTCATAGTCGGCTCCGAGCGCGGCGAGGCTCGCATCGCTCCACTGCTCGGCGACCCAGCGCAGCGTGAGCTCGCCGAGCGGCTCCGGCTGGTCGAACGAGATCGCGGCGTGCCGGTAGAGCTCGAGCACGGCCAGGAAGCGCGCGACGATCACGCCTTTCTCGTCGGCGTCCGCGATCAGCTCGCCGAAGGTGGCCCTCCCGCGGGCGCGCAGCATCGCCACGACGTGCGCGGCCTGCTCCCGGATGCTGATCTGCGGGGCGTGCAGGTGGTCCAGGCCCACCGTCGGCAGCTCGCGCGGAGCGAGGGCGACGGTCGCGAGGGCGGCGAAGTCGGCGGGCGACAGGGTCCAGACGAGCTCCGGCTTCGCGGACCGGTACTCCTCCTCCAGAGGCACGTCCCGCACGTGGCGGGCGGTCTCGATCGCGATCCGCTCGGCGAACCACGACGACACCTGCTTGAAGGCGCGGTACTGCAGGAGCCGGGCGAACAGCAGGTCTCGCGCCTCCAGCAGCGCCGCGTCCTCGGCGTCCACGAGCTCGCCCTGAGGCAGGAGTCCGGCGATCTTCAGGTCGAGGAGAGTCGCGGCGACGACGAGGAACTCCGACGCGCGATCCAGCCCCTCGAGCGAGTCGATCCCGTGCAGGTACGAGAGGAACTCGTCCGTCACGGCGCTCAGCGCGATCTCGGTGATGTCGACCTGCTGCTTCGCGATGAGGCTCAGCAGGAGGTCGAACGGACCCTCGAAGTTGGTCAGCGCGAGGTGGAACCCGGTGGGAGCGGCGCGCTCCTCGAGGAGGACCTCAGGCGACCGCGCCACGCGAGATCAGCTCCCTGGCGAGCTTGCGGTACGCCTTCGCGGCGTTGTGCTCGGGCGCGAACTGGGTGATCGGGACGCCGGACACGCTGGCGTCCGGGAACTTCACCGTGCGGCCGATCACCGTCTCGAGCACGCTGTCGCCGAAGGCGTCGACCACCCGGTCGAGCACCTCACGCGAGTGCAGGGTGCGGGAGTCGTACATCGTGGGCAGGATGCCGTCGAGCTCGATCACCGGGTTGAGCCGGTCGCGGACCTTGTCGATCGTCTCGATCAGCAGGGCGACGCCTCGCAGCGCGAAGAACTCGCACTCGAGCGGGATGAGGACGCCGTGGCTCGCGGTGAGCGCGTTGACCGTGAGCAGACCCAGCGAGGGCTGGCAGTCGATCAGGATGACGTCGTAGTCCGCGCTCACCTTGCGGAGCACGCGGGCGAGGATCTGCTCGCGCGCGACCTCGTTGACGAGATGGACCTCGGCGGCGGAGAGGTCGATGTTGGCCGGGATGACGTCCAGGCCCGGCACGCGGGTCCTCCGGATCGCCTCGGCCGGGTCCTTCACGGTGCCGAGGAGCAGGTCGTAGATCGTGATGGCGTCGTAGGTGGTGACCCCGAGGCCGGCCGAGAGGGCGCCCTGCGGGTCGAAGTCGATGGCCAGCACGCGGCGGCCGTACTCGGCGAGGGTCGCGCCCAGGTTGATGGTCGTCGTCGTCTTGCCGACGCCGCCCTTCTGGTTGCAGAGCGAGATGATCCGGGCGGGGCCGTGACCGGTGAGCTCCACCGGCAGCGGGAAGTCGCGCAGGGGGCGGCCGGTCGGGCCGAGCGTCGGGGCTTCGAGACCGGTGAGCTCGGCCTTGTCGTCCGTCTTGCGTGTCACCTGCGTCGTCCTCGCTTCCGTGGCGGCGTGCGCTCCCGCGCGGCCTCCGACGAGTGTACCGGCGCCCCGCTCCTCGGCCGCCGCGCCCCGCCGCGCGGGGCCGCGGCTCTAGCGCCGCGCTCGCGGGTGCGCGGACGTGTAGACGTCCCGGAGCGTGTCCGCCGTCACCAGTGTGTAGATCTGCGTCGTCGCCACCGAGGCGTGCCCGAGGAGCTCCTGCACCACGCGGACGTCGGCGCCGCCCGCGAGCAGGTGGGTCGCGAAGGAGTGCCGGAAGGTGTGCGGCGAGATCTCCCGGTCCAGCCCGGCCTTCTCGGCGACGGCGCGGATGACCAGCCAGGCGCTCTGCCGCGACAGGCGGCTCCCGCGGACCCCCAGGAAGAGCGCCGGCGTCGCGCGCCCCCTCCGCGAGAGCTCGGGCCGCGCACGGACGAGGTACTCGTCGACCGCCTCGCGGGCGAAGCGGCCGAGCGGCACCATCCGCTGCTTGGACCCCTTGCCCGTCAGCCGCACCACCTCCGCGGCGACCACGTCGTCGACGTTCAGGTCCACCGCCTCCGAGATGCGCGCGCCCGTCGCGTAGAGCAGCTCCAGCAGGGCCCGGTCCCGCAGGTCCGCGAGCTCCTCGCCGCGCGCCGCGTCGAGCAGTGCCGCCATCTGCTCGACCGTGACCGCCTTCGGCAGGGTCATCGGGATCTTCGGCGGCACCACGTCCCGGGCCACGTCGTCCGCGACGACCCCCTCCTCGAGGGCGAAGCGGTGCAGCCCTCGGACGCTCGAGAGGATCCGTGCGCGCGAGCTCGCCGCGAGCGGCCGCTCCGGGTGTGCGGCCAGCCAGGAGGAGAACTCCCCCACGTCGACCCGTCCGAGCTGCGCCAGATCGACGGTCCCGCGCTCCTCGAGCCAGCCGAGGTAGAGCTCCAGGTCGCGCCGGTAGGCCGCGAGCGTGTGCGCCGAGAGCCCGCGCTCCACGCTCGCCTGCCGGAGGTACGCCTCGGCGCAGGCGCGGGGGCTCACCCCCGGGGGTGGCGGACCCGCGGGTGGCGCGTCCACGGCGAGGACGCGTCGCCCAGCCCGTCCCAGTCGCGCGAGCGGAACGCGTGCGCCGCGAGCACCGCGATCGTCAGCGAGGGGTTCTGCACCCGGCGGGCGAGGACCGCCTCGACCGCCTCGTCCAGCGGCACCCACCGCAGCTCCATGTCGGCCTCCTCCGCCTCGCGGTCGAAGGCGGAGCCTGTGGACGAGAGCCCGCGGGCCAGGTAGATCCGGATGACCTCGTCGCTGCCGCCCGGCGAGGTCGCGAACTCCGAGAGCAGGTCCCAGCGCTCGGCCTGCAGGTCCGTCTCCTCGCCCAGCTCCCGCTGAGCGGCGACCAGCGGATCCTCGCCCTCGACGTCGAGCAGGCCGGCCGGGATCTCCCACTCGCGGGTGCGGACCGGGTGCCGGTACTGCTTGATCAGGGCGACGCGGTCCTCGTCGTCGAGGGCCAGCACCGCGACGGCTCCCGTGTGATCGAGGAACTCCCGGCGCAGCTCGCCGCCGCCGTAGCGGAACGTCTCCGCGCGGACGCCCCAGACCATCCCGTCGAAGACGCGCTCACTGGTCAGGACCTCCGGCTCGACGAGCTCGTCCGACAGCGGCTCACTCATCGGCGCCCGCCTCCGATGCCGGGAAGAGGCGCGAGGCCTCCTGGCGCTCGAGGGCGGCGGTCACGAGGCCGCGGAAGAGCGGGTGCGCGGCGTTCGGGCGCGAGCGGAGTTCCGGGTGCGCCTGCGTGCCCACGTAGTAGGGGTGCTTCTCGCGGGGCAGCTCGACGTACTCCACGAGGTGGCCGTCGGGCGAGAGGCCCGAGAACCGGAGCCCCGCCTCGGCGATCCGGTCGCGGTAGCGGTTGTTGACCTCGTAGCGGTGACGGTGGCGCTCGGCAGCCTCAGGTGCGCCGTACACCTCGGCGACGATCGAGCCCTCGGCGAGCTCGGCCGTGTAGAGGCCGAGGCGCATCGTGCCGCCCATGTCCCCGGACGCGAGGATCTCGACCTGCTCGGCCATCGTCGCGATGACGGGGAACTCCGTCTCCGGGTCGAACTCCGACGACGAGGCCCCCTCGAGGCCGGCCTCGTTGCGGGCGTACTCGATGACCATGCACTGCAGGCCGAGGCAGAGCCCGAGGGTCGGTATCCCGTTCTCCCGCGCGAAGCGCAGCGCGCCGAGCTTGCCCTCGATGCCGCGGATGCCGAAGCCGCCGGGCACGCAGATGCCGTCGAGCTCGGAGAGCGCCTTGGCCGCAGCCTCGGGGTCCTCGAGCCCGTCGGAGGCGATCCAGCGGATGGCGACCTTCGTCTGCTGCGCGAAGCCGCCGGCTCGCAGAGCCTCCGTCACGGAGAGGTAGGCGTCGGGCAGGTCGATGTACTTCCCGACCAGGCCGATGGTGACCTCGTGCTTGGGCTCGTGCACGGCCTCGAGCAGTCGCGACCAGCCGTCCCAGACGACCTCGCCGGCCGGGAGGCCCAGCTGGTCGATGATGTAGGCGTCGAGGCCCTGCTCGTTGAGCATCTGCGGGATCTCGTAGATCGACGCGACGTCCTTGGCGTTGACCACGGCCTGCTCGTCGACGTCGCACATCAGCGCGATCTTGCGCTTGTTCGACTCCGACACGGGCCGGTCGCTCCGCAGCACCAGCGCGTCCGGCTGGATGCCGATCGAGCGCAGCGCCGCGACGGAGTGCTGGGTGGGCTTGGTCTTCTGCTCGCCGGAGGCGCCCATGAAGGGCACCAGCGAGACGTGCACGAAGAAGACGTTGCGGCGGCCGAGCTCGTGGCGGACCTGGCGGGCCGACTCGATGAACGGCTGGCTCTCGATGTCGCCGACGGTGCCGCCGATCTCGGTGATGATGACGTCCGGCTGCGGGTCGTCCTCCGACTGGAGGCGCATGCGCCGCTTGATCTCGTCCGTGATGTGCGGGATGACCTGGACCGTGTCGCCGAGGTACTCGCCGGCGCGCTCCCGCGCGATGACCCGCGAGTAGATCTGGCCGGTCGTGACGTTCGCGGCCTGGTTCAGGTTGATGTCGAGGAAGCGCTCGTAGTGGCCGATGTCGAGATCGGTCTCGGCGCCGTCGTCGGTCACGAAGACCTCGCCGTGCTGGAACGGGTTCATCGTCCCCGGGTCCACGTTGAGGTACGGGTCGAGCTTCTGCATGACGACGCGCAGCCCGCGCGCGGTCAGCAGGTTGCCCAGGCTCGCGGCCGTGAGTCCCTTGCCGAGCGAGGAGACGACACCGCCGGTGACGAAGATGTGCTTCGTGATCTTCGAGGGGGCGTCCTGCCCGGCCGTCGAAGCGTTCCGGGTCGAGGACCCGGAGGAGCCCTCGGGATCCGAGGGAGAAGAAGAGGAAAGGCCCGCGTTCGTAAAGTCCACCACGGGGTTCCACCGTAACAGCAGAACGGCGGCGGCGGACCGCCCGGGACGGATCGATGTCGTCCCGGGCCGCTCGCGATCAGCCCCGCCGACTCGATTCGAGGAGCTCCCGCGCATGAGCGAGAGCGTTGGCGGAGTCGGTGAGCCCCGAGAGCAGGCGCGCCATCTCGGACACCCGCTCCTCGGAGTCGAGCTGCGTCACGGCGCTCGAGGTCACCGCGCCGTCCGAGCCCTTCTCGACGCGGAGGTGGTTCGTGGCGAATGCGGCGACCTGCGCGAGGTGGGTCACCACGATGACCTGCGACGTCTCGGCGAGCCGCGCGAGCCGTCGGCCGATCTCGATCGCCGCCGCTCCGCCGACCCCTGCGTCGACCTCGTCGAAGACGAACGTCGGCACGGGGTCGTTGGCGGCGACCACGACCTCGATCGCGAGCATCACCCGCGAGAGCTCGCCTCCCGAGGCTCCGCGGGCGAGGGGCCGGGGTGCGGCCCCGGTGTGCGGCTGGAGCAGCATCTCGACGGAGTCGCGCCCGTGGACGCTCGGCTCCCCCGCGGCCGTCACCTTCACGTGCAGGCGCGCATCCGCCATGGCCAGCGCGGTGAGCTCGTCGCTGACCCGCTCCCCCAGCTCGGCGGCCGCCGCGGTCCGCAGCTCGGTCAGCCGGGTCGCGAGGCGGTCGACGAGGTCCGCGTCGGCCGCGGTGTCGGCCTCGAGAGCCGCGATCCTCTCGTCGTCGCCGTCGAGCTCGAGCAGGCGGAGTCCGGAGGAGTCCACCAGGTCGAGCACGTCGTCCAGGGTCGGTCCGTAGGTGCGGGCGAGCAGAGACAGCTCCGCCCGCCGGTTCTCGATCAGCTCCAGGTCGTGCGCGCCGTCGAGGTCGAGCTCCGCCAGGTAGGAGGAGAGCCCGCCGGCGGCGTCGACGAGGAGCACCGCCGCCTCGCCGAGCGTCTGGACCGTCGGCTGCAGGGCGGCGTCGTGCTCGGCCGCCCGCTCCAGCACGCGCCGCGCCGTCTCGAGGAGCCCGAGCGCGTCCCGCCCGTCCAGCTCCTCGGACGAGATCGCCTCGCGGGCCTCGCCGGCGGCGAGCCGGAGCTGCTCGATGCTCCCGAGCCGGGCGGACTGCGCCGCGAGCTCGACGTCCTCCCCGCGCTGGGGGGCGACCACCTCGATCTCGGCGAGGGCGGAGCGGAGCCGTTCGGCTTCGCGGGCGCGCGTCTCCCGGGCCTCGGTGAGCGAGTCGAGCTCCTCCCGGTTGGCCCGCCAGCGCTCGAAGGCGCTCGCGTAGTCGCGGAGGGCGTCGGCGAGACCGGGTCCGCCGAACCGGTCGAGCGCCTCACGCTGCGCCGCGGCGGAGCGGAGGCGGATCTGGTCCGACTGCCCGTGCACGACGACCAGCTGATCGGCGAGCTCGCTCAGCACGCTGACCGGTGCGCTCCGGCCGCCGACGACGGCTCGCCCGCGTCCCTCCGCCGAGACCGAGCGCGCGAGGAGCAGCTCCGGGCCGTCGAGATCGCCGCCGGCGTCGTGGACCCGCTCGGCGACCGGGCCCCGCTCTGGGACCAGCCAGCGCCCCGACACCCAGGCCTGCTTCGCTCCCGAGCGCACCGCGGACGCGTCAGAGCGCGCGCCCAGCACGAGGCCGAGCGCCGTGACCACCATCGTCTTGCCGGCGCCGGTCTCGCCGGTGACCGCGGTGAAGCCCGGTCCGAGCGGGAGCGTCGCCTCGGCGATCACTCCGAGGTCGCGGATCTGCAGCTCTTCGAGCATCGGGCCTTACTCCGTCTCCGCCGACCCCCGCCATCCGCGGATGGGGAGACCGAACTTGTGCACGAGTCGATCGGTGAAGGGGGCGTCGTGCAGGCGCGCGAAGCGCACGGGCACGGGCGAGCGACGGTAGACGACGCGCGCTCCCGGCGGCAGCTCGTAGGCGCGCCGGCCGTCGGCCCAGAGGACGCCGACGCCGTCGGTCCTCTCCTTGACCTCGACGGCGAGGCTCGACGACGGACCCACGACGAGGGGCCGTGCGAAGAGCGCATGGGCACTGAGCGGAACGAGGAGCATCGCCTCGACGGTCGGCCACACGACGGGGCCGCCCCCGGAGAAGGCGTAAGCGGTGGAACCGGTCGGAGTGGACACGACGATGCCGTCGCAGCCGAAGCTCGACAGCGGACGTCCGTCGACGCCCACCATGACCTCGAGCATCCGCTCGCGACTGCCCTTCTCGACGGTGGCCTCGTTGAGCGCCCAGGTCTCGTAGACGACGGCCTCGTCGATCTTGACGCGCACCTGCAAGGTCATCCGCTCCTCGACCGCGTAGTCGCCGTCGAGCGCACGGGCGACCGCGTCGTCGAGATCGTCCCGCTCGCTCTCGGCGAGGAACCCGACGTGGCCGAGGTTCACGCCGAGCAGAGGGGCCGTCCCGGACCGGACGATCTCCGCCGCGCGGAGGATGGTCCCGTCCCCGCCGAGCACGAACACGAGCTCGATGGACTCGAGCGGCACGTCGGACCCGAGCACGGCGACGTCGCTCAGATCCGGAGCGACCGCGACGATGTCGCCCTTGTCGTCGGCGCAGAGGACGGGGTGGGCGCCGGAGTTCCGGAGACGCTCGACGACGAGGACCGCCGCATCGAGGGAGTCCGTCCGTCCGGTGTGGGCGACGACGAGGATGTTGCGCTCGTCACGAGGGGACTGCATCGAGGGTGTGTCCTTCTGGTCGGTCGACAGCGGCGGACACGATCGCGTCACCCGGTGGTGAGCGCGGTGACCGCGTCCCTCCATTCTGTCGGAATCGTTCCGCGGTCGCGGTGGAGGTGCGCCAGATACTCGCGATTCCCAGCGCCCCCCGGGAGTGGCGACTCGGCCAGCCCGACGACGCCGAGCCCCAGGTCCCACGCCGACCACAGGACGTCCGAGAGGGCCTCGCGACGCAGCTCGGGATCCCGGACGATCCCCTCCCGCACTCCCAAGCGGCCGACCTCGAACTGCGGCTTCACCAGCACCACGAAGTCGGCGAGCGGATCCACAGAGGCGGCGACCGGAGGCAGAACCATCCGCAGGGAGATGAAGGAAACGTCGGACACGACCAGGTCCGGCACGATCTCGGTCCTGGCGGCTTCGGCGAGCCGGGCGGCGGTGAGATCCCGCGCATTGAACCCCTCCACCACGTGGACGCGATCGTCGGACCGGATCCGGGGAGCGAGCTGCGCGTGCCCGACGTCGAGGGCGATCACCGAGGCGGCGCCGCGCTCGAGCAGGACCTGCGAGAACCCGCCCGTCGACGCCCCGACGTCGAGAGCGTTCCGGCCGCCGACTCGCACCGTCACGAAGGTGTCGAGGGCGGCGAGCAGCTTGTGGGCGGCCCGGCTGACGTAGTGGTCGAGGCCGGCGACCGCGACGTCCTGATCGTCGCGGACGCGGATCGAGGGCTTCAGTGCAGGGACACCGTCCACCGTCACCAGACCGTCGGCGATCATCCGAGCGGCATGGGTGCGGGACCGGGCGATGCCCCGCTCGGCGAGAGCCGAGTCGAGTCGCGAGTCGTCGGTCATCGGTCGCGGTCCGCGTTCTCGAGTCGGATGCGCAGCTGCTCCTGCAGCTGGACGTATCCGGCTGCCCTCTCATTGAGCGCAGCCTGCTCGATCCGGAGGAGCTCGTCTGACAGGACGTGTTCCTCCACGACGTCGAAGCCGTTCTGGAGCGGCCTCGATTCCGGAGAGGGCGTCGGGTCGTGCTGAGTCATCGCTGCTCCTCGTTCCGGAGTCGGGCGACGACGGTCATCGTCGCTCCAGCCGGCCCTGTTCCTCCTCGAACAGAGACCGACCGGTTAAACAGCGATGGCCACCCATTTCTGGGTGGCCATCGTGAATGGTGTCCGGCGGTGTCCTACTCTCCCACAGGGTCCCCCCTGCAGTACCATCGGCGCTGAGAGTCTTAGCTTCCGGGTTCGGAATGTGACCGGGCGTTTCCCTCTCGCTATGGCCGCCGTAACCCTGGCGACACACGCACCCGAGGGCACATGGTCAAATCTGGGTTACACGCCGTGCGTGTATTCAATTGTTCCGCTCCTCCCGAAGGAGGATGCGGGGTGCCCGTCTTCTGAGAACCACAAAGTGGACGCAAGCAATCTCTGACCACTCCTACCAGCCTTTACAACAGTATGAGTGTAGTGATTATCAAGTTATCGGCTTATTAGTACCGG